>JAJDTT010000005.1 GCA_022827025.1 Acidobacteriota bacterium
GCTGAGGGAGGGAGAGACGATGCGGCCGCCCGGTTTTTTTTGAATGCGAGGTCGTAAGACGGCGCCGAGGACGACGCCGCTCCGGATGACGCCGCTCCCATTGCAACATGGATACTCCTCGGCGACAGGGATGTCGCCGCCACACCGCCGCTCCATGTCGCCACGCCCGGCGCCCGGAAGGACGCCGGTCCCAGTCGGCGACTAGAAAGTCGCCGCTCCAAGTCGCCGCTCCAAAGGTGCGAAATTCCGGCTCGGAACTGGTAAGTTCTCGATTCGGAACCGAATTCCCATGACGAGCAATAGAAATTCAAACTTCGGCCCGGCCCCCGTCCAGGGCGATTCCGGATCCGGATGGGTCCGGCGGATCGGTTTGGTCCTGGGCCCCGCTTTGTACGTGTGCGTTCTCCTGCTGGGGCGGGGAGCCCTGCAAGCCGAGGCGCTGGCCGTCGGAGCCGCGGCTCTCTGGATGGCCTGCTGGTGGATGACCGAGGCGATTCCGCTCCCGGCCACCGCTCTCCTTCCCATCGTCCTTTTTCCCGCGTTCGGAGTCGTCCCCGCCACGGAAGTCACCCTCTCCTACGGCCACCCCGTCATCTTCCTGTTCCTGGGCGGGTTCCTGCTTTCGGCGGCGTTCAAGAAATCGGGTCTCGCCCGCCGCGTCGCCCTCAGGGCCGTCGGGTTGTTCGGCCTGGACCCTCGCCGTGTCGTCCTGGGCGTCATGGCGGCCACGGCGCTCCTCTCCATGTGGATCTCCAACACGGCGTGCGTGGTGATGATGGTTCCCATCGCCCTGGGAGTCGTGATCCAGGTGCAGGGTCCCGACGGAAACTCCCGCTCCAACTTCGGCAAGGCCCTGATGCTGGGAGTGGCCTACTCGGCCTCCATCGGAGGGCTGGGGACCATCGTGGGGAGTCCGCCGAACGCCATACTCGTCGGGTATCTCGAGACCAGCATGGACCGGACCGTGACCTTCCTGGACTGGATGCTCTACGGGATTCCGCTGGTGGCCGTGGGAGTTCCCCTGGCCTGGTTCTACCTGACCCGGATGGCCTGTCCCCTGGGACGCGAGACCCGTTCCGAGTCCGGCAGCAGCCATATTCGGCGGCAACTCGCCGCTCTGGGAGCGATGAGCACCGCGGAGAAAAGGGTGCTCCTGATCTCCGGGTCCGTGGCCGGCCTCTGGATCTTGCGAGGCCTCTGGCCCCAGGGGTTCGTCCGGATCGGTCTCGTGCACGTGAGCGACACCATGATCGCCATCCTGGGGGCGCTCCTGCTGTTCGCCCTCTCGACGCGGAAGCCGAAGCTCCTGGAATGGTCCGACGCCAAGGAGATACCGTGGGGAGTGCTGGTCCTGTTCGGCGGAGGCCTGGCCTTGGCCAATGGAATCCAGAAATCGGGCCTCGGAGCCTGGATGGCCGACCAGTTGTCGATTCTGGAAGGGTTTCCTCATGCCGTGCTGATATTGGCGGCGACTCTGGTGGTCATCTTCCTCACCGAGCTCACCTCCAACACGGCGACGGCGACCATCTTCATCCCCATCATGGCGGCCCTCGCCGCCGCCACCGGGGAGGAGCCCTACCCGCTGATGCTGGCCGCCACCACGGCGGCGTCCTGCGCCTTCATGCTTCCGGTGGCCACCCCGCCCAACGCCATCGTCTTCGGATCGGGATGCCTGAGGATCGGCGAGATGATCCGTGCCGGGCTGGCCCTGAACCTGGTTTTCGCCATCCTGCTGTTCGCGGCAGCCAATTGGTGGCTCCCTCTGATCTGGGGTTGATCTCGTCCAGCGACGGCTCCGCTGGTAGGCAGCATCCGTAATGGATCAGGCTCAGTGGTGGCTTTTTCGGTATGCACTTAGAATAATCTCATTCCATCCATGGAGAAGACGGAGTCTGCGGACGTCGTTATCGTCGGCGCAGGAGTCATCGGCTGCTCGATTGCTTACCATCTGGCCAAGGAGGGAGTGCCGGTCCTGATTCTGGAGCGGGGCCGGGTCGGACAAGAAGCCTCCTGGGCTTCCGCCGGCATCCTGACCCACGGTCGTCCCGCCAGCACCCATCCCTACGAGCGCTTGGCGACGTTGAGCAGGAATCTGTTCGAGCCTCTGGTCAAGGAGCTCATCGAGCTGAGCGGAGTCGATCCCGAGTATCGGCCCAGCGGCGGTGTTCATATCTTTCTGGACGAGGAAGGGGTCGAGAGAGCCAAAAACTATTATCGAGGATCCGTCATGACCGGCCTCGAGGTCGAATTCCTGGAACCGGCCGATCTGTTCGAGCTGGAGCCGGCGCTCAATCGGGAGGCCCGGGCCGCGATCCGTTTCCCCGGAGACGCCTCCATCCGGCCTCCCCGCCTGGTGCGAGCACTCTCGCTGGCGTCCCAAAGGCTGGGAACGCGGATCCTGGAACATAGTCCGGTGGTGGGCATGGAGGTCCGGTCCGGACGCGTGACCGCCATTCTGACTCCCGAGGAGCGAATCCAAGGGGGAAGCTTCGTCCTGGCCACCGGAGCCTGGTCCGGTCTGGTGGGCGACCGGGTGGGAGTCGACCTGCCCGTCTACTCCTCCAAGGGCGAAATCGTGCTCCTGGAGTCGCTGCCGGGAAAACTGGGTCAGATCGTGAACAACGACGGCCACTACCTGGTGCCGAGAAGCGACGGAAAGCTCTTGGTGGGCGCCACCGAGGAAGCGGTCGGTTTCGACAAGACGAGCACCGTCCACGGGGTCCTCGAGCTGCTCGAATGGGCCTTTCACGTGGCCCCGGGCCTGTCGGATGCCACGTTCGTGACCTCATGGGCCGGTCTGCGGCCGGCCGTTCGCCGGGGTGGACCCTATCTCGGCCGACTCAAGGACTTCCAAAACCTCTATGTCGCCACGGCGCATAACAGCAATGGAATGCTGCTTTCACCGGCCTCCGGCCTGCTCATGTCCCAACTGCTGACGAACCGCCCGACCTCTCTGACCCTGGAACCTTTCGCGGCGCCATTCGAGGCGGACTAGTGTACTGTCCCTCAAAAAGACGTAGGGGCGACCCTTGTGGTCGCCCGCCCGGCAACGGCAGCCGAGTCGTCCCGGGGGGAGCTTGGTACTGGTGGCGTGACTTGGACCGAAGAGGGCACCCACAAGGGGTGCCCCTACGGAGATTCGAAATCGAGGCTCGA
>JAJDTT010000261.1 GCA_022827025.1 Acidobacteriota bacterium
CCCTTGTGGGTGCCCTCTTCGGTCCAAGTCACGCCACCAGTACAAAGCTCCCCCCGGGACGACTCGGCTGCCGTTGCCGGGCGGGCGACCACAAGGGTCGCCCCTACGTCTTTTTGAGGAACAGTACACTAGAAACGATACTGTCGAACGGATCGGAGACGAGGATTGGACGACAAGCAAATGTAGAGGGCGCCTCGACGCGCAGGTCCCTCCACACGCCATCGGCGCTCGTTACCCAATGTCGCCTGGGACGACTGTACCGTTGGCTACTTGTCCCGCTCGCTGCAATATGGCCTTGTCGACAAGACCACCCACCACGGCATCCATGCCGAGATTCCTTACCCGAGCCGAGAACGCCAGAGGGCCAAGTTTCACGAACAGCTTGCCCACAAGTTCATCGGCAAAGCCACTGGACACCAATGGCACACCGGTCCAGTCCAGCAACAACGGCTTTTTCGATTCTGCGTTCAGCAGATTCACGCATTTCCTGCGCAGTTGTCGTCCGGCTGCCCTGGATCCGAACCCGGTGGATTCATCACGCATTTTGAGAATGACGGCGTCGCCTGTCTCCGTTTCGTACAGCATCTCGATTATGTCCGCCTATCGAAATCGCGGAAGTATAGAGAGCCTACAGGCCGCGAATCCTTCGCGCTTGATCGTGGCTATCGGTCCTGAACGAATGGGACTGGTGACGTTCCAAACGCCCGCTGGCCCATGCTTTCGAGCCCCATTGGCAATTTGGGCGTTCGGGGGTTAAAAACCCCCGCTCCCACTCCGCGCTACGACAGCGACCGGGAATCGAGGCGGTGGATCGTCGCCGCTTCCATGGCGTCCCAGTCGACTTCCACGCCCAGTCCGGGCCCCGAGGGCGCGGCGACATGTCCGTCCGGACCGGTCCGGATCACGTCATGCATACCGTATTCGAAGGGTTCCCAAGGGACGGCCTGCTCGAAATACGTGCTCAGCCCTGTCCCCAGCATCAGGTGGAGGTTGGCGCATGAGACCAGCGTGTTGAACCAGGACATGATCTCGCACTTCATGCCCGCGGCTTCTACCGCGGACAGATACTTCCGGCCCCCCGTGAACCCGCCGGCGACCGTGACGTCGGTCCGCGCCGCCGTCCAACACCGGGTCTCCAGTGCGGACCGGAATGCCGTCAGGTCTTGAAGCCAATTCCCGGAGGGAAGGACCGGAACCTGGAGGGTGCTGGTCAGTTCGCGGTAACCGGGCAGGTCATGGTCGAACAGCGGAGCCTCGAACCAGGTGAATCCCAGGTCGTGAAGCTCCTCCCCGACGCGCATGGCGCTCTGCAAGTCGTAGTTGTTTTCCACGTCCAACATGAAGGCCACGTCGTTGCCGAATTCCTTGCTCGCCGCTCGGGCCAGTTCCAGGTCTTTTTCCGGCAGGCACCAGCAATGGAACTTCACCGCGCGGAAGCCGCGTTCCATCATTTCTTCGATAAAGCGGAGGTACGCCGGCACGTCGTCCAGCATCGGCGTGCTGGCATACGCCGGGATTCGATCCATTGCCCCTCCCAAGAGCCGGTAGATGGGCTGTCCGGCGGCTTTGCCCCTCAGGTCCCACAACGCGATGTCAATGACAGACAGAGCTTGCGGCGGGAGGGGAAAGACCCGAGGCCACAGACTCTGCCAGATCTCCTCGCGCTCCGTTGCGTCCCGGCCGATCACCGCGGGGATCAGGTGCCGCAACGTCTCGCAGGTGTAGCGTTCGAAATCATAGGAGGTGCAATTCGTCACCCCGCCGACGCCCTCGTGGCCGTCCTTCGTCGTGATCCGCACGATGGTATTGGTCATGTACTGTTCATCCAGGTCGTGCGACCAGGTAAAACGCTGAACCTTCGGCGCCACGACCATGACTTCAACACGTTCGATCTGCATGAGGACGGTCCTCCGGGAGGGTTGAGGTTCTGTTGTTGGCGGCCTCTATTCTAGAGCAGGAGAAGGGGACGGTTGGGGTAGGGGCGACCCTTGTGTGGTCGCCCGCCCGGCACCGGCGGACGAGATTGCTCGAGAGAGACCATACGGCGAAAGAATATGGGGCGACTGGAAAGTCGCCCCTCCTGGCGCAGAAGAAGGGGACAGTCACCTTCTCTCTTCCTTTGTGGAGTGTGGAGTGTTTCACGCGCCGATCCGGGATCGGCGTCCTTCCGGGCGCCGGTCTCCAGCGTGACAATACGGCGAAAGAATCCGGGGCGCCTAAAAGACGCCTGTCCCAGGTCGGCGACTAGAAAGTCGCCGCTCCGCACGCCCCTCCTCGCGGATGCGGGCGCCTAAACCGTCGCGTCCAGACCCCGGGCGAGCGCCAGCTCGCGGGCGCTGGGGTTCACGGAGGGGCGGAAGGGAACCTCGCACACCCGGGCGCGGTCCGGCCGGCCCGGCTCGCTCGCGTATTCGTCGGGCAACCACACCGTGAGCTCCGTGCCGACAGCCGACTTCCCGGGGGGCACGTACCCGAGCGCTATGTTGCAGCCCAGCTCGGGGGCGTGCCATGGGGACGTGAGGTAGCCGATCGGGTCGCCGCCGTCCGCGTCCGACACGAGCCAGAAGTCAGGGGCGTATTCGTCAATGGGGTTCCCGCCCAGCGTCATCCCGATCATGACCATCGCGAACGGACAACGCCCGGCGTCGAGTTCGGCGCGCTGACGCTCCAGCACGGCCCGCCCGATGTAGTCTCCCGCCTTCCGGCGCGGCACCTGGTAGGCCAGGTTGCACTGGAACGGACTCGTCTCGTGGTCGATGTCCTGTCCCCACGACATGATCCCGGCCTGGATCCTGCGCTGGTGGCCCGGCGCGATGACCATCAGTTGGTGCCTCTCCCCCGCGTCAAGCACCGCGCGCCACAGCTTCTCGGCGTGCAGGGTGGCGTCCCGAAGATAGATCTCGTACCCCTTCTCCCCCGAGAACCCGGACTGGGAGACCACCACGGAACAACCCGCGATCTGCGCCTCCATGAGCCCGTAGTAGGGGATGTCCCGGATGCCCGCGCCCACCAGGTCGGTCATGAGGTCGAGCGACTTCGGCCCCTGGATCTGCACGGGACAGACGTCGATCTCGTCGATCTCCACCTCCATCCGAAGCCCGACGTTCACGCCCTGGAGCCAGTACAGGATGTCGGAGTCGGCAAGCGAGAACCAGAACTCGTCCCTGGAGAGCCGCAGCAGCACCGGGTCGTTGAGGATGCCGCCCTTCTCGTTGCAGACGATGACGTACTTCGCGTGCATCGGCTCGATGCGCGTCGCGTCCCGGGTGATGACGTAGTCGGTGAACCGTTCCGCATCCCGTCCCCTGACCCGGATCTGCCGCTCCACTGCGACGTTCCACAGCGTGACGTCGTGGGTCAGCGCTTCGTGCTCCGCCGCCGCGCCGCCGTCCTCGGGCCGCACGTAACCGCGGGGGTGGTAGATTCGGTTGTACACGGTGGCCCGCCAGCAGCCCGCTTCATGCGACAGATGCCAATAGGGAGACTTCCTGACGCGGGTGGAAATGAGCAGTTCGGCCGGCGTGCGGCCGCTCTGGCGAAGGTTGATCGGGACGATCCTGTCGGACTGGTCCACGCTGATCGGTTGATGCATGTTCGATCCCCTCAATCCGTTGTGACCGGCCGGGAGCATGCGCTTCCGCAGCCGCTCCGGGCATTCGTGCGTTGAGCCCCAAGCTCACGTGAAAGCTTTCGAGCATTAGGTGCGCTTTTCCTCCGCGTGTCAAGCACCGGGCCAGGAGTCTGCGCGGCAGAAATGATCGTAGCGAGAAAGTGGAGAATCGAGGCCGGATTTTCACGATTTGGAGGTGCATAGTTGTTCTATTCGCCGAGAAATCGCACGAATATGCACCGATTCTACGCTTTCGCAGCAGAACCCCCACTCTTACGGGGGGACTAAAAGTCCCCCCTCCAATTAATTTCTGCCGCGCAGGCTCCCAGGTCGGGCGACCTTGACAAAACCCTGCGCTTTCAAGCACGCTGCATCGCAAGAAATCCTGATCGGGAGAGTGACAAACATGCGCACCATGGCAAAGCCGAGCGGTCCGACGGTGAGCTTCACCAGTATGGCGGACGGCACCCGCGAGGACTACGAATTGCTCGGGCAATATGAGGAAGAGTTCGCCGCCGGCACCGCCGACCGAGTGTTGGCGTATCTTCGCGAGTTGTCCGGTTCGCTCGCCGGCTACCAGGTCGACCGGCTGGAGCACTCTCTGCAGACCGCCACCCGCGCCTACCGCGACGACGCGGAAGAGGAGCTGGTGGTGGCGGCGCTCCTGCACGACATCGACGACATGCTGGCCCCACACAGCCACGGCCAGTTGTCCGCGCTGCTGCTGCGCCCCTACGTGACCGAGCGAACGTACTGGATCGTCCGGCACCACGGCCTGTTCCAGTACTACTACTATGCCCACCACGTGGGCGGCGACCGCAATGCGCGCGACAAGTATCGCGACCATCCCTGGTACCAGGACGCCGTGGACTTCTGTCACCGCTGGGACCAGTGCGCATTCGATCCCGACTACGAATCGCTGCCGTTGGAGTTCTTCGAGCCGATGGTGCGCCGTGTGTTCGCGCGCGAACCGTTCAGTCTGGCGCCGAGGAAGTATTCGTGACCACGGCCGCGCCTGCGTAATCCTCCTTTGAAACTTCCAATCCCCGACGACCGTAGGGGCACCCCTTGTGGGTGCCCTGCGGGGTCGCATCGTTCCCCGGCTGAGTCGCCGCTCCACGTCGCAATTCCCGGCGCCCGGAAGGACGCCGATCCCAGACGGCGCCGAGGACGACGCCGCTCCAGACGCCGATCCCAGTCGGCGCGTGAAACACGCCGCTCCGAGAGGCTTTTCCCAATCGGCGACCTCAGGGTCGCTGCTCGTTTGGAGGGGCGTCATTCTTGGCGCCCTCTTTCGAGCGTTGGGTGTACTCGAAGCTCGGCGGCTCGA
>JAJDTT010000306.1 GCA_022827025.1 Acidobacteriota bacterium
CTATTCGCCGAGAAATCGGGGAAATATGGACCGATTATACGCTTTCGCAGCAGATCAATTTCTGCCGCGCAGGCTCCTAATCACTGAGAACATACATGAGGCTCAGAAGAAGACTCCGTCCCGGCGCCGGAACGGACCAGCGGTCGGGGCTGGCCGGGTAGTCCTTGCCGGTGAGGTTCCTGACCAGGAACCGGAGTTGGGTCCGGGAGTCCAACAGCCAGGTCCAGGAGAGATCCAGGGTGCCGAAACCCGGGGTGGGCGTCTCTGTCGGGCCGGCTCTCGAGTCCCGGGCGAAAGCGCGGCCATGGAGCCGGAGGTGGCTTCGGGAACCCAGCGTCTTGCCGGCGATCAGGGTGAGTGACGGGGCAGGGACGTCGTCGAGCGGGTTCCCGTCCGCCCGGGTGCGGCCCGTGGCCGTGTGTCCTCCCAGACCCACGGACAACCCCTCTCCGATGTGGCGATGCAGTTCCGCTTCCACTCCGCTCAGCAGGGCCGATCCCCGATTGCGGAAGAAGAACCGTTGAGGTTCCGTTTCGAAACGCTCCACCAACTGCCGGATCTCGTACCGGTAGAGGAACAGTTCCCAGCGCCAGTCGTATCCGGACCAACGGGCCGAGAGGTCCCACTGCCGGCTGGTTTCCGGGGCCAAGTGGGGGTTGCCGTGAACCAGGCCCCGGCCGCTGACCCCCTGGAAGTAGCGGTCCGAAAGTGTCGGCTCCCGAAAGCCCCGGGAGATCTGCGCCGTGAGCTGGAGCGGGGCGAGGGGATGTGCGATGAGCGCCAGGTAACCGGAGAACGCCCGTCCGATCCTCTTGAATTCTCCCAGCAACCCGCGGCTGGCGCTGGCGACCCGATCCCAGCGGCCGCCTGCCCATACGGAGAGACGGGAATTGATCGGGATTTCAGCGGCAAGGAACGGAGCCAGGTCGATGCGGGCCGCATCCTCGATGGAGGCGTCGAAATGGGCGCCCGCCGGTCGATTCCCGGCATCGAAGCTGCGGGTCGTGTTTTCGGAACGGAGTCCGAAGCGGCCATGGGCGTCGAACCCCAGCTCCAGCCGGGTCCACTCCAATGGGGCGGCGGCTTGCACGCGAAAATCGAAGTGACGGGCGGCGACTCGCGACCTCTGCAGTTGGCGGCCCCGGTTCGGTGAAGGGAGGCGTTCCCGGTCGGTGATGAGGGCGTATCGGCCCGTCGACCCCTCGATCCGGATCTGCTCGAAGCCGCCGACGGGTCTCGATTCGAAGGCGACGTTCATGCGGTCGGAACTCTCTTCCGGGTAGAAGGTTCGCATCCGGGGCGAGCGCAAGGTGGGCCGGCCCAGATCGTGGCCCCGGTCGGTCTGCCAGCCGACGGAGAGTTCTCCTCCTGCGACCTGGAGCCGGGTGCCGGCCAGGAACGAGCGATTGCGGGCGGCCGAGTTGTCCACCGTGACTCCGGAGCTGCGGTAGTCGCCATAGTTCCGCAGGCTCCCCAGGAAGAAGACGGAACCCGACTCAAGACTTCGGCTCAGCTCCAAACCCGCGCTCTGCTCGGGCATTCCCGTGCCGAGGCTTCCCATGAATCGGGCTCCGTAAGGAGATTCCGGGTTCGGTTTTCGTGTCAGGGCGTGAATGACGCCGCCGAAGGCGTCGGACCCGTAGGCGACGGACCCGGGGCCCCGGACCACTTCGACCCGGTCCAGGAAGAAGGGATCCAGAAACGACGCGCTGGGCCCGGCTCTTCTCTCCGAGATGACCCTGGCGCCGTCCAGCAGAATCAACGTCCGGCCCCGCGCCAGGCCCCGAATGGAGGGCACGCCGGCGTGCCCCGCCGAGATCCGGCCCACGCCCGGGATTCCCTCGATCGCTTCGGTCAGCCGGGTCGGCCGGCTCCGATCCAGGTCCTCGCGAGTCACCAGGTCCAAGGCGCCGGCGGGCGTGGTTCCGGTGCGTGCGGGGTTGCCGGCCGTGACCGTCAGGTCCTCCCGGAACAACGGCCGGACCACCATCTCGAGCGTCCCTTCCGGGACCTCCTCCCGCACGACGGCGTGCAAGGTGTCGTGTCCGCCGGGGAGTTCGACCCGGACTTCGAAGGGCACGGGAGGGTCGGGAGACCAGTGGAATCTCCCCTCCTGGTCGGTTCGGCTCTGACCGGGATGTTCCAGGATCGTGACCTGGGCTCCTGCCACCGGGGTCCCGTCGGGGAAGAGAAGTCTTCCGTCCAAGGCCCTCAGAGCCGGGCACATCGGGAGCAGGATCAGGGCCCAGGCCATGCCCCAGCGCATGGCCAGAGAGTATAACCTCTCGTGGCGGTGGCACGGGGCGCGGTTGAACCCCTGCCGATCCTCCGAATAGACTGACTTTCGGCCGGGAAAGTCTTCAGCCGGCGCGAATGGCGAATCCTTTCGGTCCAGGCGCTCGGCGGTTCCGGTGTTCGCAGGAGGAATGATGCATTCGATTCAAACAGATCACCCTTTTCCGACGCAGGCATCGAGACTCCGTGGCTCTCGATTCCTGCCCGCAGTTGCGGTCATGGCGGCGCTTTCCCTGATTCCGGATCCGGTTTCGGCAACTTCCGGCGGAAAAGGGAAGTGGCGCAAGCACCAGGTCTATTCCGGCGGCTCGGCGCTCACTGCCGTGGGCGGAGACTTCACGGGGGACGGCTTGCCCGACGTCATCACCAACAGCAGCGGACGGACCCGGCTGCTGGTGGCTCCCGAATGGAAGGAGATCCCTCTGGGACCGGAGGAGGAGAGGGACTTCATCCACAGCGAGGTCCTGGACGTGGACGGCGACGGCGACCTGGACTGGATCGGCGCCCGCTACCAGCCGGGGCTGATCACCTGGTTGGAACAACCCGAGAATCCGGAATCCGAGGCCTGGAAGGAACGGCTCGTGGACGATCAGGTCAACGGCATTCATGGGTTGTTGACCGGCGACGTGGACCAGGACGGACGCCTGGATCTGCTGGCCACCAGCGCCCGGCCCAAGGGTCCCTACCCGGAATCCCTGGTCTGGTACCGGGTTCCGGAGAATCCGAAAACAGCCGGGTCATGGCATCGCTTCGTCTTCGCCCACCGGGACGCGCCGGGACTCAGTCACTACCTGGGATTCGGAGACGTGAACGGAGACGGGCGTCCCGACGCCGCCGCGGCCGCCAAGGGAGGTCCTTCCGACACGACTGGCCTGGGGAACTGGTTCGCCTGGTGGGAAGCCCCCGACGATCCCGAAGCGGCCTGGAAGCGGCACCGGTTGGGAGGCCTCGAGCCCGGAGCCACCAACATCCATCCGGCCGACGTCAACGGAGACGGCCGGGTCGATTTCGTGGCCTCCCGGGGCCATGCCCAGGGTGTGATCTGGTTCGAGGCGCCCCATTGGACGATCCACGACATCCATCCCGAGATCCGGGAACCGCACGCCCTGACCGTGGCCGATCTGGATCAGGACGGCGACATGGATGCGGCGACCTGCGCCTTCGGAGAGAAGATGGCCGCCTGGTACGAAAACGACGGTTCGGGCCGGTTCCGGGTCCATGTCCTGGACCGGGATCAGGAATCCTACGATATTCGCGCCGTGGATATGGATGGGGACGGCGACCTGGACCTGCTCGTCGCCGGCAGACAGAGCAACAACGTGGTCTGGTACCAGAATCCGTTGCGGTGACGCCCGGCGCCTAAAACGGCCTCGCGTAGCGGTTATCCCACCCCGGAGCTTCAGGCGGAGACAGCCGGTCCTCGGCGGTCTTCACCAATTCCGCCAGTCCCTGCCGCCGGGTTGCGCTCACCGCCAGTCCACCGATCCGGCCGCAGAGGGCGTTCACCTGTTCCGGGGGCAACAGGTCGATCTTGTTCAACACCTTCACCAGAGGGATCCGGTTCAGATCCAGATCGACCAGCAGCATCTCCACCGCCCGGATCTTGTCGTCCAACTCCGGGTCCGCGGCGTCGATGACGTGGAGCAGGAGGTTGGCGTCCGCAAGCTCTTCCAGCGTCGCCCGGAAGGCGGAGATCAGGTCCTGAGGCAGCTCGGCGATGAATCCCACCGTGTCGGTGATGAGCACCTCCCCCTCCCGGGGGAAACGCAGGCGCCGGCTGGTGGGGTCCAGCGTCATGAAGAGCTGGTCCTGGGCCTTCACGACGCTGTTGGTCAGGGCGTTCAGCAGGGTGCTCTTGCCGGCGTTGGTGTAGCCGATGATGGAGAGGACCGGAAGCCCCTGGCGGCGCCGCCGCCTGCGCCGGAGCTCGCGCTGCCGGGAGAGATGTTCGACCCGCTTCTCCAGCCGCCGGATTCGCGTTCGAATCCGCCGCCGGCCGATCTCCATGACCGTTTCGCCCGGTCCGCGGCCCCCGATGCCGCCGGTGAGGCGGGACAAGCCCTCGTCCTTCTCGGTCAGACGGGGCAGGGAGTACTTCAGTTGAGCCAGTTCGACCTGGAGCTTTCCGTCGGCGCTGCGGGCGCGTTGGGCGAAGATGTCCAGGATCAGTTGGGTCCGGTCCACCGCCTTGAGGCCGGTCAGGTCTTCGAACGCCCGCGCCTGCGCCGGTTTCAGGTCGATGTCGAAGACGGCCGCCGTGGCGTTGCAGCGCATGCTCTCCAGGACCAACTCCTCCAGCTTGCCCTTGCCCAGAACGGTACGCGGATGAATTCTGGGCCTGCGTTGGCGCATGCGCCCTGCAAGGGTGACGCCGGCGGAGCGGACCAGTTCCAGGGTCTCGGCAAAGTGGGCGTCCTCGGGCCGGAGGCCGACGGCCATGACCCGCTCGGCGCCTTTCGGTCCGCGGGTCCTCCGGGCCAGGCGGGCGAACTCCCGCTCCAGCGCCTGGATCGTGGCCTGGAAATCCAGGTCCAGGTCGTGCACCGAACGGGATCGGATTCGCAGGAAGGGTTCGGCCGCGGAATCCCCGTTGCCACCGCCGGCGAGGGATCCGGGATCGAGGTAGGCGGCCTCCACCTGTCCCGGCAAGCCCCCTTCCAGCACCTCGATGACGGCGACCAGGTCGAGGCGCAGCAGGACCAGGTCGTTCAGATCGTCGCGGTTGAGGGCCGAACCGCGGAGGCGCGTGTGCAGCAGCCGCAGGCCGCGAAATCGCCCGGTCCCGCCTCGGAGGCGGCCGATGTCCGGCAGCATGAGTCCCCGGGCGCTGCCGACGATCACGTTGCGCACGTTGCCGTCGCGGCCGATCAGGACCCCGACTTCCCGGCCCAGGTCGTGGGAGGCGGAAGTGAGATGCCGCGCCAGCTCGGGGGTCACGGCCTGCTGGGGAGGGACGCGGCGGCGGTAGGTACGCTCCAGCATCCGCCGTTGAGAGGCCCGGATGCCTTGGACGTTGCCGCTGATGGGATGCTTGGGAATGACTCCTCCTGTCCTCAGGCCCTGGTGTTCGCGGGATGGCCGGGTCCGTCTCCGGCACTTGCAGTGCCCCTCTTCCTCTGGCCGTCTTCGCCCGTGCCGGTTCCCCGGGATCTATGGTAGATTCCATCCGGATGAGACTCTCCCGCCGACAGTTGCAAGCCTTCCGCAAAAACGGGTTCCTGTATCTGCCCGGCCGGTTCAAGGTGGAGGAGGTGGAGCCGTTGCGGGAGGAGGCGCAGCGGGTCTACAAGCTGGACCGGCCCGAAGTCTGGCGCGAGAGCAGCGGCGCCGCCCGGACGGCCTTCGCCGCCCACACCTACAGCGAGCCGTTCCGCCTCCTGGGGGCCCATCCCCGGCTCATCGAGCCGGTCATGCAGATCCTGGGCGGGCCGGTCTACATGCACCAATTCAAGGTCAACGCCAAGGCCGCCTTCGACGGCGACGTCTGGCAATGGCATCAGGACTACGGGACCTGGAAACGGGACGACCACATGCCCGAGCCCCGCGCCATGAACATCGCGGTCTTCCTGGACGAGGTGACCGCCGCCAACGGTCCCCTCATGTTCATTCCCGGAAGTCACAAGCTGGGCGTCCTGCAGGCGGGACACGACCTGGAGAGCACGAGCTACCCGCTCTGGACGCTGGATCGGGCGACCATCACCCGGTTGGCTGACGAGGGAGGGATCGAGGTTCCGCTGGGACCGCCCGGATCCGTGATCATGTTCCACGGAAACCTGGTCCACGCGAGTCCGGCCAACATCAGTCCCTGGAACCGGACCATCGTCTATCTGAGCCTCTGCGAGGTGAGCAACCACATCCGCAGGTTCAAACGGCCGGAGTGGATCGCTCACCGGGACTTCACGCCCATCGCTCCGGTGAACGACGACTGCCTGCTCTCGCCGCCGGTCAACAGTCCGTGGTGAAAGTCCCGCGAGCACCGAAACCGTTCCTGCGCCCGCCGGACAAGGCGCGATTCGGGTGCATGTAGGGGCGACCCTTGTGGTCGCCCTCCCGAATCGCATCGCCGTCCGCCGGGATGCAGGGACGGTCGAATGCCGTGACGACTTTTGCCACGGACTGTCAAGGCAGCTCCGGCGCGCTGACGTCGTAGTCGACGTTGAGCCCGCGCAGGAAGGCCAGGAGATCGGCCACTTCCTCTTCGGTCAGCTCAGCTTCCTTGGCGTCCCGGAGGTTCTCCTCGTCCAGCCACTGGTTGGGCTTGCCGCCGGCCAGCATCACGTCCACCGCCTCTTCCAGGGTGGCGGCGCTCCCGTCGTGGAAATAGGGCGCCGATTCGGCGATGTCCAGAAGGGTGGGGGTCTTGAAGGCGCCCGTGTCTTTATCGTCGCCGGAGACCTTGGCCCGGCCGATGTCAGGCGATTCGGCGTCCATGCCGATGCCCACGTTGTGGTACTGGAGGTCGGTCAGGAGCAGGCCGTCGTGGCAGTTGGTGCACTTGGCCTTCTCGCTGAAAATGGTGTAGCCGCGCCGGGCCGCTTCACTCAGGGCCGACTCGTCGCCCTCCCGGAAACGGACCCAGGGAGAGCCCACGGCGACGATGGTCCGCATGAACGAGGCCACGGCCTGGGCGACGCGGTCCGGATTGGCTTCGCCGCCGAAGATGGCCTGGAACTGCTCCTTGTAGCCGGGGATCTCGTTCAGCTTGGCGCAGACGTCATCCATGCTGGGGGCGCCGTCCTTGCCCGAAGCGCCCATGTTTCCACCGCGCCAGGCGCCCTTCACTTGGGCTTCCAACCCCTTGGTGCGCCCGTCCCAGTAGAGCTCGGAGTGGTATCCGATGTTCCACAGGGTCGGACTGGACCGGGTCAGGGTCTTGTCGAAGGCCCCGATGGCCACGGGCTTGCCGTCGGTCAGGCCGTTCTCCTTCAGGTGGCAGCCGTAGCAGGACCGAACGCCGTCTCCGCTGAGCCGGGGGTCGTAGTAGAGCTGTTTCCCCAATTCGATCTTGGCCACCGTCATGGGGTTGTTCTCGGGGATGGACATGGCCTCGTAGCCCGCCAGTTCGGGCCACTGCGGAGCCGGTTCCTCTTCGGGGGGCGGAGGGGCCGGGGCGCATCCCCACAGGCCGGCGAGGAGAGTGATGGTCAGGGCCCAAGAGTACCGGCGACTCGGAGTTACGGATTTGGATCGATGCATTGTCTCCTCCCGTGTGTCTGTAACGGCCAGCCTATCACCACGCCCCCGGATGC
This sequence comes from Acidobacteriota bacterium, assembly GCA_022827025.1. GTDB lineage: Bacteria > Acidobacteriota > UBA6911 > RPQK01 > JAJDTT01 > JAJDTT01. The sequence continues at coordinate 7,545 of JAJDTT010000306.1, forward strand.
GCCGTCGCCGGGAGGTTACGGCGCTTTCCCGAGAGTCTCTCCCAATTCGTCCTGGAGCTTCTCTCCCTGGTCTCTCAGAAACTGATACAGAATCATGACGTCGGTGCCCATGCAGAAGTGGCGAACGCCCAGGTCCAGGTAGTACTTGGCCCGGTCCACGCTCTCGATCTCCGCTCGGGGCGGAACCCCCGCTTCCAGGCAGGTGGCGATCACCCTCCGCTCCGTTTCCCGGACGTCGGGCGCGTGAAACTCGCCGGGGCGGCCGATGCTCAGGGCATAGTCGGCGGGACCCCACTGGATCATGTCCACGCCTCCCTGGGCCAGGATCTCGTCGAGGGCGTCAACCGCGGAACGTTTCTCGATCATGAACGCGATCACCACGTCGTCCAACTGCTGAGCGTAATCCGGTTGCCCGGAACCGTGGACGTAGCTGCTCCGGCGCACTCCGACTCCGTGATACCCGCCGGCGTCGGGAGTTTCCGGCTTGACCGCCCGGATGCACTCCCGCACGTCGTCCGGATTCCGGCAGTCGGCGAACAGGACACTGTCGAATCCGGCGCCGATGGACCGTTGGGCCAGAAAACGCCGGGGTTCCTGGTCCAGCTTGATCATGGAGGAGAGCCCCAGCAACTCCGCCGCCCGGCAGACGTTTTCCAGGGAGAAGAGGTCGAACGGAGCGTACTCGGCAACGAATTCGATGTAGTCGAAGACGCCCGTATGTCCGATGATCTCCACCACCGAAGGCCAGGAACTGTGGATATGGGGCCCGACGGTGGGCTTTCCGGCCTTCAGAGCCTCTCTCAGCTTGTTCCGTTTCATCGCTTGGTTGTCTCCTGTCAGCCGGTCCGCACGCTTTCCGCCAGTCTACTACGACCGGACCTCAGGGTTGCACCTCCGGACCAGATTGGACCTGACTCATGGATGGGAGTGAGGACCCGCCGGGCCAAAAGAAGTTCGAAGGGTGAAGAGGGGGACGGTATGACTGTCGCCTCGGCCGCCGGGCGCCGCGAAATCCCGCCCGCGGCCGGCCGGAGCCTGGAATGGATCTGAGTCCGGAGCGAGGGCGCGGGCGGATGGGTTCCGGCTCCCGAAATTCTTCGAATGACCTCATCCCGATCCCGGGGGACCTCAGACAACAGGCGGTCCGAATCCAGGGGGCCGGGATCGACCCTCGGACAGACAGGGGAAGCATTCAGTGTGCGGCGCTGGATGGATCCTCCAGGGCCTCGCCGAAATCCTCTTCCTCCCTTTCTTTCACCTCTTCGATGGTGATGGCCGTGTCCAGCGGCGCGTCGGTGTCGGTGATCCGATTGTCGTCGGTGCAGAGTTCCGGGTCGTTCATGTCGATCCACTCGTCGTACTCTTCCGGCACCTCGGACTCAGGGTAGATGGCGTTGACCGGGCACAACGAGACGCAGGCGTCGCAGTCGATGCATTCGTCCGGATTGATGATCAGCATGTGGGGATCTTCAATCTCGTAGAAGCAATCGACAGGACAGTCCGCGACACAGTCGGTGTAACGGTTGTCAACGCATCTTTCGGTCACAATGTAGGTCATTTCCGTAGCTCCTTCTGCTGGACCCGTTGAGGGCGCCACTATAGCAAGGAAGTCTGATATCAGGCAATGAAGTCCGCGGCCGGACTCTCCCCATTTTCGCTACCGGTTCGCAGGGGCGACCCTTGCGGTCGCCCGCGTGGTGCCGGCAACCGGGATCGACCCATTTCACCGGGCCAGCGTGCCGCCGAATGCGACCCGTCCCTTGCCGGGCGGCTCGTAGAAAATGTGGGTGTTTCGCCGGGGCCGCTGCAAACGCCTGGCCACGATCCGGGCGAGATCCATGGCTTCCCGCGCCAGTTCTTCCTCGTTCGGCAGGTCGTGCCTCAAGACGTAGACGAGTGTTGGTTTCACGTCCTCCGTAAGCTTGCATCGATTTTCCGCATATTGCTCGAGCGGAAGGTATTCGGCCTCCACCCACGTGCCCGCCGGTTGCGACTCGAAATATGCGCCGAGGTCGTCGGCCAATGCCTGCAGAGTTTCCTTACCGAGGCGCTCGGCATCGTCTCGAACCAGGAGTTTCAGGCGAACCATCGGCACGGTTCTCTTCGCCTCCGTTCCTCACCGGGTGACGCACCGGTCATGGTCCGTGTCCCGGAAGGCTCGATTATAGGACCGGCAGGGTGTTGAACACAGAATGGGCCTCATTTGGTACGCTGCAAATCGGCAAGGAATGTGGGACAGGTCTTCACGGCTGGTCCCGCGATGTTGATCTCGGACCGGTTCTGTTTCAATATGGCGCCCCGGCGAAAACCAGGGATCGAAACGGCTCGAAAAATGCGCTGCCGGTCGGAATCGCATTCGGCAGGGAGTTCGAATTGGCGATGGGTGTGGTCATGAGGCGATGGGTGTGGATGGGCGTTCTGCTGATGGGAGTCGGGGCCGCCGGGTCCCCGGGGCGGGCCGGCGGCTCACGTGACGCCGGACTGCTGATCATGGCTCACGGCGGCGACGAGCCGTGGAACCGGGCCGTCAAGGAGGCCGTGGCGCCCCTGGAAAAGGTCTGTCCGGTGGTCGTGGCCTATGGCATGGCGCAACGGGAACCCCTGCGAAAGGGCATCCGGCAGCTCGAAGAGCAGGGTGTGCGGAAGATCGCCGTGGTCCGGCTCTTCATGGACGGCCGGTCCTTTCTCTCCCAGACCGAATACCTGCTGGGCGTGAGCGACCAGCCGCCTCCCTTTTTCCTGCACCATGATCATCATCACCACAAGATGACCCGCGATGCGGTCCGGCTGTTGAGAGGATCGGAGATTCCGCCTCCCATCGACGTGGAGTCCCAGGTCATATTGAGCGACGCGGGCTTGTTGGATTCCCGGCTGGCCGGTGATGTGTTGTTGGACCGGGTACGGGCATTGAGCGAATCTCCGGCGGCCGAATCGGTGCTCGTCATCGGGCACGGCGTCGGGTCCGATGCCCGTGACCGGTACTGGAAGGACCGGATGCAGAGCCTGGCCCGGGGACTGAAGGTCCTGGGCCCGTTTCGGGAGGTTCGGGTCGAGACCCTGAGGGAAGACTGGGAAGACAAACGCCGCCTTGCCGAGGAACGGATCCGGAGTTTCGTGTCGAAGCAGAGCCGGCAGGGCAGGGTATTGGTCGTCCCGTTCCGGGTATTCGGATTCGGACCCTATGACGAGGTCCTGGAGGGATTGGACTACAGCGCCGACAGAAAGGGCCTGCTCCCTCATCCAAACGTCACCGAGTGGTTGCGGGAGCAGGCTCGAGACTGCTTTTCCCGGGCGGGATGGGCCAGTCCCTTTCCTTCGATTCACTCTGCCAACTCCTGCTGCTCCGGTTCCGCCTTGGCTCGGGCGCCCTCTTCCATCCGGTAACTCTCATGGCTGCGACGATTTTGAGCGTCTTGGTGGTGGTGGCGATCCTGGGCGGGTGCGCGATTCTGACCCAACTGTTCGCCCGGGTCATGTACCGGCGCTGCCCGGAGTGCGGCGTTCTCAACGCCCGGCGCCGGTGGCGATGCCGCCAATGCGGCGCTCCGCTGGTCGAAGAGTAAATCGGCAAGAGTTGATTGAAGTAATGGAGCGGATAGCAGTGATGGCATCAGCCGATGCGACGGCAGATTTCATTTCAAGCAAATGGAATCAATCGCAGATTACCCGCAGGCATCACAGCGCGGTTTCTTGCCACAGCTTCAAACTGCGTACGATAGCGTCTTCCAGCCAGGATGAGAACCGGGCGGCTGCCTCATCGAGGGGTTCCTTGTAATTGATCAGGAAGACGCTGTCTGTCACTGCCGTGACCGGGCCGACTTCCCGCTCGCCGTCCTCCGTCTCCACACGCTGAAACCAGGACGCGGAACAAGCAAGTACACCCTGAAACTCTCGGCCGATACCGTGGAAAGCGATCAAGACCACAGTCAGATCAGTATTGCGCAGCACCATCCGAGTCCAGGACCGGTAGATGTGCGGGTTCGCAAAATAGTCGAGTTCCTTCGCGGTTTGGATGACCTGACGGCGGTAGTAATGGCTGTGTTCATCACCGTCTTCCGCGCCGCTGGTGAAATAATCGCCATGCTCCAAGACACCGGACATTTCGCGCTTCAAGTCCTGTGCCACTGCGTCCAGCCGTCGTTCAGCTTGCTTCCGTAACGTCGCGGCGATGGACTTGGCGGCCTCCCACTCGGTAACAAGAAAGTCTCTCCGCTTTTGCAGTTGTCGCCGCACCGACCTGATCGTGTCCGCGACGCGGCGCTCCTGTCGAATCTCCTCTGCAATGTTCAATGCGTGGACGAATGCGCGTTTCTGAAGACCGGCGAAGTAGTCGACCAGCGGGTTCAGGTCCCCGTCGTCGGCGACTTCCAGAGCGTCGATGTATTCCGCGCGTTCCCGGTCCCGGACGACCAGAGGGAACCAGCCGGCCTTGACGAATACCAACGTCGCCAGTGCGCGGGCGATCCGTCCGTTGCCGTCCTGGAATGGGTGGATCTGCGAGAAGCGGTGGTGCAGCCAGGCCGCCTCGACTTCGGGGGCAACATCGTCGTGCTGGTGATGCAGAGCGATCAACCGGTCCATCTCCGAATCGACCTGTTCCGGTGGGCAGTACTCATGGATCGTGCCGTCCGGCCGTAACGGATTATTGGGCAGACGCTTATATGCGCCGCGAATGAGCGGAACCGATGTCTTTCTCCCGAGGGAGTCAAGGCCCTCCACGGTTTCCTGATGCCGAGTCATCAGGGCGTGCAGTTCCTTGATGTAGCTCGTGGACAGTGGCCGTGTCCCCTTCACGAAGTCGAAAATGCCTTCAACTGCCTCCTCGTGATCTCTGATCATCGCCACAATGGCGTCCGGATTCGTCCCGCGCTCGTGTGGAATCAATGCTGCGTGGATCCCGCGTTCGATGAGCAATTGGGTGATGCCGCGGTCGAGTGTGTAAAGGCGTTCAATCAACCCGGTTTCGATGGCCCATTCGCGTTTCAGACGTACCTCGAACCGGCGATATGAGTCCCGACTACCCAACCGCTCGAGCTGTTCGCGCCAGACTTGGGCCAAAGCACCGAGTTCGGCCGTAGCCAGATCTGTGTATGATTCGTAGTCTTCGATCGGTTTCCAACGATGATGCATGTTGTCACCCACAAAGGGGTATATCCAAAACCTTTTATCACATCTATGAACGCTAATGTTGTCCGGTTTTCTTGGCACGTTCGATCGATCAGGCCGGTGGACACGCCTCGGCGGCGGCTGCTAGAATGCGCGCTTCAAATCTGACGTCCCCATCGTCTAGCCTGGCCTAGGACACCGCCCTTTCAAGGCGGCAACACGGGTTCAAATCCCGTTGGGGACGTCTCCGATTCTCCTGCGTTCGTGGCCGGTTCGCTCTCATTTCCAGGGTGGTTCTGCTACACTCCCTCTGTCTGTCGGGTGCGCCCGTAGCTCAGCTGGATAGAGCGTCGGCCTCCGGAGCCGAAGGCCACAGGTTCGAATCCTGTCGGGCGTACCATTCCGCTTCCGGGCGACTAGTCAGTCGCCGCTCCTTTCAAGTCCAACTCCCGCCAGAGGTGGCATCGGACCTGGCGCCCGGGGACGATATGCTCCAGCTCCGGCAGCTCGGTGCGGCATCGATCCCGGGCGTGGACGCAGCGGGGATGGAAGGGGCATCCGGAGGGCGGGTTCCGGGGGCTGGGAACTTCGCCGCTCAGTTTGATTCTGGACCGGTTCCGGACCCGGGGATCGGGCCGGGGTATGGCGTCGAGAAGAGCCGCCGTATACGGGTGTCCGGGACTGGTGAAGAGGGTCTCGGCGGGGGCCGTCTCCATGATCCTTCCCAGGTACATGACGGCGACCCGGTCGCTGACGTGACGGACCACCATCAGGTTGTGAGTCAGGAGCAGGGTGCCGATCCGGTGCCGCTGTTGCAGTTCCAGCAGCAGGTTGAGGATCTGGGCCTGGACGGAGACGTCCAGGGCCGAGACCGGTTCGTCCGCCACCACCAGCCGGGGCCGGGCGGCCAGGGTTCGAGCGATGCCGATCCGCTGCCTCTCCCCGCCGCTGAAGGCGTGGGGGTAGCACCGGGCCGCTTCGGGCCGGAGCCCCACCTGCAGCAGCAGTTCGCGGACCCGTTCCCGGCGGGCCTCCCGGGTGGCGATCCCCAGCTCCTCGCCGTGAATGCGCAAGGGCTCGCCGATGATCTGCTGGACCGTCATCCTGGGGTTCAGGGAGGAGTAGGGGTCCTGGAAGACCATCTGCATCTGCCGGCGCAAAGGCTTGAGCCGGCGGCGGGACAGGGTCAGCAGGTCGACCACCTCACCCTCGCCGGTGCGGAACCAGGCCGATCCGGCCGTCGCCTCGTAGCCCCGGAGGAGAGTCCGGGCCAGCGTGGTCTTGCCGCAGCCGGACTCTCCCACCAGCGACAGCGATTCCCCCTCGCTCAGGTGGAAACTGACGCCGGTGACGGCTTGAACCTTTCCGCTCGGCCGCTGGAACGGCCCGGCCCGGACCGGGAAATGCTTGGTCAGGTTCCTGACGTCGAGAAGGATCCCGGGTCTCAATCTCTACTCTCTTGTTCGATCGGGGAGAAGTGTCCGGATTCGGGACGAAGTGTCCGGTTTCGGTACACTTTGTCCGTTTTCGGACAGTTTTTGCGTGTTTGGGACGGCTCCTCCGGCTCGCGGCGCAGGCACAACACCTCCTGATCCGGCCTCACCATCACCGGTTCCGGTTCCCTTCGATTGCAGGTCCCCTCCAGGAATTCCAGGCAGCGGGGGTGGAACGAGCACCCGGCGGGCCTCCGGAAGGCGGGCGGCACGGTGCCGGAGATACTGGGAAGCGCCTGCTTCGCAGCGGCGCCCAGACCGGGCATGGAGTTCAGGAGCGCGCGCGTATAGGGGTGTTCGGGCGAGTGGAAGATGAGGTCGACGGGTGCTCTCTCCACCCCTTTCCCCAAGTACATCACCAGGACCTCGTCCGCCATCTCCGCAATGACCCCCAGGTCGTGGGTGATGAGAATGACGGCCATCCCTCTCCGCTTCTGCAGATCCCGCAGCAGGTCCAGGATCTGGGCCTGCGTGGTCACATCCAGGGCCGTCGTGGGTTCGTCGGCGATGAGGACCCGGGGCTCGCCCGCCAGCGCTTGGGCGATCAGCGCCCGCTGGCGCAATCCTCCGCTGAGCTGGAACGGATAGAGCTTCGCCCCCTCCTCAGGATCGGGCACGCCCACGGAGCGCAGGACCTCCACCGCCTGCTCCCGGGACCGCCGGCGGCCCACGCGGCGGTGCAGCCGAATGGTCTCCGAGATCTGCTGGCCGATGGTGTGCACCGGACTCAGCGAGGCCATGGGTTCCTGGAAGATGAGGGCGATCTCCCCGCCGCGGATCGATCGGATCTGGCGTCCCGTGGGGTCCAGTCTCGCCAGGTCAACGGGAGGGTCCAGTCTCGCCAGGTCAACGGGAGTGTCCCCATGCCCTGGGTCAACGGGAGTGTCCCCATGCGCCGGACGTAGCAGGATTCGGCCGTCCACGATGCGTCCCGGATGGTCCACGATGCCCAGGATGGACAGGGCCGTGACGCTCTTGCCGCAGCCGCTCTCCCCCACGATGCCCAGCACCCGCCCGGGGGCCAGGTCGAATCCGACGCCGTCCACCGCCCGGACGACCCCCTCGCGAGTGAAGAAGTGGGTCTTGAGATCCCTTACCGAGAGGATCCAGTCCTCAGACATGGGCGTCACGTTCTCCTGGAATAGGGGTCCGCCGCGTCACGGAGGCCGTCGCCCACGAAATTGAAGGCCAGAATGGCTGCCACGACCGGAACGGCGGGAGCCAGCAGCCAGGGTCTCAGCGCCAGCACCTGCACCTGCTGGGCTCCCTGCAGCAGGATCCCCCAACTGATGGCCGGCGGGCGCAGACCCAGCCCCAGAAAGCTCAGCGAGGTCTCGGCGATGATCATGGCGGGAAGTGCCAGGGTAGCGGTGGCGATGACGTGGCTGGTGATGGCAGGCACCAGGTGACGCCGGATGATGGAGGCCCGGCCGGCGCCCATCAGTTCCGCGGCCAGGACGTAGTCTTCCTGACGGAGCACCAGGAATCGGCCACGGACTTCCCGGCCCAGCCGGGTCCATCCGATGAGGGACAGGATCACGGTCAGGATGAAATAGACTCGGAGCACCCCCCAATCCCGGGGCATGGCGGCGGCCAGGCCCAGCCAGAGGGGAATGGTGGGGATGGAGAGAAGTATCTCGATGACCCGCTGGATCAGGGTGTCGACCCTGCCTCCGTAGAACCCGGAGATCCCCCCCAGCACGACGCCCAGAACCAGGCTCAGGACGACTCCCGCCAGGCCGATGGTCAGGGAGGTCCGGGTACCGTGGACCAGGCGGGAGTACAGGTCGCGTCCCAGTCCGTCCGTGCCCAGCAACGAGAGGGCCTGGGCCTCACCCTCCACGCCCATGAGATGCAGGCTGGTGGGAAACAGCCCCAGAAACTCGTACTCGTAGCCTCTGACCAGGAGGCGGACCGGGAGCCGCCGGTCCGGGTCGGTGCGATGGACCCTGCGAAAAATGCGGTGGTCCCACTCCCCGGACACCGGGTGGACATGGGGGTTGAATCCGCCGTCGTCCAGCAGGTGGATGGGTTGGGGCGGCCGGTAGGCCCGGCTGGCATCGATTCGGTTCGGATCGGCCGTGGCCAGGAAATCGGCCAGCAGGACCACCAGGTACAGGAATCCCAGGAGGATCAGCGAGACGACGGCCAGTTTGTGCCGGCGGAATCGCTGCCAGGTCAGTTGCCAGGCGGACGCCGTTTCGAGCCGGACCCCGAACTCCTCCGGCTCCCGATTCATGACGTCCCCCGGAACCGGATCCTGGGGTCGATCCGGAGCAGGAGCAGATCGGAGATCAGGGTTCCCACCACGGTGAGGATGCCCAGCAGGAGCACCAGGGTCCCGGCCAGGTAGAGGTCCTGGTCCATGAGAGCCGACAACAACACCGGCGCCACGGTGGGAAGGCTCATGACCATGGAGACGATGATGCTGCCCGACACCAGGTAGGGAAGCAGGTAGCCGGCGGTGCTGACGAACGGGTTCAGCGCCACGCGCAGGGGGTATCTGAGGAGGAGCCGGACCTCCGAGAGCCCCTTGGCCCTGGCCGTGAGCACGTACGGCTTGGAGAGTTCATCCAGCAGGTTGGCCCGCAGGATCCGGATCATGTAGGCCGTTCCCCCCGTTCCCAGGACCAGGGCCGGCAGCGGCAGATGCTGGATCAGGTCCCAGAGCTTGGCCGCATTCCAGGGAGCGTCCACGTACCGGGCCGAGAGCAGCCCGCCCACGTCCGCATCGAACCAGACGAATCCCAGGTACATGACCAGAAGGCCGAGCAGGAAATTGGGCACGCCGACGCCGGCGAAACAGAGGAGGGTGAACAGGTAGTCTCCCGCCGAGTATTGGCGGATGGCCGAGTAGATTCCCACCGGCAGAGCCACCGCCCAGGTGAACAGGATGGCGGCCAGGGACACCGCCATGGTGAGCCAGAGGCGGTCGGAGATGATCTCCGAAACGGGCTGTCCCCGAATCCAGGAGACGCCCAGATCGCCCTGGAGCAACCGCCCCATCCAGATCAGGTAGCGCTGGGCTGCCGGTTGGTCCAGTCCGTAGCGGACCCTCAGGACCTGGACCTCATCGGGAGGCAGGGGAATCCCCTGGGAGGCACGGCGGTCCACGTAGGACGTCACGAAATCCCCCGGCGGGAGCTCGATGAGAACGAACGAGATAATGCTGATGGCCCAGATCGTCAGGGCCGCCTGGAGCAGGCGGCGGCGCAGATAGGCAGCCATGATCGGTCAGCTCGTGCCGGCCTGCCGACGGGCGGCGCCGGACGGAGTTTGCAGACGATCCGAGTGAGACGCGTTGACCGCTCCCGGACGCAATACTACTCCTTCCAATACAGGGTCTCCAGGCGGCCCGTGGAAGGAGTGCGGCAATCGTCCCGGGTGCAGAGCCGGGCCGGGACGTTGCCCAGCCTCCGGTGGGAGAGGCGCACCCCGCCGGGCGCTCCGCCCACGGTGCTCATCATCCACTGTTCACGGATGGCGATCCCCCAGATCTCCCGTCCGATCCGGGTCCTTTCCCGGGCAGATTGGGCCCGGCCGGACCGATAGAGCTCCTGGGCCCGGAGAATCTGCGGGTCGGCGGGTTTTTTGCCCAGCCGTCCGTTGCTGGAAAACCAGAGGCCGAAAAGGGGGCCGATGGGGGAAATCCGGTCGACGGGAAGGACATACATGGGCTGGCTCCCCCAGACGGATTGGGTGGGATTGGCCCAGCAGGTGATCTGGGCGCGGTTGGCCCGCATCTCCTCCCACCAGAGGGTCCGTCCCAGGATGGGAACGTCCACGGCGATTCCCAGTTCTTCGAGCTGCTGTTCCAACATCTGGAACTTGGGGACCACCAGGTGATCGGAGGGCGCCGGAATCCGGATTCGCAATCGGCCGCGGCCGTCGCTTCGGATCCGGTATCCTTCGCCGTCCCGCTCCTCCAGTCCCAGGTCGTCCAGCAGGGCATTGGCCCGGTCCGGGTCGTAGGTGGACCAGAGGGTCAGATAGCTCTCGCCCGGGTGCTCGGGATGCTCCGCTTCGGGTCCGGCCGCGCCGGGGCTGGCCAGGGAGAAGTAGAAGGCGTCACTGAACTGGGATCGGCGGAGGCCCAGGGAGAGAGCGCGCCGGAAGTCGGCGTTCCGAAGCAACCTGGAGATCTCGGGATCTCCCTCCCATCCCAGGTTGAAGTAGCAGCCGAAGAGCATCCTCGAGGCGGAGGGGTCGAGATGGATGTTGTAGTTCTCCTCCTCGGCATGCTCCAAGAAGACGGGCAGGTTCTGCAGATCCAGGTCCCGGTACTGAAAGTCGTATTCGCCGGCGATGGCCCGCAGGTTGACGACCTCGCGGTCCGTCGCCTTGGTCAGGACCCAGCGATCGATGTAGGGAAGCTGATTGCCCTCCGTGTCCACCTCCCAGAAATAGGGGTTCCGCTCCAGGATCCAGGCGGAACTGTCCCGCGCCTGCACGGTCCTCCAGGGCATCAGGACCGGCAGTTCGGTGTTCAGGGCGTAGTTGTTCCGGAGCTTCATCAGCCCCACCCAGTCTTCCTGCTGCGATTCCCGCACCTTGCGACGGAGATCCTCCGGGGAGACGTAGCTGGGATGGAACTGCTTGAGATAGTGCGCCGGTGCGTAGGGTCCCCAGAGAAACTCTCCGAAGACGCCTCCCCCGAACCGGCTGAAGGCGGAGGCCACGATCTCCAGCAGCCGGTGATACGGGTCGTCGAACCGGAAGAGCACCGTGTGGGAGTCCAGGATCTGGAACCGCATCGGTTTGCCGTTGACCACCAGGTCCGGATCGGGGAAGGGGAACACGTCGGGGTGGGCGTTGAGATCTTCCCAGTAGAAACGCACGTCCTCCGCGGTGAAGGGATGGCCGTCGGACCAGCGCATGCCTCGCCGCAGGTGAATTCGGAGGCGGCGGCCATCCTCGCTCTGGTGCCAGTCCTCAGCCACGCTGGGGACGATCCGGGTCCCGGACGCGTCGTAGAAGAGGAACTTCTCCATTCCCATGATCCGGTTCATCTCTTCGTTGAGACCGTTGGCGATCATGCCGGAGTGAAGGGTTCCCCCGTACCGGCCGATGGACTCGAGGGGATGGAGCACCAGCGGATTCTCCGGAAGCCGTTCCTCAACCGGAGGCAGCGTGCCCCGGGCCACCAGGCGGGCCAGCATCGGGGCCTCGCGGAAACGCCGGGGGCGGCGGTCGGGGTCCAGGACGATCTCGGCCCCTTGCGGAGTCTCTTCGTAGATCAGATAGGGTGAGGAGCCGGGGACTTCGAACCCGAGGTCCGGCTGGCAGCAGAGGGCTCCCAAGACCGCGAGGAAAGGGAGGAATGTCGACCGCCGGCTGGACATTTCATCGTCGATCGTCGATGGTCTGGCAGAATGGCAGAGCCGGGCGGACGCCGCAAGCGGCCTCGGCTCGGGCGCCGGGAGGATCCAGCGATGCCGAAACCAAGCTTGTTCGCCCAGGACGACGTTTATTCCCGCTCCATACCTCGCCAGGCGGGGTCGCGGGTGGCTCATTCGGGTGCACCCTACGACTTCGGCGTGGCCTATCCCGATCCCGAATCCCTGCCGCTGGCGGAGTTGGCGGAAAGCCTTCGGGTGGGTCTCGAGGAGGAAGGGAGAGGGCTCGCCAAATACCCCCATCCTTCGGGATACCCGCCCTTGCGGGAGTACGTGGCGGAGAAATTGGCGCGGGACCGGAGTCTTTCGGTCTCGCCGGAGGACATCATCCTCGGGGACGGTTCCAGTCAGCCCAATCACATGATCATCGAAGCGCTGATGAACCCGGGCGAGGTGGTCCTGACCGAGGAGTTCACCTACCCCGGGACACTGGGCATTCTGAGGCGGTTCGGCGCGGATATCCGCGGCGTAGCCTGTGACCGGGAAGGATTCCTGCCCGATGCCCTGGAGGACGCGATCCGAAGCGCGTCCGGCGAGGGGAAACGGGTGAAGCTCATTTACACGATTCCGACTTTTCAGAATCCCCTGGGATGGGTCATGAGCCTGGCGCGCCGGCGGCACCTGCTGGAGACGGCCCAACGGCACGGGATCGCCATCCTGGAAGACGATTGCTACGTGGACCTTCGTTTCGAGGGGGAGCCGGTGCCGGCCATCGCCTCCCTGGATACCGATGGGGTTGTGGTTTACGTCGGTTCCTTTTCCAAGATCATCGGGCCGGGGGTCCGCCTCGGCTACCTGGCCGGACCTTCGCCGCTCCTGGACCGGATCTCCGCCATCAAGAGCGGAGGGGGAGTGAGCCAGTTGGGCGCGCTGGCCATTCATCGTTACGCCGTGAGCCACCTGGAGGAGCACGTCCGGTCCGCCAACCGCATCCTCCGCCGCAAGCGGGACGCCATGCTGGCGGGATTGGCAGATGGGTTCGGAGAGCTGTCGGATGTCGGAGCCTCTTGGAGCCGTCCCCGGGGCGGCCTGTTCATCTGGCTGACTTTGGCTCCTGGAGTCGACATGCAGGCGGTTGCCGACCGGGCGCTTCGCGAGGGCATGATCATCTTTCCCGGCATCCGCCTGTCGCCCGAGGGAAACTCGGGTCACAACTGCGCCAGGCTCTGCTTCGGTTACGATCCGCCCCGGGTCATTCGGGAGGGCATGGGGCTCCTGGCCGGAATCTGCCGGCGGGAGGCCGTCGCGTCGGTGTAGCTGCCCGGACCAAAATCGGAGAGGTTCGGCCGAATCCGGCCCCTGGAGGAAGAAGCGGCCCAGCCGCCAACGCGGCAGCGGCCACCTACGGAGTCGGGGGCCGGGATGCCGACGCGAGGGTTACCGGTCCAACGCGACGAGTAGATGTCACCCGCGCCCACCTTGAGCCACGCCGCGCGCGGCGATGACACCGAGTTATCTTTAAACTCAGGCGACGGATCGGCGGGTGATAGCTTCGCGCAGGCCTTCCAGCAGGCCTTCCAGGTGCGCCATGCGCTCCCGGAGTTCTCCGCGTTCGCGGGCTGCTTCACGAAGCTCAGAGCGAATGGCTCGGGACTGGACCAGGATCAGTCCCCCCAGGGGGATGATTATAGAAATGATGATGGTCAGGAGTTGTTCGTTAGTCATTCCACTTCCGAGCGACGAGCATAGCGTCCCCCCGTCCACTCGAGCATGACCCCGCGTATTCTCCAGATGGATTTTTCTGGCTGAGTCTCTGGCGATAGCGGTTTCGGAGCCCCAAGGGTGTCGCTTCCAGTTCGTTGCCTTTGTGACGCGACCCAGATGAA
>JAJDTT010000106.1 GCA_022827025.1 Acidobacteriota bacterium
TCCCCGACTGGTGGCCGACGGGCCGTTCGGCACCAACGCCGAAAACGGTCGTTTCAGTTTCGATCCGCCCGAGGGCTTGTCTGATCTGTTGGGGGCCAAGACCCTGGATCACAGCCGGATCACGGCCAAGGAGATCCGCGACGGGACCAATCGCTTGCGGTTGGAGAGGGGCGAGTTTCCCATTGGCCAGGAGTGCAACTTCATCGGATTGCAGGTGACGGACCCGGCCCGGGCGGTCGCCTGGTACGGAGATGAAGTGGTCGGGATGCAGACATCCGACCGGCGCTTCACCTGGATCACCATATCCCTGTGGGAGGGATTCGACAGTTCGTCTCGGGACGAAGTGCTGGTTCCGCTGGTGCGGTCCCTGGGCGTGGATTCGCCGGTCCGCACGGAGGGGGACCGGATCATCGTGCAACTGGCCCAGGCCAGGGAGGAAGGCGTGCTGATGTTCCTCTTCAACGTGGAGCCCCGGGCCGCCGAAACCGGGCTGGCGCCCAAGTGGGGTTTCTCGAAGGTCCAGGATCTGATCGGCGGGCAGACCGTGCCGGTGCGGGAAGGCCGGTTCGACGTCCAGGTTCCGTCCCAAGCGGTGAAGGTCCTGCACCTCAGCTAGCAATATTTTTTGGGGAAAAGCCCATGCCATCCGGTTCCGAAACAGACTCTCCATCCAACCTGAACCGCCGCGAGTTCATCGGCGCAGGCGCAATGGGGACAGCCGCCGCGGCGGTGCCCGCCGCCTGCCGGACGGAACCTCCTTCGGACACCGAGCCGAATCTTTCATCCGTCCCTCCCTTCGAGTTGGACGAGGTCTCCATCCTGGAGCTTCAGCGAAGGATGGACTCGGGTCAGGAGACGGCTCGCGCCATTGCCGAGAAATACCTGCGCCGCATCGAGGAGATCGACGCCCGGGGCCCGTCGCTCCGTTCCGTCATCGAGGTCAATCCGGATGCGCCCGCCATTGCCGATTCCCTGGATCGGGAGCGGCGGGAAGCCGGCGCCCGGGGTCCGCTGCACGGCATCCCGATCCTGATCAAGGACAACATCGACACGGCCGACCGGATGACGACCACCGCCGGTTCGCTGGCGCTGGAAGGATCCATTCCGGAACGGGACTCGTTCGTGGCGAGTAAGCTACGGGAAGCGGGGGCGGTCCTGCTGGGGAAGACCAACCTCAGCGAGTGGGCCAACTTCCGTTCCACCCGCTCCACCAGCGGCTGGAGCGGCCGCGGCGGCCTCACCCGGAATCCATACGCTCTGAACCGCAATCCCTGCGGCTCCAGCTCCGGCTCGGGGGTGGCTGTCTCGGGCAATCTCTGCTCCGCCGCCATCGGAACCGAGACCGACGGCTCCATCGTCTGTCCGTCCAACGCCAACGGTATCGTGGGCATCAAGCCGACCGTTGGGCTGGTCAGCCGGACCGGGATCATTCCCATTTCCCAGAACCAGGATACGGCCGGGCCGATGGCCCGGACGGTGGCGGACGCCGCGGCCGTGCTGGGAGCCCTGACCGGCGTCGATCCCGATGATCCCCACACCGCGGCGAGCCAGGGACGGTCGCACACCGACTACAGCCGGTTTCTGGACTCGTCGGGGCTTCGCGGAGCCCGGATCGGGCTGGTCCGCCGGCTCCTGGGTTTTCATCCGGACGTGGACCGCATCGTCGAAGAGGCGGTCGCGGCCATGCGGAGCCAGGGAGCGGTGATCGTCGATCCTGCGGACATCCCGACGTGGGGAGAGTGGAGCGAATCGGAACGGGAGGTCATGCTCTACGAGTTCAAGGCCGGGCTGAACGCCTATCTGGCCCAACTGGGAGGGTCGTCGCGGGTCAGGTCACTGAAGGATCTCGTCCGGTTCAACGAGGAGAATGCGGATCGGGAGATGCCCTACTTCGGCCAGGAACGCTTCATTCAGGCCCAGGCGAAGGGGCCTCTGACCGAAAAGAGATACCGGGACGCCCTGGCCCGGAACCATCGTCTGAGCCGAAAAGAGGGGATCGACCGGGTGATGGACGAGCATCGGTTGGATGCCCTGCTGGCGCCCACCGGCGGTCCGGCGTGGGTCACCGACCTGATCAACGGCGACAGCTACGGTGGGGGGAGTTCCGGCGCCGCGGCGGTCTCGGGTTATCCCAACGTCACCGTTCCGGCGGGGTTCGTCCACGGCCTTCCGGTGGGGATCTCCATTTTCGGACGTGCCTGGAGCGAAGGGAAACTCATCCGGCTGGCGTACGCCTTCGAGCAGGCGACGCAGGTGCGCCGGGCCCCGCAGTTTCGTCCGACCGCCGTGTAGCGTCCGAATTGGTTGGGAGTGGGGGTTTTCCTACCCCCACTCCTCCGGGGGACAGGAAAGTCCTCTCCCAGGGTGACTACGTCATTTTGCCGGCGGGGGTCGCCGAACGGTGCCGTCGCGCGTGATGGGAATGGGTTCGGCGGCTGGCGTGGCGCCGGGTTCGTGGACGATCCAATCGCCGACGCTTGCTCCCTTCGGCCGCGTCCCCGACGGTCTCCTGGCCCCTTTCCCCGGCCGGTACCGGATCGACGACAGGTGCGGTGTCTGCACTCTTTTCCCACCCCGGCTCCGGGAGATCATGGCCGCCTCGAGGATTCCGGTAGTCAGAAGGGTTCGCTCCACGGGATTCGGAACTGTGCCTGAAACGAAGAAATCTTCGATGTTGAGGCCGAGATATCCGAACGCGGCCCGGGCGGGACCCCCGGCGATGTGGTACTCGAGCGAGTCGGTCGATGCCCCGCGTCGCTGGACGTAGGCGAATTTCCGGACGTAGCCGTCTCCCAGCATCAGGACCGCGGCCTCCAGACCATCCACGTACTCCACCAGGAAAACGTGGGGATCGTAGACCTGATTCGGGTCCAGTTGTCCCGGTCCATCCTCGATCCGGCTCAGTGCCTCATTGGCCAGAGGGATGGACCATCGGCCATCTTCGCCGGCCCGCCACACTTCGTCGCCTGACAGGCATTGCACGGAGCGGACTCCGGTCTCGCCGCCGCGCCGCCGTTCGACGTTGGACTGGAGAACCTCCAGGGCGTGAAAGCCGTACCGCTCCACCATGTGGAATCCGATGACGAGGGCCCGGTCCACGGGCTGACCCAGGGGATGTTCCCAGTTTGGATTCCGCCAGACGACCGGGAGAGCCGAAGCGGCCCAGAGCGGGATCTTCCTCGCCCTGGCCGTTTCGTACATCCAGGCGGCATCGTCCCAGCGATAGGAGAGGTGCTTGTCGTTGAAGACGGGGATGGGGCGTCCCGCTTCCGAGATGACGCCGGCGATCTGTTCGAAAAAATAGCGCCGCGGCAACATCTCCTGGCCCAATTCCGACCGAGGGTAGTCGCCGTGCTCCCCGATCAGCAGCACCGCATCCACCGCCAGTTCATCTCCTCCCAGGGTCAGCGCCGCCCGGATGCTCTCGTACAGCGGGATGTCGAACTCGTACGCAATCTGGCGGCCCACGTCACGCTCGTGAATCTGGTCGATGTACAGCGAGGCGATCTTGGACCGGGGTGGAATCACGCCCTCGTCGGTAGGAAATCCGCGGAGGAACTTGTCTACGATGACCCCCGCATGGCTGTTGGGAAAGAACGTCGTCACGATGGCGGCGATCCGGAGTGGCTCCGAGGGGTCGCCGGCGTTCGGAGGGGCAGGGACCGGTTCCGTCCGTGGCTGCAAATCTCCGGTCTCCTTCGCCGATTCGTTTCCGCCCGGTCGTGAGCAGGCTCCGCCAAACACGGCCAGGACGGCCGCCAACAGAATTCCGGGAAACGACCTGCGGATGAACGACGTCTTCCGGATCGTCCCGGCCAATTCTTTTTCCCTTCTACAGATCCGGACTCGTCGGCTTACCGGAACCTCAGCGAAAACAGATCGGCGTCCTTCATCACGAAACGCAGCCGTACCGGCTTTTCGGCGATCCGTCTCAGGGGTTCGTCTGAGGTGGCCCTGGAATGGGAACGCTCCCAGCGGACGGTGTGTTCGATTTCATCTCCCCAGATCAGAGGCGACTCCTCCAGGGCAAAGCCCGGGAGCGGATTGCCCTCGGCGTCCTGGATCTCCAGGTGAATGCTTCCGGCGGCCGAGGTGGCGAAGTTGAGGACCAGGTTGTTCCCCTGGAACAGCAGGGGCTTGGTCAGCAGCTCTCCGCCGGAATAGTCCGCGGAGGCGGACGCGAAGCCGTCGGTGCGCAGCACCATCCGCTCCAGGTGGGCGCTGGGAGAGGTGTAATCGCGGGCCACGTAGATCGATATCTCATCGTCGGCGGTGGGCAGCACTCCGGCCGCGATCATGTTGGTGCGGTGCACCCAGCTCCTGGGGTCTCTTCCGGGGCGCACGAACGCCTCCATGAAGCGCCGGTCCCAGTGCACGCCGTCCCGGCTGCTTATGAAGACTCCCTCTGAAACGCCGGAACCGGAAACGTCCTGGTGCATGGTCCTCCACTGAACGAAACGCTTGGGAAAGGCAACGTAGATGTGAGGCGCCCGGAAATAGGGCGTGGTGGCGTTGGTGTAGAGCTGTTCCCGGGGAGTGTCGCCGTAATCGGCATATTGACCCGGGGGCCAGTCGACGAAATTCCCGGAATGAGAGAATTTGAAAGACCGGACGCCTGCATGGCCGGACCGGTAGATGGCCGAGTAACGCTGCCGCACCGAGTCCCAGAAGGCCACGTTCAGTGAATCGAAGTGGCCGTCGGTGATGATGGGCTCGTCCCGGACCTTGCTCCAGTGGATCCCGTCGGGGGAAACGAAGCCCAGCAGGACCGGTTTGCCGCCGATATTGCTCGAGCCCACGGCCTTGTACCGCTGCGAATCCGGAGCATCGGGATTTCCGTCCTTGAAGGGGGCGAAGTTGTGGCCCCCGGCCCGGTTTCCGATCCAGACGATGTTGTTGTCCTTGGACCCCTCGAACTCGATCACCCCCAGGGAGGGACGGGTCCAGTGGATGCCGTCCCGGCTTTCGGCGTAGCAGGCCACCTGCTCATGTTCGG
The DNA here is from genome assembly GCA_022827025.1 of Acidobacteriota bacterium. Lineage (GTDB taxonomy): Bacteria > Acidobacteriota > UBA6911 > RPQK01 > JAJDTT01 > JAJDTT01. Next base: position 4,997 of record JAJDTT010000106.1, read on the forward strand.
GAATGGCCGTCTCGCCCGGTTTCATCAGCGACTGAATCGTATATCCGGCGTGGCTGCTGCCCCGGTAGTACATTCGGAAGATGTCTCCGTCCTGGAAGACCGTGTGGTAGGCGCTGGTGGTGCCTTCCCAGGGCTTGTCGTGTTTCATGACCGTGCCCGCCGGCAGCGGCTTTTGAAGCTGAAGCCGGACTCCGTCCATGGACTCGATGAGGTAGTCGTCCACGAACAGCTCCAGCCGGGACCCGACCTGGACCGGAGAAGCGGAATCCGCTCCCGCCAGGACCGGCCCGAATGACACCAGAATCAAGACGAGTGCACTCATTGTTCGTTGCATTGCAGGCTTTCCCTTCGCTTTGATTTGCATTTCCCGATTCTCTTGCGCGCTTGAGACCCCTATCATGACACGGGGAGGGAAGAAATGACCGCAACTGTTCCGAATTGGAAAAAACCTCGGTTCGCCGCAATCTGCGTTGCTCTCGGTTTCATGACCGGATCGTTGACCGTGGCGAAACCCGCAATCGAGATCACCACGCCGATGCCGCCGCCGGCCTGGGCCTTGGCCCAGTGGGCGCTCATCGACTCCAACGCCGAGGCGGCATACGTGGCGGGCGACAAGTACGTCGACGTCCGCGGCTGGATGCGGATCACGCCCAACTGGGGGGCCATGGACGGCCCCGACGACGTCACCGAAACCTATCGGGACCTGCCCATCCTCTACATGCTGGGTGGGCCGCCCGAGATCCTGGCCCTGTACAAGAAGATCTGGGAGGGTCACCTCGACCAGTTCACCGAAGCCCGGGAACCCCTGGTGGCGGCGGCCAAGGACGGCATGTTCTACCGCGAGTTCTGCCCCCAGCTCGACTGGGAGCACACGGGCGAGGGGATGGCTCCCTGGTACTGGTACGGCCTCGCCCGCCCTCAGGACCGGCAGTACCTGATCCGGGCCCGGCGCTATGCCGGCTTCTACATGAACGAGGACCCCGAAGCTCCCAACTACGACCCGGAGAAGAAGATCATCCGAAGCCTGTTCAACGGCAGCCGGGGACCGCTGTTGACGCCGGCCACGGAGTATCACTGGGGCGGGAACCCGCGTCCCCGCCACGACCCGCGGCCGGGGCAACCCCCGCGAACCGCACGCTGGACCCGCATGGGGTACACGGTCAACCTGAGCGGCGACCATCCCCAGAACATGCTGGCCACGAACCTGGCCATGACCGCGTACATGTTGACCGGGGAGGAGAAGTACCGGAACTGGATTCTGGAGTACGTCGACGCCTGGGTCGATCGGGCTGCCCGCAACGGCGGCAACCTTCCCAGCAACATCGGCCTCGACGGGTCCATCGGAGGCGAGTGGGACGGCAAGTGGTGGGGCGGAGTCTATGGATGGAACTTCCGTCCCAAGTCGGCCGACGGATCGGACAATCCGGGAAACAATTACGTGATGCGGGGCGCCCGGGTCGGTTTCGGAATCGCGTTCATGCTCACGGGCGACCGCAAGTACGTCAACACGTTGCGAGCGCAGATCGAGAACATGTACGCGGCGCAGAAGGTCATCGACGGCCGGCTCATGGTCCCGCACAAGTACGGCGACGACGGCTGGTACGCCTACATCGACAACAGCGCGCGCCGCGGCGGGAACGTCAATTTCTGGTCGCTTCCGGAACTGACCGACATCTACACCTGGACCCTGGAGGAGGCCGACCTGCCCCGGGTCGCGGAAGAGCCCTGGGTCCGCTACCTGAAAGGTGAAGACCCGAACTTTCCCATGGAGGCGATGGCATACGATCTGGACGTGATCCGAAGGCAGGTTCAAAAGCTGCGGGAGGACTCCCGGACGCCAGACACTCGCCAGGCGCCCCATATGCCGGTGGTCACCTCGGTCAGCAGCCTCCACAACCTCATGCTGGGAGCCAACGACCCGGGTAGCGGCGGCAACGTGGTCCATGCGCAGGTCCGCTACTTCGATGCCGGAGAGAGGCGGCCGGGACTGCCCCGGGGGGTGGGAGCGTTGGTCGAGAAGGTCCGTCCCGGCGGCGTCACCGTCGTTCTGGTCAATACCAACCCCGTGGAGAGCCGCGAGATCGTGGTTCAGACGGGCGCCTACGCCGAGCACGACGCGGTGTCGGTCACGGTCGATGGGAAACGGATCGAGGTGGGAGACTCCAAGTTCACCGTCCGCCTGGACGCCGGGGCGGGCTCACGCCTCTCGATTCAGATGAAGCGCTACGTGAACCAACCCACGTTCGCGTTTCCGTGGGACAGGAGCGGGAGCGGCGGTTTCTAGCCGCCGATTAGGGGGGATTAGGGGGACGGCAGTCCCCACTGTACACTTTTTGCTCGACTACGCAGGCAAAGACAGGGCGGCTGGAAACCGCCCTTCCAGCGGGCGATTAGGAAATCGCCCCTCCCCCATTCCTACTCGATGGCCGCGGCGTGGCGGCCCGCGTCCGGGTCCCCCGCGGCGTGGATGACTCCCTTTTCGTGATCGATGTAGAGCATCACCGGCCGGGCGATGAAGCCGTCGGTCGTGGTCAGCCGGTGCCCCTTTTGCTTCAATTCCTCCTGGACCTGGCCGCCGACACCGCTGTGGACCCGCAGGCTTCCCGCCTTGACGAAAGCTTCGTCACGGTTCGGGTTGGGATCGAAGGAATTCTGGAGGTGGTCCGTGTTGAAGCGGGACGCCGTCACCGCCTTGTCCGGAAGCATGCCGAACTCCACGTGGTTCAACAGCACGTTCAGCGTGGTCTGATCCTGGAGGTCGCCTCCGGCAACGCTGATGGCGATGACCGGCTTGCCGTTCCGGGTGACCAGGGTGGGCGTCAGGGTGATGCGGGGCCGCTTGCCCGGCTGGATGCGATTGGGATGGCCCCGGGTGGTGTTCAGGCTCCGGAGCCGGTTTCCCGTGGTGACGCCTGACGGTCCCGGGAGGTTGCCCGACAGATTGCAACTGGGAGTGGCGGCCACCACGTTGCCCCACTTGTCCGCCACCACGCAGGTGGTAGTGTCGCTGATGGGAATCCGGTTCGGATTGTCGCCGGCCAACATCATGCCCTTGAGAGGCTTCATGTGGTACGGGTCTCCGGGACGGCGCTCCAAGGAAGCCCGATTGGGGTCGATCAGTGCGCGGCGGACCCGCGCATATTCTCGGGACAGGAGGGTCTTCATGGGAACCTGGGCGAAGAGGGGATCGCCGTAGTATTCGTCCCGGTCGGCGAAGGCCAGCTTCATCGACTCGGTGAGGGTGTGGATGTAGCTGGCGGAGAGATGCCCCATCTGCTTCAGGTCGAACCCCTCCAGCAGTGTCAGGGCCTGGCACAGGGCCGGTCCCTGGGTCCAGGACGGGCACTTGTAGACCGTGTATCCCCGGTAGTCCACCGAGACCGGATCTTCGACGCGGGTCACATGGGCGGCCAGATCCTTCTTTCGGAGGAAGGAGCCGGTGGCGATGTACCATGCCTCCAGTTCGTCGGCCACGTCCCCCTTGTAGAAGCGGTCCCGGGCCGCCGTCAGCTTCTCCTCACGCGTTCCGGAAGCCTTCTGTTCCGCTTCAACGAGTTTCCGGAAGGTGACGGCCAACTTGGGATGCCACTCTTCCGATCCGTCGTCCAGGACCTCCAGCACCGGGGCCGACGCTTCCGCGAAGGACTTGGTGCCGTACAGTTTCAGGGCGGTGATGCAGAGGTCCACCGCTCCCGGCGTCGGAGCGGCCTTCATGCTGCCCTGGGCCGGGATGGTGTTGGTGTAGTACCAGTCGATGGCGGCCTGGTCCAGGGGGGCGCGCCCCAGTCCGGAGAGGACCTTCACCTCTTTCTTCTCGGCGTCGTAGATCAGGAACGGGATCTCGCCGCCGATGGCGAACATCCCGTAGTCGGTCACCGAGAGCGCCAACAGGGTGGCGGCGGCCGCATCGGCGGCGTTGCCGCCCGCTTCCAGCATCCGGATGCCGGCCGCCACCGCGTCGGGATGTCCGGCCGCCACGGCGCCTCCCTTGCCCGAGGCCTTCCAACTGATGTGGCCCGAAGCCAAGGCCGTTCCCGCCAGACACGCCAGGACCCCAGGCAGAATCAACAAAATCAACGTCGAGTTGCGCATGAACCAACCTCCCATCCGGCTCCGGTTGTACACCAGCAGACGGGCTCCGGCAAGACAGGAGCGGGGGTTTTCCTACCCCCGCTATACACCTTGCGAAGTGCCTGACCTTAGGCAGCGAGTCTTCCAGGCGCCATGTCACGAAGACGAAGACGTTAGCCTACCGCCAGTGGGACAGGCGGTTGCTCGTAACATCGATTTGTCCGTAGTGGTCGAGATAGGAGTGGGGGTTTTCCTACCCCCACTCCCCGGGGGGACAGGAAAGTCCCCCCTCCTAGCGGAAGCGGATCGAGTAGAGATCGGCGTCCTTCATGACGAACCGCAGCCGTACGGGCTTGCCTGAGAGCGGACCGACGTCGGGTCCGTTCTTCCAGTGAACCACCCTTGCCAGGTGATCCCCGAAGATCTCGGGACAGTCCTCCAGGGCGTACCCGGAGATGGGTTCCCCCCCGGCGTCCCGGATCTCCACCCGGACGCTCCCGGCGACGGAGGTGGAGAAGTTCATCTCCAGGCGGTCGCCGCTGAACCTGAGGAGCCGGGTCGTGAATTCTCCCCCCTTGGCGGGAGCGTTGACCGAGACAAATCCATCCACCCGGAGAACGAAGCGGCGCAGATTGGTGTAGGCGCCCCTCCAATAATGTTCCGTGGCGTAGATGGAGATCTCATCCGGGGCGCCCGGCAGGTCCGACTCGGTCTCGATCAGGCCCCAATTCTGATAGTTGTCGCCGTAGACCCAGTTGTCGGTGTAGCGCAGCCCCGGCCGGATGAAGGCTTCTCCCCAGCGATGGAACACCTGGCCGTCGCGGCTGCTCATGAAGAGCCCGTCGGTCAGGGCGGTCCCGTACCGCTCCGAGGTCACCTTCCTGCCCGACGCCGTGGTGTAGTTGCGGACATTGGCCCGCGCCATGCGTTCCTCCAGCTCCGGCAGCGCCCTCATGGCGTCGGACCAGCCGCGGTCCAGGTAACGGGCCGGAAAGCCCAGGTAGATATGGGGGGCGCGGTAGTAGGGAATGATGTTGTTGGTGTAGAGCTGCTCGGGCGGCGCTCCCGGGTACTCGAGCCACTCCCCGCGCGTCCATTGGATGAAATCGTGGGAGGTGGCGGTCTTGATGTCCCGGAGTCCGTCCCTGAAATCCCGGTAGTAGGCCCGGTAGTGGCCCTTCCGGTGGTCCCAGAAAGCCAGGTTGTGGCTGTCGAACGCCCCGTCAGTCAGGACCGGCTCGTCTCGGATCGGCGACCAGTGGATGCCGTCCGCCGACTGGGCCGCCATCAGACCGCCGTTGCCGTTGTAGAAGGCCTTGTACCGCGCCTCGGGGGCGCAATCGGGATTCGTGTCCTTGAACGCCCCCCAGTTGTCCAGATTTTCGCTGGCCCAGACGATGTTGTTCTTCTTGGAGCCGTTGAACTCGAACCGTCCCACGTCCGGCCGGGTCCAGGTCTTTCCGTCCTTGCTCTCGGCATAGCCGATGAAGACATCGTGGACGGGAATGCTCGACGGTTCGTGGGCCCAGGAGTCGTAGTACATCCGAAAGAGGTCCCCATCGCGGAAGATGGAGTAGTAGTTGCAGCCGTTGCCCTCCCAGAGCTTGTCGTGGTGCATCACGATCTCTTTGGGCATGGGATGGTGCAGTTGCAGGCGCACGCCGGACGAGCCCTCGATCAGGTAGCCGTCGACGAAGAGCTCACGCTTCGAGCCCATCTCCATGATCGAGTTGTCCTGAGCCGCGGCGGGATTCCACGACAGCAGGACGGCAATGGGAGCCACGAGCTTCCAGGACACGAGTCGAAGACGCCGATTGCGTGAGATCATTTCCATCCTCCCGGCTGGTTCCAAATCCCTATCGTACACGTCCGGCTGCGGTCCATTCGCCAAAATCCCAATTCGTAATTCCTCATTTCCGCCAGTATGATGGCGCGCATGAACGTGGGGGTGGTGGGCGCCGGCATATTCGGTCTGGCGGCGGCGCTTGAGCTTCGAGACCGGGGCCACCGGGTGACCATTCTGGAACAGGAGGGCATTCCGGGACGCCGCGCCAGCTCAAACGACGTGTCCAAGGTCATTCGCCGGATCGGGTACCAGCACGAAACCTACATCGAGCTGGTGGAGCGGGCCGAACGCCAGTGGAGGGTCTGGCAGGAAGAAGTTGGCGGGTCATTCATTTTCCGGACGGGGCAGGTGTCGATCGTCAGCGGGTCTTCTCACTACACCTCCCACTATCGGACCTGGTCGGGCCCGGACCTGACCGTGGACCCTTCCCAGTATTTGAGTGTTCCGGAAGCCCGCGCCCGATATCCCCAGTTCCGTTTCCACGACGACGACACCGTCCGCCACGATGGCTGGACCGGCTACCTGCGGAGCGGACAGGCCGTGGCCGACCTGGCGGTCCTGGCCCAGGCGCGGGGAATCGAGATCCGGTCCGACACATCGGTCTCCGGCGTGGAGGAGGAAGGCGCCAACGTGCGCGTCAGTTGCGGCACGGAAACCTTGGCTTTCGATCGGGTCGTGGCGGCCGCGGGCGCCTGGATCGTCCGTCTCTGGCCGGGACTTGCCGAATCCCTCTACCTGACCCGCAACCAGATGGCGTTTTTCGTTCCCCGGGACCCGGAGCTCTTCAGCCGGTCGAACCTTCCTGTCTGGTCCGTGAACACGGGCGAGGAGGCCTGGTACGGGTTTCCCATGCTGGTGGAGGGCTACGTCAAGGTCGCCGACGATCTCAAGGTGGACGAGACCCACCCGGAAGTGGAGCGGACCAACACTCGCCGCTTTCTCGAAATGGTTTCCCGGTTTATCGCGGAGCGCATGCCCGGCCTGCGCGGCGCCGAGATGGTGGGCGGGCGTTCCTGCCTGTACACCAACACTCCCGACGACCACTTCGTCATCGACTGGGCCCCGGGAGCCCGGCGGATCCTGATCGCCGGCTGCGGCAGCGGTCACGGCTTCAAGTTCGGCGGCTCCATCGGACCCGTCATCGCCGACGCCTTGGAGGAAAAGCACAATCCCCTGGGGGATCTGTTTCGGATCGGCACCCGTTTCGATTAGGACGACCTCCATGACCACGCGGGGAAATCGTCACGAAAGGCCATGAAATGAGTGATCGGGCCAGAGCGCTTTACGATGGCGCCATCGTCATCGACGGTCTGAATGTGAGCAACTGGGACAGCCCGGCGGTGTACGCGAGCCTGCAGAAGGGCCGCATCACCGCCATCAGCGCCACCCTGGCGACCTGGGAGGGTTTTCAGGAGACGATGGACTACGTCGCCGGCTGGCTGCGCCGGTTTCGGGAGCGGGACGACATCGTCCAGGTCAAGAGCACGGCGGACATCCGGCAAGCCAAGCGGTCCGGGCGCACCGGCGTCATCCTCAGCTTTCAGAACGCCTCGCCCATCGAGAACGACCTGGATCGGCTGGCACTCTTTCACGCGTTGGGAGTGAAGGTCATTCAGCTCACGTACCACGAGCGGAATCTGCTGGGAAACGGGTGCTTCGAGCGCCGCGACGACGGCTTGAGCAATTTCGGCGTGGGCGCGGTCCGGGAGATGAACCGCCTGGGGATCCTCATCGACCTCTCCCACGTGGGGGACCGGACGACGCTGGAGGCCATCGAGGTTTCGGAGAAGCCCGTGACGGTCACCCACGCCAACGCGCGGGACTTCTACGACCATCCCAGGAACAAGCAGGACGAGGCGTTGAGGCGGTTGGCGGCGAAGGGTGGCGTCGTGGGGACGACCCCCTTCTGCAATTTTCTGCCGAAGCGGTTCGAGTCTACGCTCGAGGACTACATCGACGCCGTCGACGACATGGTGCAGCGGGTGGGCATCGATCACGTGGCGGTGGGGACCGACAACACCCAGGACCAGCCCCTCTCCTTCTGGCGTTACATCACCTCCCAGCAGGGGACCGGCTACCCCTCGACCTTCAGCGACACGTCCATGGACTACGTAAATCTCTCCTTCCAGCCCAAGGGATTGGAAGGCCCGCACAAGTTTCCCAATCTGGCGGAGGCCCTGTTGAACCGGGGCTACTCGGACGAGGACACTCTGAAAATCCTGGGTGGGAACTGGATGCGGATCTTCGAAGAAGTGTGGTAGCCGGCGATCAATCGGGCGCCGGACTCAAGGACTCGAATGATGACTGAGATCGGAGACGCCGGTTTTCCGGACCCGGAAACCCTGTTCCGGGCCCGCGACAGCATCTACGCCTCCGACCTGCTCCTCGCCGCCGCGGTCCACCTGGATCTGTTCTCCCGGCTGGAGAACCGGCCCCTGGACCGGCACGGCATCTGCTCCACGCTGGGAATCCGGGACCGTCCGGCGGACGTGATGATGACTCTGTTCACCGCCATGGGCCTGGTCGATCGCCGGGACGAAGGCTTTGGACTGACGCCGCTCTCCAAGAACTTCCTGACCCGGAGCTCGCAGCACAGTCTCCTTCCGTATTTCGCCTCGTTGGGCGCGCGCTTCGTCTGCAGGGAGATGGTGAACGTGCTGAGAACCGGCGAACCGGCGAGCTGGGCCGACAGCGGCGAGCAAGAGTGGGTGTCCGCCATGGAGGATGCGGATTTCGCCGAGTCGTTCACGGCGGCCATGGACAGCCGGGGAGCCTGGTTCGCTCCTCTTCTGGCCAAGTGCCTGGACTGCAGCGGCCGGACCCGGCTGCTGGACATCGGCGGAGGGTCGGGAATCTACGCCTGCCACCTGGTGCGGGAATACCCTCATCTCGAGGCCTCCATTCTGGAGAAACCACCCGCGGATGCCGTGGCGGGAGGTTTCGTCAGCGAGATGGGCCTCTCCGATCGAATCGGGATCGTCGCCGGCGACATGTTCGACGAGATCCCCCACGGATACGACGTGCACCTTTTCTCCAACGTGCTGCACGATTGGGACCGCGGCAATGTCGAGCGTGTCCTGGCCCGTTCCTTCCAGGCGCTCATGCCCGGCGGGTCCATCGCGATTCACGATACCCACATCAACGCCTGCAAGACGGGCCCCTTGGAGGTCGCCGAGTACTCGGTCCTGCTCATGTACTCGACGGAGGGGAAATGCTATTCGGTGTCGGAGATGGATGCACTGCTTGCGGGAGCCGGCTTTGTGGCTGTCGAATACACTCCGATGAGATCTCATCGAAGCCTGATCACAGCCAGAAAACGGCGATCCGGATAACCCACCAGGAGGGGGGACTTTCGTGTCCCCCATAGAAGGGGCGTCTTTCAGGCGCCCTCTTTCATACCAAACGGGGTCCATGGCCAGGGACTGCAGGATGCGGGAGCGGGGGTAGGAAAACCCCCGCTCCCGCACGCCCCTGTTTCTCCCAGGATCTCGCCGGCTCATGGCCGGTGGGGGAGTTCCTACGCCGATGGTCGCCTGCCGTCCGCATCAATCACCGTTGCGCGATCGCCCACATGAAGGACTGGATGTCGATATTGTCGCGCGGTTCAAGGACTGCCAGCTCCGATTTCAGATAGTCGGAGAACCGCAACATCTGCTCGTAAGTCAGCCAGGAAAGCTTCGGCGAGTACTTGATGTCGAAGGCGCAGATGCGGGCGGCATTCTGTGAATTCTTGGGTTTGATGAACTGGTGCCGGTCGGGGTACAGCAGGAAAGGAAAGTAGGTGGCGACCGTCCATTTTGCAGCTCCCACTTCATCGAGCACGGATGCGAAGCGCTGGAACCGCGACCGAAACGCGTTTTCCCCGTGAAGCAGGGCGTGCAGCGCCACCGCAAATGTCTTCTTGCGTGCCGCCGGTTTCAGACCTTTCCTCAGAGCCATCTTTTCATTGGGGAAGATCAGGTTCGTCTTGTTTACGGCTTGCAATGCGGACCGGCACACGTCTGGATACGCCCGGGACTCCAACAGCCGCTCCAGTTCCTCTCGGCTCAAAATGGTTTTGGCGAGTTCGTGAGCCTCGACCTTGTACTCGCGTTCCTCGTGCAGATACCGCTCCCCGTGGAAACCTCCCGGGTACCGGTCCCTGAAGTCGTCGATGGATTGGCTGAGACTCTGGTAGCCGGCCCCGGCTGCTGCCTTCGGATCGATACGGTCCAGCAACGGGTGGCTGGGCGGTGGATCCAAATTCGTCAGGGTCACATGGCTCAACGACATTTTCTTGGTGCCGGTTTCGACGAAAAACACACCCGCTGTGGAGCCCTGGATAGAGAGGATCTGACCGATCCCCCACTCGGTTTTCGTCGGATGCCGGACGCGGTCGCCAACGGTCAGGTTTGGTGTCATCTTCCTACAATAACCAACCGTATGCGCATGTACTACTCAGATTGTTTCGGAATCCTTTTCCCCGGCCGGCCTTCCAGGGGAGCGTCCCGACGGTCCTCAGGACGAAGCGAGCCCGAGGACGGCCAGATCCTCGGCCCCGATCTGGCGTTTTCCAAGGGTGCCCCGCTCAAACAGCGACTGATGGATTTCCGTCGATGTGAGCGGCTGTCCGGTCAGTGCGCTGGTCATTCCGGGGAGGCCGGTGAACGGCACGTAAACTTGGAAGATCTGCTGGTAGACGAGGGGCAAGCCCGGCGCGCAGGCCTGAAGCGAGGTGACGGGTTCGTCGAAGGCCGCCGCCAAATGGGGAGAAAAGGCTTATCCCATGCCGGCCAGTAGCGTGTTTCGGGCCGAATCGACCCGGACCTTGGAGTAATGGAGGATCCGGCAGAGCTCCTTGCCCTCTTCGTCCGTCACCGGCGTGGGCTGCCGGAGGATGAACTCCGCCAGTTCCGGGTGCTTGTGATTGAACGCGACGTGGGCCATTTCCAGGCGATCGATGACCGACTCCGCTTCCAGGTCGAAATCGGGGACCAGGAGCGGCCCCGTGTCGATCTGGTAAGAGTTGTCCCTGGGCATGATGTTCATGGTCTTGATGGGATATTCAATGACGTAACGCAACGGAAGCTTGGGGTCCTTGATCTCGGTGCGGCCCACCAGGGGATGGTTGGCCGCCGTCAACTCATTGACCTCGGCGGGAGTTCCCATGGCCTGGGTCTTGGGGAAGGTCACCACGTCGATGACCAGGGAACGGAAGTTGTCCTTCACCGCAGATCCCTTCGAGACCCCGCCCTCGTAGGTCATCGCCTTGCCCACGCTTCGATGTTCTTCCAGGGAATAAATCACGCGAAATTCGCCGCTCGGGATCTGGAACAGCCGGTCTTTCTTGTAGACCCGCTCGGTCCGGCAGGGTTGAATCAGGACGAACCGGTCGCTTTCACCGCTGGAGTCGTCGATCACGTCGATCATGGCGTCCAGTTGGATCCGGGCCATGTTTCCGTGCGGGATGTCGTGCTTCTCAGTGTATTCGGGGGGCGGGAAGTCCCAGGTCATGAAGGAGGCCTGGAAGTCGCAGGCCGGCCGGGTGCCGGAGCTGCCGCCTCCGGACGAGGACTCCTCCGCGGGCGCCTGACAGGCCATGGGGAGAATCCAACTGCCTCCCGCCAGGGCCACTCCCAATTGACCCTGAAAGTGACGGCGCGTCGATCGATTCAACATGGTGGTGTCCTTGGGGGTGAACCTGTTCCGAAACTCAGAAGTTGAGCCTGAGTGAGATCTGGACCTGCCGCGGCGGGAATGCCGAGGTGAACGAGAACGGCTGCGTTACGGGGCCGATGCGCCCCTTGTAGGAGGAGGGAAGATCTTCCAGCGTCATCGTTCCCACCTCGCCGTTGACGTGCTTGAAGTTGGTGCGGTTGAGCAGGTTGAACGCCTCCACGACGATGTCCACGCTCTTCTCCTCCGCGAAGGTGACCCGGCGCTTCACGCGCATGTCGATGCTGAAAAAGTTGGGTCCGATCCCGACGTTGCGTCCCAGGCCCCAGGGCCGGTGGGTGTCGGTGTGACGGTCGCCCACGTTGTCGTGCCCCGCGTTGAGGTTGAAGGGGGCGAACGAGCGCGCCGAGAGAATGCCGGAAACGGTCAGGTCGCCGAACACGTTGTGTCCGAATCCCCTTCCGCGGCCGGCTTTCCAGGGGAGTTTCCCCAGGGTGCGGACCACGAATCGGTGTCCCCGGTGGTAGGAGGAGAGGGCCATCTCCGCCCGCGCATCCCATTGCAGGTGCGGTTGGAACGAGGAGTTGTAGTCGGTCATCTCGTCCATCGCCTTGCTCCAGGTGTGGTGGGCCGAGATCATGAAGCTGTTGGAAACGCGCTTCTCAATTTGCAGGACCAGGGCGTGATAGAAGGAACTGGCCCAGCTTCCGTAGAGGTTGTCCTGCAGGATCTCCGGCCGGTGAAACCCGACGATGGGCCTTCCCTCCGCGTTGGTGCCGGCCTGGTAGATGTTGACGTCCAAAGGCCGGATGATGTGGACGCCGCGGTTGAAGTTGTAGCCGGCCGAAAGGGAGAATCCGCCCGCCTCTCTCTGGATCTCGAGGCTTGCCTGTTGGGAGTAGGGGTTCACGATATCGTCGGCCACCGAGAACGCGACCCGCAACGGGAGGTCCCGCATGGGAGTGAGCCCGTGGATGGCCAGATCCTCCGCCCCGATCGGCCGTTTGCCGAGGATGCCCCGCGCCACGGCCGTCTGATAGATCTCTGCCGAGCTGAGGGGTGCTCCGGTCAACGAACTGATGAAGCCGATGCCGGTCAGGGGGATGAAGGCTTGAAAGATCTGCTGGGATTCATCTGAGAGAAGATCGTGGATATAGGTGATCTGACCGTCGATCCGGCCGTGGAAGATCCCATAGCCGCCTCGCACCACGGTCTTGGCGTCAGGGCTCCAGGCGAATCCCATCCGTGGTCCGAAGTTGTTGTTGTCCCTGGGGAAATCCGATATGCGAAAGAGTTCGTAGCGCACCCCCAGAGTCAATAGGAACTTGGGGTGGATGCGCCACGAATCCTCCAGGAAGAATCCGTAGTTTTTAGCCCATCCGCTCCAATAGGGATTCCCGAAGCCCTGCTGATAGACGATGGGAAGGCCCAGTGCAAAAGCCTGGAGCGACGTGATGGGTTCGTCGACGGCCTCCGCCAACTGCGGCCTGCCGGCCCCGATCAGCAATCCCTTGATCAGCGGGGAAACGGGAGAACCAAAGGAGCTGTCGATCAGTAAGGAGAGGGGCACCGCCTCGCCGAAGATGAACCTGCCGCCGAAGAAGGTCTCCGACCGGACGCTGTCGTAGAAGGGATGGATGTCGGCACCGACCTTCACCGTATGCCCTCCGTGGACGTAGGTGAAGTTCTGCCGGGCCTGGAACATCCGTTCGACGTTCCGGGTCGGGAGGATGAAGTCCCGTCCGAAATTGCCGAATCCGCTGATGTCGATGGAGGGGCCGTGCGGGTCGGTGGGGTAGACGCCGAAGTCGTGGTACCCGACGCCCAACCAGGTTTCGCTGATCCATTCCGGACTGATCACCCAGTTGTTGCCCAATCCGATGGTGAAATCGTTCGTGTCGTTGTTGCGTCCCCGGCTGCGGGCCACCAGCGAACCGAAATTGGTGTTCTGGCTGTTCTGTCCCGTCCAGTTTCCCCGGAAGAAGAGGTCGTGCCCGGGCCCCACCGCATGGTCGATGCGGGCGATGAACTGCTGCCGTTCTTCCGAGAAGGGGAAGACTCCGCTGTTGCTCTCGAAAAGCTGGACGACGTGGGGATGGTTTCCCGGAGTCAAGGCTTGGACGAGTTCCTTTGCCGCCGGGACCAGAAACGCCGGTACGGCGGGACTGGTGAGCAGATCGGCCAGGGCTTGCTGCGTGGGCTTCAACTGGTGGAGAAACGACCTGTCCTGGAGCAGGGGCACGAACGACGACTCGTGACGGTCGAGGCGTTCGTACGCGGCGAAGAAGAACGTCCTGTCGCGCAGGATGGGTCCTCCGAATGAACCCCCGCTCTGGGCGCGGGTGTAGGCCGACTTGGACGGATCGAAGTAGTTTCGGGCCTGGAAATGGCGGTTGCGGAGCACACCGAAGATGGACCCGCGAAACTCGTTGGTCCCCCCCTTGGTGACGATGTTGATGGCGCCGCCGGGAGCGCCGCCCAATTCGGCGGAGAACGAATTGCGGTTGATCTGAAACTCCTGCACCGCCTCCTGGGTGATGGAGGACCGGACGGCGCCGGTGCCGTAGTTGTTGTTCAGGCCGTCGATGGTGAAGGTGTTGCCGCGGCCGCCGCCTCCCCCGATCCCCAGTCCGGACGCGGGCGTCGGGGCGATGCGGAAATCCCGGTCATCCGCCACGTAGTTCGAGTCCACCACTCCGGGCGTCAGGAGCGCCAGGTCCAGGTAGTCGCGGCGGTTGATGGGAAGGTCGTCGATGCTGGTGGAATCGATATGGTTGGACTGCTGGGTCTTGTCGTGGCCGATCACGGTGCGGGTCGCTTCGGCGGTGATGACGACGGCTTCGGCGGCCACCACGATCTCCGGAGAAAAGGTCTGGGTCTCTCCGACCAGGAGCTCCAAATCCTGGATCACGTAGGGAGCGAACCCCGGCAGCTCGAATCGGATGGTATAGAGGCCCGGATCGATTCGGCTCAGGACGTATTCGCCAAGATCCGAAGTCAGGGTTTCGCGGACCACGCCGCGGCCCTGATAGGTGGCGGTGACGGTGACGCCGGGGAGGACGGCCCGGGTCTCGTCATAGACGTAGCCGCGGATGGTGCCGGAGTCGGTCTGGGCGGGAAGTAGGACGACGGCGGCCAACAGAACCGCCGCCGCGATTCCCGGCCCGCGCAGTGAGCAGCAAAAGCGAGGAAGATTAGAGGAAGGGAGCAGGTTTCTGAGTAACATGATGTGAATCTCCCGAATGAATCAACTAGGAGCCTGCGCGGCAGAAATTAATCTACTGCGAAAGCGTAGAATCGGTCCATATTTCCCCGATTTCTCGGCGAATAGAACCACTATGCACCTCCAAATCGGGAAAATCTGGCCTCGATTCTCCACTTTCTCGCTACGATCATTTCTACCGCGCAGACTCCTATGCAATTCCGGCCAGCAGGGTATTTCGGGCCGCATGGACTCGGACCTTGGAGTAGTGAAGAACCCGGCAGAGCTCCCGGCCGTCATCGTCCAGGACCGGCGTCGGCTGTCGCAGAATGAACTCGGCCAGGTCCGGAGCCTTGTGGTTGAACGCGACATGAGCCATCTCCAGCCGATCGATGGCGGAGGCCTGATCCAAGTCGAAATCGGGAACCAGGAGAGGTCCCGTATCGATCTGGTAGGAGTTGTCCTTGGGCATGATGTTCATGGTCTTGATGGGATATTCGATGACGTACCGCAACGGAAGCTGGGGGTCCTTGATCTCGGTGCGGCCCACCAAGGGATGATTGGCCGCCGTCGCGTCGTTGACCTCGGCAGGCGTTCGTAGAACCCGTGTGTCCGGGAAGGTCACGACATCGATGACCAGGGACCGATAAGTGTCTTTCACCAATCTTCCAACCGGCCGTCTCCCCCCATAGGTCATCGCCTTGCCGACGCTCCGATGCTGTTCCAGGGAATAGATCACGCGATACTCGGCGCTGGGGATTTGGAAGAGACGGTCCTCCTTGTAGACGCGCTCGGTCCGGCAGGGCTGGATCAGAACGAACCGCTCCCTGCCGCCGCCGGAATCGTCGATGACGTCGATCATGGCGTCCAACTGGATCCGGGCGATGTTCCCGAAGGGGATGTCGTGCTTCTCGGTATAGGCCGGGGGAGGATAGTCCCAGGTCATGAAGGAGGCCTGGAAATTGCAAGCCTCCCGTCCGCTCCCGCCGCTACTGGTCGAAGACTCCGTCGGCGGCGTGCCGCAGGCCAGGGGAAGAATCCAGCCGCCGCCGGCCAGAGCCATTCCCAGTTCCCGTTGAAAGCGCCGTCGGGTGGGTCGACTCGAAAGGGCGGTCATCTCGGTGGCAATGCGATCTTGAAACCGTCGTTACCGTATCGCGTGGGACTCATCGTACCACGGGCGAATGACGCATCCCACCACCGCGGGCGGCATGAAACCGACGGGAAAAAGATGTGCGCTCCAGGAGGATGGAAGCTCCGGGACCGGCGGCCGCCCGGGCTGCCCGGCCCTGTCGGCGGCCCGTGGCGACTTTCGGCGCGGACTGCTATGGTGCCCGGTCAAGGAGCCTCTCCAATGAAGATCACCGATGTGACCGTACAGTGCTATGCCTGGCCGCGCCCCCGGCCCATCAGCAACGGGAAATACACCTATGCCACGGTGCGGCTGAACCTGGTCCGCGTGTACACCGACGAGGGGCTCTACGGTGTGGGTTGGGCGGGAGGTCCCGGCTTGTCGGCACCCATGACCATCGCGCTCGTGGAGCATTTCAAGGAAGCCCTGATCGGAGAGGATCCGTTCAATTACCGCCGGATCTGGGAGAACATGTGGCTGCCCAAGGTGGTGGGCCGCCGGGGGTTGACCACCTGGATCATCAGCGCCGTGGACATCGCGCTCTGGGACCTGATGGGAAAGGCCCTCGGGAAGCCGGTTCACAAGCTTCTGGGAGGGTTCCGCGACCGGATTCCCACCTACGTCGCCGGCGGCTACTACGAGGAGGGAAAGGGCCTCCGCGAGTTGGCCCAGGAGATGGAGGAGAACCTGGAGCTGGGCGCCCGGGCGGTGAAGATGAAGATCGGCGGAGTGGAGATCAACCAGGACGTGGAGCGGGTCCGGGTCGTGCGCGAGACCATCGGGCCGGACGTCAAGTTGATGGTCGACGCCAACAACGCGTACGTGGCCTACCAGGCCGTTGAGATCGCCAGGAAGATGGAACCCTACGACGTCTTCTGGTTCGAGGAGCCGGTGGCCCCGGACGATTACGAGGGACACGCCCGGGTCGCCCGATCCAGCTCCATTCCCGTGGCCACGGGAGAGAACGAATATACGCGCTACGGCTTCCGCGACCTGATCCAGCACGGTTCGGCGTCCATTCTCAACGCCGACGCCCAGATCCTGGGCGGAATCACCGAGTTCATGAACGTGGCCTCCCTGGCGGCGGCCCACGACCTGCACGTCGCCCCCCACGGGGCCCAGGAGGTGCACATCCACCTGGTGGCCGCCATTCCCAACGGCCTGATCCTGGAGTTCTACCGCGAGACGGTGAACCCGTTGCACGGGCAGATCTTCGAGGAGTCGCTGACCCTGGACGACGACGGTTGCGTGAGCGTTCCCCAGACCCCGGGACTGGGCATGGAGCCGAACTGGGAGGTGCTGGAACCGTACCGGGTGGCCTGACCGCGGCGAGGGCCGGCCGCAAGCCTGCAATTCTCACCAGCTCCCCCACCGGCAATGAACCGGCGAGATCCTGGAAGAAACAGCGGTGTGTAGGAGCGGCGGCAACCCAGCCGCCGACAGCGGGGCCCCAGGGGGGACGGAGTCCCCACTCCACGCTTCCCGGCAATCAAACTCCAAGTGCGAAACAGAAGAAGGGAGGACAGGAAAGTTCCCCTGACACTCCTGCGTGCTTCTCAGAAGTCCCCCGCCGCCGGGCCGCCGGCATGATCCGGCCAGAAACTGGGCGGCGATGGTGTCGGCGGCGGCGCCTGTCCGCGTTGCGGTCTGACGAACGACCCGGTCCCGACCGGACCGGGTGCCGGGGAACGATGCGACGCCGGAGGGCACC
>JAJDTT010000108.1 GCA_022827025.1 Acidobacteriota bacterium
AACCGCCTGGGGATCCTGTTGGACCTGTCCCATTCCTCGGACCAGACCATGGATGAGACCATCGAGGCCTCCGAGAAACCGGTCATCGCGTCTCATTCGGGGGCCCGGGGTGTCGTCGATGCGGTTCGCAACCTCACCGACGATCAGATCAAGGCGCTGGCCCAAAAGGGCGGCTTGATCGCCGTCGGCGCCATGTACGATCCCAAACACCTGGAACCGATCCGCAAGACGGGTGCGTGGATGACCATGGCCAAGGTCAACAACTACCTGTTGGAACGCTATCCGGACCCCTTCCGGCTGGCTGCGGCCATACGCAATCCGGCAGAGAAACGGCAAGCTCTCCAGGCCCTGGACCTGGAGCCGCTGTCTTCTATCCACAAGGTCAGACCCCGGTCGGGGGTCATCACCCAAGGGGCCACCGTGGAAGGCACCCTGGACCACATCGACTACATCGTGAAGCTGGTTGGGATCGACCACGTAAGCATCGGGACCGACACCGACATCCGGCGGGAGGACTACGTCTGGCTCTACCAGCAGTTCGTCGGCGGTCTGCTGGAACGGGGATACTCGGAAGGAGAGATCGGCAAGATCCTGAGCGGGAACTTTCTGCGCGTGCTCCGGGCCAACGGAGGATAGGCACACGCAACGATCTCGCTACAGCTTACTCAAAGCATTACAATTCAAGAACTGCACTAACGCGGTTCGTTCGTAGGGAATCGAAACACTACGTCGCTTTAACGTGGCAACTTAAAATCGGTTAGCCATCCTAGGAGCCTGCGCGGCAGAAATCAATCTGCTTCGAAAGCGTAGAATCGGTCCATATTCCCCCGATTTCTCGGCGAATAGAACAACTATGCACCTCAAAATCGGGAAAATCTGGCCTCGATTCTCCACTTTCTCGCTACGATCATTTCTACCGCGCAGACTCCTAGATCCGAAACGACATACGACGAGAGTCTCATTCGGGCTTCGAAGTTAGTCTGTTTCAGGGTCCCCTTCTCAATCACTGCAATGCACTTCCTCTTTGAAATTTGCAATCCGTACCGATTTCTCAGTTCAGCAACACGAACGATGTCACCATACTATGCTATTGATTGTATTCTGAAAGTGGAGGAGTTGAGGTGACGGTCAAAGTTGCAGAGCCCGCGGAAACCTACGGTGGGCCATGGACCCGTCAAAAGTTGATAATATTGGAACGTTATCTGGATGCTTACACGACAGCGTTGAAGAATCAGCCGTTCAAGCTCGTGTACATCGACGCGTTTGCTGGCACGGGTCAGGTAATGGCAACCAGCCAAGACGGCGAATCCATGGGATTCCTAAAGGGGTCTGCATATAGAGCTATAGAAATAGGTGACAGGCCATTCGACAAAATGATCTTTGTCGAGAAAGACCCGGAACGCTGTGCTGATTTGGAACGCCTCTGTGCAACACATTCCGACAGAGATATAACAATAGTGAATTCCGATGCAAACACGTTTCTAAACGGTTATCAGGAAGATTGGCGTTCCTGTCGCGGTGTTCTATTCCTCGATCCATTCGCGACAGAAGTGGAATGGTCGACCATACAAAGGATATCGGGATTTAATGCACTCGATACTTGGATTCTGTTCCAAGTTTCGCTATCTCGAGAATGTTACCCAAATCACGAAAACCGGATGACATATCGGAGAGATGGGCCACTCGGTTGACTCGAATTTTTGGTGACGAGAGTTGGCGAGATCTCTATCGTAAGGATCCACAACGAACCTTGTTTGGAGACATTAGATATCAACGAGATCCTGGTGTCAGAGGACTCATCCGGGTCTACAAGAGGAACCTGGAAACCCTGTTTGGCAGGAGATTTCTGAATACATCCCGAACTTTGAAAAACTCCACGAATACAGCGCTATTTGAGTTCATGTTCTGCGTTGGAAACCCCCGGGGCATCAGTCCCGCCACTAGGATTGCAAGACACCTTCTGGAGCACTTGTAAAGATGTCTACCAAATCGAGCATAGAATGGACGGACGTCACATGGAATCCGGTGACGGGTTGTAGCAAGGTCAGTCCTGGTTGTCAGCATTGCTACGCTGAGAGAATGGCACGAAGGCTCCAAGCCATGGGCCTTGAAAAATACCGAAACGGCTTCAAGGTCGCGGTCCACGAGTCAGTTCTGAAAGAACCCCTCGCGTGGAAGACGCCGCGGTTTGTATTCGTTAACTCCATGAGTGATCTGTTCCACGAATCCGTTTCCGACGATTTCGTTAGATCTGTCTTCGGTATCATGAACCGGGCCACGCAGCACACATTTCAAGTACTCACAAAGCGCCCGGATCGGCTCCAGAGTTTCAACGGTCGCCTTGTCTGGACGCCTAACATCTGGCTCGGAGTCAGTATTGAATCCAAAGAGTGGTTCGCTCGCTTGGATCCGTTGAGAGAGTCGTCCGCCCGGGTAAAGTTTCTTTCCCTGGAGCCGTTGTTGGGTCCGCTGCCCGGCTTGGACCTGACCGGGATGGATTGGGTGATCGTGGGCGGAGAATCTGGACCGGGCGCCCGTCCCATGAAGGCAAATTGGGTTAGAGAGATCCGCGACAACTGTCAGGCAAACGGTGTTGCGTTCTTCTTCAAGCAATGGGGAGGGGTATTTAAGAAACGTTCGGGCCGCCTGCTAGACGGTAGAACCTGGGATGACCTGCCGCTACGCGAGGGTCTTCGACCGCGTCGCTGCTCCCTTGAATCGGCTTCGCGTCCGGCACGGTAGTGCAGTTTCAAGTTTATTCGGAGCAGGGTCCGGAGATGCGATTCGAAGGGATCACTATCGAACCCTCTCACAGCGGAAGACTAGAAATCGCTACACCGGCATGGTCATGATCGTCTCCAAGGACTGACTGGACAAAGACATCGGCTGCTGACGTCTCGGCTGTCTGGCTTCTCGAGCAGCACCGTATGATGATCACACTGCTGGCCATGGGCGGCCCACCGGGCCGATTCGAGGGTCTCCACGGCATCGACTACGCGGCCATCCTTCTCTACCTGGCCGCCGTGGTCCTCCTCGGCTACACCTTCAGCCGGCGCCAGAGCGACACCGAGGAGTACTTCCTGGCGGGGCGGAACATGCCCTGGTTCGCGGTGGGTCTGAGCCTGCTGGCCTCCATCCTCTCCACCATCACCTATCTCTCCCATCCCGGCGAGATCATCAAGCACGGGCTGGGCGCCAACTCCCAGTTGCTCTCCTATCCAATTGTCTTCCTTCTGGTGGGGTACCTGGTGGTTCCCTTCCTGATGCGGCTGAAGATCACCTCGGCCTACGAGTGCCTGGAGCACCAGTTCGACCTGTCCACGCGCCTCTTCGGGGCCACCATCTTCGTCCTGATCCGGCTGGCGTGGATGGGAACCATCGTCTTCACCGCAGCCGGAGCCCTGGCCACCATCAGCGGCCTGCCTTTCGCCACGGTGGTCCTGGGGGTGGCGGCCGTGGGCACCGTCTATACGACCCTGGGCGGGATCCGGGCCGTGATCTGGACCGACGTGGTCCAGTTCTTCATCCTCCTGGCGGGCGCCCTCTTCACCATCGCCTATATCGCCGTCGACGCCGGCACCGGACCGCTCACCTGGTACGGCCAGATGGCAGCGGCGGACATGGAGCCCCAGCCTCTCTTCAGCCTCGACCCGACGGTCCGGTTGACCTGGTTCGGGATGATCATGTGGACCCTCTTCTGGTGGATCTGCACCGCGGCCGGAGACCAGGTGGCCGTCCAGCGCTATCTCAGCACCGACTCGGCTGCATCGGCGCGCCGGTCCTTCGCCTGCAACCTGACGGCGAGCGTCGTCATCACTCTCCTGCTGAGCCTGTGCGGAATGGCGCTCTACTCCTACTACCAGACCCATCTCCCCGCGGACACGGACAGCGTCTTCCCGCACTTCATCGGCCATGTCCTCCCCCGGGGCCTGGCCGGGCTGGTGGTGGCGGCGCTCTTCTCCGCGGCCATGTCGAGCCTGGATTCGGGGATCAACTCCATCTCCTCAGTGATCATCACCGACTACTACCGGCGTCTCCGGACCGTGGCCGCCACTCCCCGCGGCGAGTTGAAGCTGGCTCGGGCCGTGACCGTCGCCGCGGGAGTCGCAGCCATCCTGATCTGTTTCCTGTTGGATTCCATCCCCGACGATCAGCGCGGGAACCTTTTCGACCTGACGGGCCGGATCAGCAGCTTCCTGGTGGGCACCCTGGGGGCGATGATGTTTCTGGCCATCCTGAAGGTCCCGGCCAGCGGCCGAGTGGTCATCGTGTCCGCGCTTGCGGGAATGTCGGCAGGCCTGGTCTGGGCCCAGGGCCACTGGCTCTTCGGCCTCCCCCGATTGGCCTGGATGTGGGTGATCCCGGTCTCCTCGCTGATCACGTTCGGATCGGCGCTGATCCTCTCCCGGATTTCTTCCGCCCGGACTCGGAACCGAGCAAACCAGGAGTTCCCGGAATGAAACCCACGTTGACGCAAATTCTCATCAGACCGCCGGTCCTGGCGCTTCTCTTCCCCACGTTCTGCTGGAGCCTCCACTCGGAGGTCCTGGACGTCGGGTCCCGGCTGGAGCTGTTCGTGGAACCTTCCCTGGTGACAGAGCTTCGGGGCGCGGCCCGGCTCCAGTTGCAACGTCCGATTCCCCGGGAGGCGGTCCTGGTGACCGACCGGCCCTGGGAGGGGAACGCCTGCTTCACCTTCACCATCTTCCAGGACGGAAACCGCTACCGGATGTACTACCGGGGCTGGCACTTCGAGACCGGGAAGACGCTCGAGTTCCCACGCCGTCAGGTGACCTGCTACGCCGAGAGCCTGGACGGGATCCACTGGTACCGGCCCCAACTGGGCCTGGTGGAGTTCGAGGGATCCAAGCGGAACAACATCCTCATGGACCGGCTGCCGGACGGCGACATCATCCGCAACTTCGTCCCCTTCAAGGACCCCAATCCGGCGGCCTCGCCCGACGCGCGCTACAAGGGCCTCTCCTGGAGCCGGCTCCGGGGGCTCTATGCCTGGAAGTCGGCCGACGCCATCCACTGGGAGCTGATGGCGGACCGCCTGGTCATCACCAAGGGCTACTTCGACTCCCAGAATCTGGCCTTCTGGGATTCCTTCCGGAACGAGTACCGCGAATACCACCGCGATTTTCGGCCGACGGCGGAGAATCAGCCCAGGACCGAGGGCATCCGGGACGTCATGACCGGAACGTCCCAGGACTTTCTGAATTGGACCGATCCGGTCTGGCTCAGCTATGGGGGCTCCGCCGACGTTCAGCTCTACACCAACCAGATCATCCCCTACTACCGGGCCCCCCACATCCTGCTGGGGTTTCCCAATCGCTACATCGATCGGGGATGGTCGGACTCCATGAGAGCCCTCCCGGGTCTGGAGCACCGCCGGCTGCGGGCCGGCATCAGTCTCCGCTACGGCACCGTCCTGACCGAAGGTCTCCTGATGGCGAGCCGCGACCGGGTCCGATTCCACCGCTGGCCGGAGGCCTTCATTCGGCCCGGCTTGAGGCCGGTGGACAACTGGACCTACGGGGACAACAACCAGAACTGGGGCCTGGTGGAGACCCGCAGCCACATCGAGGGGGCGCCCAACGAGATCTCCATGTACGCCACCGAGGGCTATTGGGTGGGCGAGAGTCTCAACCTGCGCCGGTTCACTCTCCGGCTCGACGGCTTCGTCGCTGCCTCTGCGCCGATGTCGGGAGGAGAGATCATCACTCGGCCCATTCGCTTCCAGGGCAACCGGCTGCTCCTGAACTTCTCCACCTCAGCCGCGGGGAGCCTACAGGTGGAGATCCAGGACACGAACGGGAAACCACTGGACGGCTACGCCCTGGAAGATTGCCCGGCCACATTCGGGGACGAACTGGAGCGGGAGGTCCGTTGGAGGCAGGGCCCGGACGTCGGGGATCTGGCGGGACGGGCCGTACGCCTACGGTTCGTCCTGAAGGACGC
This sequence comes from Acidobacteriota bacterium, assembly GCA_022827025.1. GTDB lineage: Bacteria > Acidobacteriota > UBA6911 > RPQK01 > JAJDTT01 > JAJDTT01. The sequence goes on from JAJDTT010000108.1 coordinate 5,965, forward strand.
GGACCTGTTCGCCTTTCGTTTTGCCTCCCGGTGAGATATTCGCGTCAGTACCGCGGCTGGGTCATCTCCTCGGAAATCGAAGGTGCCAGGAACACCGGCCGCAGCAGGTCTTGCCCAGCCGGTCGAAGATTCCGCCGTGGTGGTGCAGTTCCGGATGCCGGTCGTTGGCCCGGCAGAGGGACCATTGCCGGCCACCCGCCTCGTGGTAACCGGCAAACGAGGGGCAATCTTCGCGCACCACGTCGTCACTGTCTTGGGGATGTTCGATCCGACCCGGCAGTTCGGCCGGTCCCTGGCGCCAAGCCCGGAGCATGGCGGCTCCCTTGGCCAGCGCGTCGGTAGCCAAGTCTCCGTTCGTCGCGTCCGCCGGTCTCAAGACGAAGCAATCGGGATCGTCGGCCATGATGGTGGCCATGAACCGGCGAAAGACGCGGGCCCGGATCAACCCCGACTCGCTGCGTCCCACCCTTCCGGTGGTCATGATCCCCGAGGCCCGGACCACGTCCTGCATGATCCCGGGGAAGTCGTACTGGATCCGCTTACCCGTGGCGCAGTAGGAGAGATGTCGGGCCTCCGGGTGGTAGTAGCCCAAGTAGTCCACCTCCAGAAGATCCTCGTAGTAGTGCCAGAGCGTGATGGTGTCGACGCCCACTCCCAGGATGACGATGCAGCCGTCCCACTCCACCACCTTCTCGAATGGATTCCCCCGGCCGCACGGCGTCGGGCACTCCCGCTGTCCCCGCAGGGCTTCTTGGCGCCGCGCCCCGTTGGCGATCCAGGAATGGGTGGGGTGACAACCCCGGAGGCGGCCCGGGCGTTGGAGCGCGGCGTTGGGAATCGCCCCCTCCCGGCTGGCCCACCGGCTGGGGCAGAAGTCCTGGGGGCAGGCGCCGCGGCAGTCCGGGAGCGCCATGTGCTCGGTCCAGGCGCCTCCGGTGAAGGCGGGCGTCAGCAACGTCCCCTCGGGTCCCATGGCGTCCAGGAAGGCCTCCACCACCGTCGCCGCGCCTCCTTCGACCCATCCCAGGCTGCTCAGCGAGCTGTGCAGCATGACGCAGTCCCCCTTGCGCACCCCGAGTCGCTTGAGATCCCGGGTCAGGAGTTCCCTGGTGATGGTTCGAGGCTTGGATGCGGCGTCGGTTGAGTTCTCAGGCACCTTGGTCCGCCTGCCTGATCGACGTGTTGATCCGGCCCAGATGTCCCTGGTAGCGGGCGTGGGCCTCCCGGTCCCGCCGCGCCCGGGAAGAGTGGTAGGCGAAGCCGAGGTTGCGCCTGTGTTCGGCTGTGCGATTCGGTCCGGTGCGATGGATGACGTTGACGTGGTGGAGCGAGAGATCGCCGGGCTTCAGGTCGAGCGGCACCTCCGGGTAACGGCTCAGGTCCGGCTTCTCCAGCAGGCCCAGGCTCGCCCCGGTGACGCCGGAAGGCTGGTGCGGCAGGATCGGAGCGCGGTGCGAGCCCTTCAGGCAGACGATGGTCCCGTTGTCGTCATTGGCTTCATCCAGGGCCAACGTGACGGCTACGGCCTCCGCCGGATTCCAGAACTGGTAGGCGTTGTCCTGGTGATAGGGGAACTCGTAGGTGGCGTAGGGGGCCTTGTCGATGAGCATCACTCCATCCGCCTCCGCCGCCGCGCCCGGATAGAGCGCTTCGACCAGCGCGATCAGCCGAGGATTCCGCATCAAGCCCGCAAAATAGCCGGAGCGTTGGTTGATCCTGAAAACGCACCGCACCGCGCCACCGCCGCCATCCTCGTAGTAGGCTTCGCCCGGTTCCAGATCGGAAAGGGACTCCTGCAGATACCGGCCGAGTTGCCGGTCCACCTCAGCCAGTTCCTCTGACGAGAAGAACCCGGGAACGACTCCGAATCCGTTCTCGTGGTATTCACGGGCAATCGCTTCGTAGTCCATACCGTATCCCTCCCGGGATTCCGTCCCGCAGCCTTCGGCTCACGCTTCACCCCTGGGACGGGCGTCTGGACCGCCGTGTTTCACGCGCCGGCTGGGAGTATCCATGTTGCAAGTGAAGGAGCGGCGTCATCCTTGGCGCCGTCTTACGACCTCGCATTCAAGAAAAACCGGGCGGCCGCATCGTCTCTCCCTCGCCTGTGTTCGTCCTCACCCCTCCCCCAGCCCGAAAACGAACGGCAGGACCGACCTCTCTCCGAAGAAAAGACCCAAGACGTCCAGCCGCCGAGCTTCGAGTACAACTAACGCTCGAAAGAGGGCGCCAAGAATGACGCCCCTCCAAACGAGCATCGACTTTCCACTCGCCGACCGGGAAGGGCGTCGGAGCGGCGTCCTTCCGGGCGCCGACTGGGAACGGCGTCTTATAGGCGCCCTCTTCCCCCCATGCCCCATGGCAAACTCGGCGTCGGGAAGATCGGCGCCTGAAAAAACGCGGCTCCCTCAGCACTTCAACTGGGTACGGCCCAATGGCCCGGCCGGTAACGGCGGCCCAGCAGGGCATTGGACTCCTCGTCTCCCACGATCCGCTCCCGGTCCGGGTCGAACCGGACGCTTCGATTGGTCCGGGCCACGATGTTCCCCAGATGGGGGAGAGTGGAGGAGAGGTGGCCCACCTCGATGTCCGCTACCGGGCGTCCCCCGGATCGTATGGCGTCCACGAAGTCTTTCTGGTGGACTCCCCGGGTGAGTTCATACCGCCCTTCCTCGCGGATCAACTCGTTCTTCTTGCCGTAGATCCGAATTCCCTGCCCTCCCAGCGTCATCATCCCCTCGGTGCCGTAGAAATACAGGTTGTTCCCCTGAGAGTCGTTTTGATAGGGCGACCAGATGCGCTGCTCGTAGACCAGCAGACGCTGCCGCGAGTCGCCGGAGCCTCCGGGATAGACGAAGGTCACCGTGTAGGTGTCGGGGAACTCCTGGTCGTCGTCGAAGTAGAGCTTGGACCCGTAGCCGGTCACCAGACTCGGGTGGGTCTCCACCCCCAATCCCCAGCGGGCGAGGTCGATGCCGTGGACCCCGTCGTTGCCGATGTCCCCGGTGCCGAAGTTGTAGAACCAGTGCCAATGGTAGTGGACGTAGTTGGACTGGTAGTCGGCCCATTCGGCGGGGCCGACCCAGAGATCGTAGTCCAGGTTGGCCGGCGGCGGGGACGGCTCGACGTGCCCGATATTCCGCCGTTTCTGGCTGTTCACGTGCTTGGCCACCAGGACGTCGCCGATCACCCCTTCCCGGAGTATGCCCATGGCCCGGATCACGCCGGAGCTGGAACGACTCTGGGTGCCATGCTGCATGACCCGACCGTGCCGCCGCGCGGCCTCGATCATCTGCCGTCCTTCCCGGACGTTGTGGGAGCAGGGCTTCTCGACGTAGACGTGCTTGCCCGCCTGGCAGGCCAGGATGGCGGCCGGAGCGTGCCAGTGATCGCAAGTGGCGATGACCACAGCGTCCACCTCCGTGTCGTCCAGAATGTACCGGAGATCCGCGACCCCGCGGACCGCGCCGGTCTGCTCAATGGCCTGGGCGACACGTGCGGAGTCCGGGTCGCAGACATAGGTCACCCGGCAACCCTCCAGGCCGGCAAAATTCTCGCCCAGCCGGCGCCCGCGCCCGCCGCAGCCGATGACACCGACGTTGAGACGGTCGTTGGCCCCGAGAACGCTGCCCACCGCGGGAGCCAATCCCACGGCCGCGGCCGTCAGGCCCAGACTCGACTCCTTCAAGAACGCTCGACGATTTGTAGGGGACATCTGTTCACCTCCTCGGGTGTGCGGACCGCAAAAAACAACTCTACCGACGCCTGGTAAGAATGCTAGATCCGAAACTGAGAGAATTCCAGTGGTCCGGTCCCGAAGAGAGGACCCTTCAACGGGAGGCGCCTATGCGAGTCCGTGTCGATCCCAATCGAGTCAGACAGGTCTTTCGGGAGTTGAGCGGCTCATCCGCGTTCCAGGAGAGCCGGGCCCTCGCCGAGGCCGGTGGGCTTCCGGTCGAGATGCTTCAGGCCATGTCGTTGCGGCCAGAGATCCTGAAGGCCTTCGGAGCCACCGGAGAAGGCGTTTACCCCGGCGGGATGCTGGAGCGGGAGCTCAAGGAGAAGGTGATCCTGAAAGCCTCGCTCCACAACAAATGCCAGTTCTGCATCAACTCCCACCGAGCCATCATGCGGATGATCGGCATCCCGGACGCGCAGATCGAAGACCTGGAGGCACCGGAGCATCTGAGCCGCAGAGAGGCGCTGGCGCTGGACTACACGAAACGGGCGATCCGGGACGCCAACGGCATCGGTGGGGACTTCTTCGATCGGCTCCGGCGGGAATTCTCTGACGAGGAGATCGTGGAGCTCACGTTCCTGATCGGCCTCATACAGATGTTGAACCTGTTCAACAACGCCCTGCGGGTCACCTACAGCGGCGATTACGACGGGTAAAGCAGCAGGAGGGCCTGACATTTGCGGCCCGCTGCCAGGACGCAACCCGGACCTTGACCGAAGAGTTGCGAATCGGCACCCCAGTAATTGTCTCGCAAACTCGTCATGGACTCTTTTTGAGCAGGGCCGCAATCAGCGGTTGCAGGTCTTCGTGACGATTCTCGCCGCCGCCAAACAGAACCGTGTCTACGTTACCATTCTGGTCAATGATGATGTGAGTTGGATAGGAACTCACGTTGAACTTACTAATGGTTTCGTGGGCGACTGGGATAATTTTGTATTTGAAAGGACTTTCTTCGAGAAACGACCGAAGTGGCGCCTCGCTGTCCCTGGCAAACGCGATGAATACGACATCGCGCTGGTCGAATTCATCCACCAACTTGTTGAGGCTGGGTATCTCCACCCGGCAGGGTGCGCACCCGATGAACCAGAAGTTCAGTACGACCACTTTGCCACGGAGGGACCTCGATTCGAGGGCTTCTCCATCGAGCGAAGTCACATTGAAAGCAGGCGCCGGCGTTGCCTCTGTTTCGACCGATCGGGTTCTTGGCTCAGATTGTCCGGCTCCATCCTCGCTCCTTTCGTTCAGGATCCAGCTTTTTTCGGAACTGTCAGCCGAATCAATCGGCTCAAAGGCGTAAACCCTCAAGACGTCGGGCCCCGACGAAAAGTACAAGGCGCCTCTTGAATCGTTCGCGACCAGTTCCTCATCCCACTCGATCTGCTGAAAGGCCTTTCTCCCGTTCAAATCGTAAAAGTGGAGACGCGCTTTACGAAGTTGGTCAGCAGGCGCCAAAGATTGGAGGTTCGCAATCAGAAATCGGTCCCTGACGATCGCCGTTCCCGTGACGGCTGTCCAGCTTGCTAGCCACTGGTTGCGAAAGTCCGAATCGCTCCACAACAGCGACTTGTCTACTCGGTCCGGTGGAGGGAGATAATTCGGATCCTGTTGAATCTTGAAGTCCCCGATGTAGACCCCATCCGAATCATATTTTCGAATTTCATAGTCCACGAAGCCGACTGCATAAATGTTGCCGTGGCTATCGGATACTGCGTTGTACCGCGGCGTATAGTTGACTCTAAACTCTTCGTCCGGGCTCAACAGCTTGCGTCGTTCTTCGCAAAGGACGGCAAAACCATCGTCCTTCCTGAGAATCCCGAGCCAAGGACCATCACTCGTTATGAGTCCGAGAAGAAGATCTCCGTTGTGCATGAATCCAAGTTTGGAGGGGTGGATGTTTTCCGGCAGGTCAAATCTGTGATCGAATGATCCGTCGGGATTGAAGACGATGATGGTTTCACTTTCCGACACGTAGATCCGATTGTCTTGGGGATTCACAGCCAGCCCATATATACGTCCTAGTTGGAGTTGATTTCGAAGCTTCTCCCCAATATGGCGGATAAATCGTCCGTCGCGCCCAAACTCGGAAACAGTGTCTCGGGAATTGAGCAGAAAGAAACTCTTGGGACCGATAGCAATGTTGCGCACGTGCACGGAGACGCCTTCCGGTGGCTGGAAGCGGATCTCCTTGAGCAGCTCCAGCCGCGGCTTTCTCAGATTCTTGGCAGTCCCATTCGAGAGATACCTGGGTTCTCGATCAATCTGTTGCGGACTGTCTTGATGGGAATCTGAGGTGTCAGATGCCGTGCTACTGTCTGGCTGCGGACGCCGGGTGATCGTGTAGTTGACGAAATCCCAGTCAGAGTTCGACGTTCCCCAGCTCGATCCAGCTCCAAACGCTTGCCTCGGAGCAGCACCGGTTGAGTAATCTGACAGCGACTCATACGAGATTCTGATCTTCAACTCTCCGTCAACAAATATGTCAACTGCTACGTCACTATGTTTCACAACCTTGTAGGTATGAAACTCCGTCGTATCCAGATGGACTCGAGACTCAGGAATTTCTATGCCTTGGCGTGCCATGAACTGAACGCTGGTGGTCGAAAGACCCAAGAGAATGATCTTGGTTCCATCGAAGAACCCTGCTTGCACAGATCGACTTTGTCCCGGCGCACCAACCCAATGCACCCGTGTACGGAACTCCATCACGGCGTCATCCAAACTCGTCATTGGATCGTTCCGGAAGTAGAACTTGCATCTGGAACCTCCAGGGCGACGTTCAGAGACGTTGTCCTCAATATTCAGAATCCCGTTGTTGATCGACTGCACCCCGCACTCAGACTCCGCAGCGAAGGGAGGATCGTTCCTTTCCGGTAGCAGGTCTGCCTCATACCGAACTTCTATCCTTTGAGTCACTGATCCATCGCTGGAATCGCTCCCCACCTGCCAAAACTGGCAGGATACGCTGCTCACAATCCACAACGCGGCCAGACTGGGCCAAACTGACTTGCCAATGTCCTTAACCATTCCGCGACTCCCTCTGAAGGCGGTAGAACCAGAGGTTGGACAGCCACATTTCCAGGTTCATTCTTGTTCCTCGATCATGTTCTCGCTTCCCCCGCGGCGCCCGCCTGTCCGTTCAACAATCTCTCAAGCATCGTTCCAAGCAATTTGATGTTTTGCGGATTGGCCCCTTGAGCCTCCCAAACAATGTAGCCGTCCCGTTCGAGAATGTAGTGGCGCGGATATCCGTCCACTCCGAATGTTCCCGCCAGCCGGCTGGAGGATGGGAACGAGTTGGGAAATCGCCCTTGGCGGCTTCGGCGAATTGCCTTGAGGCAACGTACGGTTCACGGATCAAAGTCCTCTATGGCGAAGGGCAGGATGCCGCGCTTTCCCGCATAAGCGTCTGAAAGAATTTTTCGGAGCGTCGCATTCGAAGCAAGCAGCGCCCAAACGGCTCCTTGAGCCCGGTTGAGTTTCATCTCCTTGTCCTTGGACAGTTGAAGACCTCTGACTCGGCCCAGGATCGATCTGAACTCGTCCAGCATGCCGTACTGTCGTGATCCCAACTCGTTGAAGATTGCTTCATAGCAGAACGCTTCCAACATCAAATCCCGCTCGCCCTCATAGTCGTTCAACCCGTGAATCCCGACACATATCGACGCTTTGATCCTCCCTTCTTCTGTTATCTGATTCGGGAAAAAGAACCGTACGGCGATTCGGGTCAACTGGTCGGCGGTTATCGTCTCTCTGGCTGCGTTCGAATGGCCGATCAATTCCATCCCTTGGCTACTGAGATACCTGCCGACCAGAGTGAGAAGAGACGCATTGAAACTGTCATCCTCCACCAAGACGCGATGATAATGCTCTGCGAGCGCAGCGGGGCTGTCTCTCAAGTCCTGCAGCTTACCGTAGTCTTCTTCCTGCCTATTTGCCTGGAGATAATGAATCAGCCAATAGTTGTCTTCGACAAAATCGTGGAGGAAGTGCTCACGGTCTAGCTTGTTGGTCTCCGTATTCATATACGGACCGAATTCCGGGTGCTCCCCGACCTCAATTTGGAAAATCCTTTTGTATTCCTGTTGCACTTCATCGACGGTGTACTTTGCCCCAACTAGGCCCAAGAACGCCGAAAAAAAATCAGACTGCTCATGCTGTCCCCCCGTCTTAGATTCGGATTGCCAATTCAAGGCATGCCAGGAAGTCGGATCAAAACTCCATCGGACCGGCGCCAGGTACAAAGACGTGGTCGAGCCCCGACTGCTTCAGGTACTCGACCGTGTCCATGAGCAAGGTGCCGGGAACGTCAGGATTCGGCTGGATCACCACCGCGTTTCCGACTTCTCTGGCCCGCCGGAGAATGAGTTCCACGCTCAGTTTCTGCTCTCCGTCCCAGAGGCTCCCGGAACCGTCGATTCGAAGCCAGAGCCCGGGTTTTCGCGCGCCTTGCTTGAGGACGAAATTGAAAGTGACGGTTGTACTTGCCGTGACTGCTTCCCCATCGACCCTGAACGGCTCCCAGCGCCAACTTTTCAGTGATTCCAAAGCCGCATCCCGCAAGACGGGGTGACCCTGAACTACTTTTGCTTCCTGCATTGCACCGCTTCTGTCGATGAGGACCCGCAAGACGACAACTCCTTCCACGCGTGCAATTTTGGCAACCAGCGGGTACTCGGGACCGTCCCGATGGAGCAGTTTTTCCGCCATTACATTTCCTGCCACAGAAATTGGAATGGGGCCCTCTACGGCAGGAGGCACTTGCTGGACTACACCAGGTTCCGCTTGCGAGAGGCGAGCGACGGAAGGCCGTGCCAGCGGCAAAGCAGACAGGCTCCACCATCCAGTCACTACCAGTAACCCGATACACGACGCCAAAGAAAGAGCCGTCTTCATCTTGGATCGTCTCCTTCCATGGAGTTGGAGCAGTAGCCGCACGCGATTGCGGAGTTGACACTCCTCAAGGAACAGAGGAGCAGGAAGGGCTACTGTCTGACTGGCCCGCTTCGCGATTTCTACCAAAGAATGGAGATACGTTTTCCGGGAGCCTAATAGGTGGACGACCTGTTCATCCACAACCTGCTCCCGGGTCAACTGAATCCGGCGCATCAACCAGTGAAAGGCCGGGTGAAACCAGAATAGGGTCCGCACCAATTCGTCTGCCGTATTCCACAACCAGTCCCTTCTCTTCACATGCAACAGCTCATGGCAGACCAAGGCCCTTTGCATCCCCTCCTCCAGTTGGACGAACGATTCGGGGAGGATGATCACAGGCCGCAACCAGCCGAACGTGACGGGCCCGGCGACCTCGCCCGATACGCGATAGTCGGCGGAGACACCCACCTCTTCCTCGAGAGTCTGAAGATGGCGCGACAGAGATTGGCGTGTGGTTCTACGCTGCAGGCGATGGAGCCGGTAGAACCCGACACCCAACCAGATCAGACGGAGCAGTACGCCAATGACCAGTAGGCTACCCAGCCACGGATACAGACCGGCTGATGTGCTGTCCGGGACTCCCGACGACGGATCTGTGGTAGCTACCAGTTCCC
>JAJDTT010000223.1 GCA_022827025.1 Acidobacteriota bacterium
GGGAGCGGTAAAGCGGTGACGGAACGATGAACCGGCGAACGGGGCAACGCCGGGCCCAACGAGACGGACGGACGCCCGTCGCCGGTGCCCGTCTATCGGTTTTGAGCCTGTTCTTCATTTCAGGCTTCGCGGCCTCCACCCCGGCCGTCTTTACCGACCAGGCTCAGGCGGTCGGGATCGAATTCGTGCATTTCAACGGGATGTCGGGGGAGAAGTACTTCTGTGAAGTGGTGGGGTCCGGCGGCGCCCTCTTCGACTACGACAACGACGGGGACCTGGACCTTTATATCGTCCAGGGCAACATGCTGGGGCCGGGGAAGGTCCTGAAAGAAGCCCTCTTTCCGCCGCGAGTCCCGTTGCCCCCGAGGGACCGTCTGTACCGGAACGACCTGGAGGTCCGATCGGACGGGAGCAGGAAGCTGCGTTTCACCGATGTCACCAAGGAGAGCGGAATCGAGGCCACCGGATACGGAATGGGGGCGGCGGTGGCCGACGTTGACAACGACGGTTGGATCGACCTCTACGTGACCAACTTCGGGCGGAATCAGTTGTTTCGCAACAACGGCGACGGCAGCTTCAGCGAGGCCGCGCTGCCGGAAGAAGCCGCGCCCCGCTGGAGCGTCAGCGCGGGGTTCCTGGACTACGACCGCGACGGTTGGCTCGATCTCTTCGTGGGCAACTACGTCAACTTCAGCTTCTCCTACACCAAGGACTGTTTCGGTATTACCGGACGCGTCGATTATTGCGGTCCGCTCAGTTACGAGCCGGTCCCGGACCAGTTGTTTCGCAACCGCGGAGACGGCACCTTCGAGGACGTGTCGGCCCCCTCCCAGATCGCCCGCCAGTACAACGGGTCGCTGGGGGTGGTCACGGCCGACTTCAACCAGGACGGCTGGATCGACCTCTACGTGGCCAACGACCAGCGGCCCAACCACCTCTGGATGAACCAGAAAGACGGAACCTTCAGCAACGAAGCGTTGCTGGCCGGCTGCGCCTTCAACAAGGACGGAAAGGCGGAGTCGAGCATGGGCGTGGACGCGGCGGACTTCGACAACGACGGGGACGAAGACCTGTTCATGACCCATCTCCTGAACGAGACCAACACCCTCTATCTCAATGACGGCACCGGCTGGTTCGAGGACCACTCCTCCGGGACCCGGCTCGCGCCCCCCAGCGTCCCTTACACCGGATTCGGAACGGCCTTCCTGGACTACGACAACGATGGCTGGCTGGATGTCCTGGCCGTGAACGGTCATGTTGACACCCTCGACGCTCTGGCCAAGAAAAACGACCCCTATCCGCTGCATCAGCCCAATCAACTCTTCCGCAACGTGGGCGGCGGGCGGTTCGAGGACGTGACCGGCGGGGCCGGCCCGGTTTTCCAACTCTCGGAAGTGAGCCGGGGCGGAGCCTTCGGGGATGTGGACAACGACGGCGACACGGATGTCCTGGTGTTCAACAACAATGGCCCGGTGCGGCTGTTGATCAACCACATGGGCCAACGGCGCCATTGGCTGGGACTGCGATTGATGGACCGGCGGCTCAAGAGGGACCTGCTGGGCACCCGGGTGGGTGTATTCCTGCCGGGGGACCGGGCACTCTGGCGACGGGTCCGGACCGACGGGAGCTACGCCTCCGCCAACGATTCCAGGCTGCTCTTCGGACTGGGAGACGAGACACGGGTGTTGAAGGTTCGCGCCGAATGGACGGACGGAAAGGTGGAGGAGTGGAGCGGCCTGCCCATCGACCAGTATACGGTTCTCTATCGGGGCAGCGGTAAAATGGTGACGAGCCAATGAGCCGGAAGACGGGAAGACTGAGGATGTCGGGAGAACGGCGGATGAGGAGCGTGAGCGCGGTTCTTCTGGTTCTGAGCCTGAGCTTCACGGTCTCCTTCGCGATGCCGGCGCCGGCGGAAGAACTTCCCCCCGTCCCGAATCTGGCCCCGTGGAAGGATGAATTCGACGCCACGGCGTGGCAACGGATCGAGGCGGCCGCGAACCGGCTGCGCTCGGAACCCAAGTCCGCGGAGGCCAGCGGCCGGCTGGGAATGATCCTCCACGCCCATGAGCGATACAAGCTGGCGGAGCCACTCTATCTCAGGTCCCATCTGCTGGCCCCCGATCACTTTCCCTGGGTCTACTACCTGGGAGTCGTCCGGGTCCCGCTGGGAACGCTGGAGGGAGCGGCGTCCGTGTTTCGCAAGGCCGTGGCGCTCAAGCCAGACGGCCTCCCTGCGCGCCTGGCGCTGGCGGACGTCCTTCGGCAACTGGGCCGGGCGGATGAGAGCCGCGAGGCGTACCAACGGATCATCCGGGACCATCCCGGCTCGGCAACGGGCCACTATGGTCTGGGGCGGGTCCACGCCGACACGGGTGATCTGCCGGGAGCGGTCGAACACTTCCGAAAGGCATGCGAGTTGTTCCCTGAATTCGGGGCCAGCCACTACGCTCTCGGTCTGGCCTACCGGAACCTGGGCGACGGAGCCAGGATGCGGGAGCATCTCGTCCAGTTCCGGCGAAGCTCGACCAAGGAGCCTCCCCGTCAGGATCCGTTGCTGGACGCGATCCAGTCCCTCGCCTCCGGAGCCACCTGGTACCTGGAAGAGGGGATCGCCCTTCGTGACCGAGGCGATTTCCGGGCCGCGGAGACTGCTTTTCTGAAGGCCCTGGAAATCGATCCGGATCACTCGGTGGTCCACGGGAACCTCTCTTCCCTGTACGTCGTGTTGCGTGACCCGGTGAAGGTGGAGGAACACTACCGCAAGGCGGTGGCCATCGATCCGGGCATGTACAAGACCCACTACAACTTCGGCATGTTCCTGGGCATGACCGGCCGCATGAACGAGGCCGAGGAAGCGCTGAGAAAGGCCCTGGAGATCAACCCTTATCACTCCCTGAGTCACAACAATCTGGGGTATCTGCTGGCGCAGAAGGGTCAGGCCGAAGACGCGGCGCGGCATTTCCGTCTGGCCATCCGGTACGAGCCCAATTTCCATCTCCCGCACTTCAACCTGGCCCGCCTGCTCATGACCCAGGGCAAGCCGGCGGAAGCGGTCGGGCACCTGGAGAGGACACTGGAACCCGAAGACGAGGGCACGCCCGTGTATCTGCACACCTTGGCCCTGGCCCGGATCCAGTTGAAACAGTTTCAGGAGGCCAGGGAGGCTGCGCTGAAGGCGAAGCAGATGGCCGCCGCGTCCAACCAGCATTCCCTGCTGCGCCAAATCGAGGAACTCCTGAGCCGGCTGGAGGGGATGAACGCTCTTGGCGCGGAATAAGCGGAGGGTTCCCGTGAGCCGTTTCCTGCTGGTTATCGTGCTGGCATTGGCCGGAGTCCTGACCGGCGGATTGCTGGAGGCCGGGGATGAACCCGCATTCCGGGAAGCGGCCCGCGAAGCCGGACTGGACTTCCATCATTTCACCGGCGCCACCGGGGAGTACCATCTGCCCGAGATCATGGGCTCCGGAGTCGGCCTGCTGGACTACGACGGGGACGGCGACCTGGACGTCTACCTGGTCCAGGGAGCGTTGCTGGACCCGGCCAAGACCCGCTCCCAATCCCTGTTTCCATTCCCCGGACGGTGGCCGCCGCGCAACCGCCTTTTCCGCAACCAGTTGAAGGAGACGGGCCGGCTCGGGTTCACCGATGCCACCGGCGACGCCGGTGTGGGACACGAAGGGTACGGCATGGGGCTGGCCGTCGGCGACTACGACGGGGACGGCCACCTGGACTTCTACCTGACCAATTTCGGACCCAACGTGTTGTATCGGAACCGCGGCGACGGGACCTTCCAGGACGTGACCCGGGACGCCGGCGTGGACGACCCCCGGTTCAGCACCAGCGCCTCATTCCTGGACTACGACGGGGACGGCCGTCTGGACCTCTACGTCGCCAACTACGTCTCCTTCACCGTCAGGGGGAACAAGGTCTGCGGCGAGAGCCGCCGGGACTATTGTTCGCCCAGCGTCTACGAGTCGGTGCCGGACCGGCTGTTCCGGAACCGGGGAGACGGCAGGTTCGAAGACGTCAGCGAGGAGGCCGGGCTGGGCGCCGCCTTCGGGGCCGGATTGGGCGTCATTGCGGTGGACGCCAACCGGGACCGCAGGTTGGATGTCTACGTCGCCAATGACGGGACCCCCAATCAACTGTGGATCAACGGCGGCGAGGAAGGCTTTGAGGATTTCGGGCTGATGTCCGGCGTCGCCTACAACGCCGACGGCGTGGCGGAGGCGGGCATGGGCGTGACTGCCGCCGATTTTGACGGCGACGGGGACGAGGACCTCTTCGTCACCCACAACCAGCGGGAGACCAATACCCTCTACCTGAGCGATCTGGCCACGGGGTTCACCGACGCCACCTCCCGGTTTGCGCTGGCCCAGGCGAGTGTCCCCTACACCGGTTTCGGCACCCTCTGGTTCGACTACGATCACGACGGCTGGCTGGACCTGTTCGTGGCCAACGGGGCGGTCACCGTGGACGAGAACCAGCCCTCCGATTCGTCCTATCCCTACGCCCAGAAGAACCAGCTCTTTCGGAACCACGGCGGGGGCGAGTACCGGGAAGTGGCCCCCTCGGCCGCCGGACCGGGACTGGATCTGGTCGAGGTCAGCCGCGGAGCGGCCTTCGGGGACCTGGACGACGATGGCGACGTGGATGTGGTGGTCTCCAACAACAACGGACCGGTGCGGCTACTGCTCAACCAGGCGTCGTCGAGCCGGCGCTGGCTGGGCGTGCGCCTGGAAGGCGAGAAGACCCCCTACGCCGGGATCGTTCAGGCGGGAGTCGCGGTATTGCGAGACGGTCTATCGCCCCTCCGGCACCGCTGCCGCACCGACGGCAGCTATCTCAGCGCCCATGACGGGCGGGTCCTTTTCGGTCTCGGCGAAGCCACGCAGATAGAGGGCGTCGCCGTCGAATGGCCGGACGGCAGATGCGAGGTCTGGCCCGGCGTAGCGTCCGGCCGTTACGTCACGTTGCGCCGCAATTCGGGACGACCTTGCGGTTACGATTGAAGGGCCGGATCTCAGACCCGCGGGAGGTCTGCCGAGAAGGGGAGTCGGCAGTATACTGGGTCTAACGGAGCGGTAGCCGGACTCGGTGAATCATGGGGAAAACGCATCTGGCCGGGCAGGCGATTCTCGCACATCCATTCTTGGGGCGTTCGGGGGGCTGGATGACGGCGGGCGTCCTGGCTCTGGTCCTTTTCGGTTGGGGCCGGGAAGCTTCCGGGCAAAAGGACGACGCCCGGGCGGCCGCGCAGGTGTTGGCGATTCCGGACACGGTGCTGGCGCCGGAATGGATGGAGGTCCGAAAGGAATTGCAGGTCGAAAGCAAGGACACCTTCGGCGTGTTTCACGATTTTCGGTTCTCGGACCGCGTCGAAGAGAGCGGAATCGAGTTCCTTCACCGGATTGTGGATGATTCGGGGAAGCACTGGAAACCGGTGCACTACGACCACGGGAACGGAATCGCCGCCGCGGACGTGGACGGCGACGGGCTTGAGGACATCTATTTCCTCAACCAGATCGGAGCCAATCAACTCTGGAAAAACCTGGGACGCGGCCGGTTCCGGGACATGACCGAAGTGGCGGGAGTCGGCTTGGCCGACAGGATCAGTGTGGGGGCCTCCTTCGCCGACGTCGACAACGACGGGGACGCCGACCTCTTCGTCACCACCGTGCGTCAGGGCAACATCCTGTTCGAAAACCGGGGGAAGGGCCAGTTCAAGGACGTGACCAGTGAATCGGGCCTCGTCTACTCCGGGCACTCATCCGGAAGCGTGTTCTTCGATTTCGATCGAGACGGCCTCCTGGACCTGTTCGTGACCAATGTGGGCGTTTACACGACCGACCAGGTCGGCAGAGGAGGTTACTTCGTCGGGGTGGACGATGCCTTCGGCGGGCACCTGCGGCCGGAGCGTACGGAGAAGAGCCTGCTCTACAGGAACCTGGGCAATCGCCGGTTCGAGGAGGTCTCCGAGAAAATGGGAATCGTCGATGAAGGTTGGAGCGGCGACGCCAATCCCATCGACGTCAACCGGGACGGTTGGCCCGACCTCTACGTCCTGAACATGCAGGGCAACGACGAGTACTACGAAAACGTGGAGGGCCGGAAATTCGTCAAGAAGAGCCGCGAGTTATTTCCCAAGACCCCTTGGGGCTCGATGGGGATCCAGGTCTTCGATTTCGACAACGACGGGCGCATGGACATCTTTCTCACCGACATGCATTCGGACATGAGCGAAGCCATCCCTCCCCTCTTCGAGAAGCTCAAGTCGAACATGCAATGGACTCCTTCGCGCCTGGCGGTTCCGAAGGAGCAGAGCATTTATGGGAATGCGTTTTTTCTCAACCAGGGCCAGGGACAATTCCAGGAAGTCTCCGACAAGATCGGCGCCGAGAACTACTGGCCTTGGGGACTCAGCGCCGGAGACCTGAATGCCGACGGCTACATTGATGCCTTCATCGCGTCGAGCATGAACTATCCATTTCGGTACGGGATTAATTCAATCCTGCTCAACGACCAGGGGAAGTCCTTTCGGGACAGCGAGTTCATACTGGGAGTGGAGCCCAGGCGCGGGAACCGCACTGCCGGACCCTGGTTCAATCTGGACTGTGACGGGGTGGACAAAAACCATTCCGGGTGCCAGGGTCGAAGCGGGCGATTCGTGGTCTGGGCCGCCCTGGGTACCCGCTCATCGGTGATATTCGACTTGGATGGAGACGGCGACCAGGACGTCGTCACCAACGAGTTCAACTCCGAACCGATGGTGCTGGTCAGCGATCTGGCCGAGAGAAAGTCGATCAGCTATCTGAAGGTGAAGCTGCAGGGCGAGCGAAGCAATCGGGACGGTCTTGGCGCCCGAGTGACGCTGCAAACGGAAGCCCGAAGCTATACTCGGGTCCACGACGGAAAATCGGGCTATCTCTCGCAGAGCCGGCTGCCCCTTTACTTCGGACTGGGCAATGCGAGTCTCGTGGAACGGATCGAGGTGATCTGGCCCTCTGGGGAACGCCAAGTCATTTCGGGACCCATCCGGGCCAACCAGCAGTTGGAAGTCAAGGAACCCGACGGGCCGGGCTCCGATTCAGAATGAGGTGAAACCATGAGCAATAGAATCGTGTGGCAGTGGATGGGCGTACTGGCGGCGGTTGCCGTCATTGTTGCCGGACCGGGTTGCGCCGGTCCCTCCCAAGAGTCCCCGGTAGCTGAGGAAGCCGCAGCCGAGGGGACGGCGGCTCCCAGCCTGGTGACGCAGGAGGAGCACGAAGCCACCAAGGCCAAGTTGACGGTTCAGTTCAGCGACGATTTCAACCAGGCTTACGGTCCGCCGGACCAATTCGACCTGAAACGGTGGACCCGCATGCCGATGGCCCGGGCGCGAATCCGGGACGGACACTGGTTGCTGGAAGTCGAGCGTGCGCCCCCTCCAGGTCCCGGCGAAGCCGTCCTGGGCGGATTCGGCACCACCGGGAAGTATTTCAATCCCGGATTGGCCGGGACCAACGGCGCGGAGGTGACCGTCGGCGTTTTCAGCCACGAGGACTACCCCGAGGAAATGAACGAGCGGGGTCAACTGGTCCAGGCGTGGAGCATCACCCTGGGCAGTTGGCACGGTTTCGTGGGCGGCCAGGAGGACGAGGACCGGGGCATACAGCTCCATTTCGACCTGTTGCGGGACGACGGGCTCTTCGTCTACCTGGTGCGCGGTCTCCGGCCCGATGACTTCGACAAGTACCCGAGGGACGCCTTCGGGACGGAAGAGGGCAGGAACATGAGCCCCCAGGAGCTCAGGGTCGCGCATGAGGCGGCCATCGCAACGGGCGGTCCCTATGTGACCGTTCCCTGTATGGCGCTGGCCACCCGGGTCTACCGCGAAGAGGCGGAGATCAAAGACCTGCTGGAGCGTCCCCGGCGCTGGGGGGTCTACCTGACCGACGACGCCAACACCGTCTACTGGACACTGGACGGCCAGGTGATGGATGTCCTGGACATCACCGGTTACTTCAGTTCCTCACCCCAGTCGGTGGAGGACGGCGCACTCATCAGCATCATGGGCGTCGCTACGCACCAGCTCAACGTCTGGAAGATGGACGATCTGGCGTTTCTCGCGTCCCCCTGACGGACTGCCGGTTCCCGCCACGAGTTCTTCCGAATCGGCCGTCAAGGTCTGGATTCGGGCTCCACCTATGGGCAGGTCCGCGTGCAGCAGATTTCCCGTGAGGTCAAAATGGGTGGGGGGAATTGCAAACTCGGCGAGTCTGTGCGGAACGACGGTTAGTCCCTTAAAATCATAGACTTATGCAAACGGACGAAGAACATATCGTAGGGGCGCCCCTTGTGGGCGCCCTCTTCGGTCCGCACTCCTCATCGGTGGGTCGGAGGTCGGATCGAGGGTTCATAGAACGCACGAGTCGATTCATCGGTGTGAGTCTCCTCCTGTTGTCAACTCTTAATCTGAGCCCACTCTCGGGCCAGGATTGGCCCGAGTTTCGCGGGCCCACGGCCCAAGGTCACTCGGATGCCGTCGATCTGCCTCTGGACTGGAGCGAAGCCGAGAACGTCGTCTGGAAAGTTCCTGTTCCCGGACAAGGCTGGTCCTCGCCCGTCGTGCGTGACGGCAAGGTCTGGCTGACCACCGGGCTTTCCGGGGAAGATTCACCGCAGGGACGCCATTCGCTTCGCGCCCTGGGGTTCGACTTCGCTTCGGGCCGGCTCCTCCACGACGTCGAAGTCATCGCGCTGGAGGGCCCGCCCTCGCTGCACACGAAAAACTCGTCGGCCTCTCCCACGCCCATCCTGGAAAAGGATCGGGTCTACGTCCATTTCGGAAACTTCGGCACTGCGGCCCTCGACGCCCGGGGCAAGATCCTTTGGAAGAGCCGGGTCCTGCGCTACGTGGAGCAGTACGGCCCCGGGTCGACACCGGCGATCGCGGATGACCTGCTCCTGATCAGTTGCGACGGCACCGATACGCAGTTCGTTGCCGCGTTGGACAAGAACGACGGCACCATGCGTTGGAAGACCTTGCGCGTCGACGGCGACATGGCCTATTCGACGCCTCTCGTGATTGCCGCCGCCGGTGTGCGTCAGGTGATCAGCACCGGCGGCAACGTGGCCGTCTCCTACGAGCTGAACACCGGCAAGAAGCTCTGGTGGATCCGCTACGTCGGCTTCTCCCAGGTTCCCCGGCCCCTCTTCGTCCACGGTCTGGTCTACCTGGTCAATCCCGCGCTGGGCCGGCCCGTCCTGTATGCCGTTCGGCCCGACGGGCGCGGAGACGTCACCCAGTCGCACGTGGCCTGGACGTGGGAGCGGGGAGTTCCCATCACGCCCTCCCCTCTGATCGTGGGAAGGGAGATCTATTTCGTCAGCGACGGAGGCGTCCTCACCTGCCTGGACGCCAGGAACGGGACTCTGCACTGGCGGGAACGGCTGGGAGGGAACTTCTCCGCTTCTCCGGCCTTCGCCGACGGCAAGATCTTCTTTCTCGACGAAGACGGGCAGACGACGGTCATCAGGCCGGGGCAGCGTTTCGACAAGTTGGCCGAAAACCAACTGGACGGACGGACCCTGGCCTCCATGGCCATCGCCGGCCGGTCGCTCCTGATTCGTAGCGACACTCATCTGTACCGAATCGAAAGAGCCTCCAACTGACAGGAAGGGCGATTTCTAGTCGCCCAGTCATCCTCGCCAAATGTTTACGCCGGAGTTCGGCGGTTGGAAACCGCCGCTCCCAATCTTATGCTTCCGGGATTCCGCCGGACTCTGGTCGCCACATAAAATCCTTACTAACGTATAAAAAACCTCCAAATAAACCGTGCCAAGCGACAATCACACCGTAGCCGAAGGGGAACAGGAAAAATGACAAAGCTCACAAGGCGTGGATTCGTCGGGGCCTCCCTGGCAGGCGCGGCACTCCCGCCCCATGTCTGGACCCAGAGGACCAATCCGGTTCCGGAGGACTTCCGTCCGGTCACGCTTCGGCCGGAGATCCGGAAGGTGGTCGACGCCTGCCGGCATCTGGCTCTTGAGGAGCTGAAGCCCACCCGAAGCCAACTGGAACGGGGTTTCGAGCTGCATTACAGCAGCTACGTCGCCGACGTCTGCGGCTGCCTCTATGTGGCGGACCCTCTCTTCATCTGGAAGGGCGACCGTCTGAAGCGCGAGCTGGAGAGCTACCGGAACAAGCTGGAGAGGGACGGTCTGGACCCGGAGGAAGTCCGACAGCGGGTGCTCAACCGATGGCGGGACATGAAGGCTTTTGAATCTGCCTTCGACCCACAGTGGCGGGACGACTACCGGAATCTGTACCGCCTGGCCGGCGTGGACCTGGCGGTGGAAGACGTGGGGCACTTCAGTGAACCCAGCTTCCGCGCCGGCCTGCAGCACACGGCGCGGGCCGGCTTTGTCTACGACAAGATCAAGGCCGACGCCGTGCGCGTATCGGGAGCGGACGACCTGGATGCAGCCCGGCAGGACGAAAAGGTCGCCGTCCTCCTGCACCTTCATGGCGCCAACTGGTTCGCCATGACTCCCGATCCGCTTCAGACCCTGGACCTCTTCTTCGCCCTGGGAGTCCGAGCCTCTCAGTTGACGTATCACGAGAAGAACAGCCTGGCCTCATCGGACGATTTCGATGGCGACAGAGACTCGGGACTCAGCTTGCTCGGCAAGCGGGTGGTTCGCCGGATGAACGAATTGGGAATCATCGTCAACCTGGCCCACTGCGGGCACCGGTCAGGGCTGGATGCCATCGAGGCCTCCGGCGAACCGGTCATCAATGCCCACACGGGCTGCCGGGCCATCTACGACAACTACAAGAACGAAGACGACGATTATCTTCGTACGCTGGCCCGGAATGGGGGTCTCGCGGGTATGTATGCCGGATACCTGTCGCCCGATCCGGACTCCGGTTTTTCCTTCAACGCCTGGTTTCCCCACGTGGAACACGCCGTCAAGGTGGCCGGCATCGACCACGTGGGCATCCCCTCGGATCTGACCTTCATGCCCAACTATCCGCCCCGGCCCATGTCGTGGAGCAACTGGCCCTACTACACGGTGGGACTGGTTTGCCGCGGATTCAGTGACGCCGAGATCCGGAAGCTCATCGGCGGGAACTTCCTGCGCCTCGCCAAGAAGGTGCTGGACAAGCAGCCTTGGGGGCCGTTCATCTCCCGAGGCGAAGGCTACAACTGGGTGGCCACATAGCCGCGGGTTCGAACGGGGCCAGTGGGCACTCCGGGGAAGTCTGGCAGTGCTGCCCGTTTACTGCGTGAGTGAATGGACCATGAGCATTAAGGTGGAATACCGGTATGGGGTCTTTGCGCCCCTTCAGGAGGTGGAGGGACTCACACCCGATGAGGTCTGCCAAGTCCTCTCGGAGAGCGAGTTGAAGCGGCTTGCGGCGGATGCTCTG
>JAJDTT010000241.1 GCA_022827025.1 Acidobacteriota bacterium
CAGTTGGTTGATCTGATCGTAAGCGTAGTCGGCCGGTTCGGCCAGCCGCGTCATTCGCACCGCGCCGTTGGCCATGAACAGGTCCAGGTGCCCGTCATTGTCGTAGTCGAACCACCGGGTGCCGAAACCGGTGTAATTGTGAACCTGGGTCAATCCGAAACGGCTGGTCTGGTCGGAAAAACCGCCGCCGCCATCGTTCAGATAGAGCGTGTGGGTCTCTTCGGTGAGATGAGTCATGAAGAGGTCTTCGCTGCCGTCGTTGTTGAAATCGGCGGCCGTGACCCCCATGCTGGCTTCCGCATGGCCATCGACGTTGAACGCCGTCCCTGAAAACAACCCCGCCTCTTCGAAGCTTCCGTTACCCCGGTTGAGCCAGAGCTGATTGGGATTTCTGTCATTGGCGACGTAGATATCCGTCCAGCCGTCACCGTTTAGATCGGCACAGATGACTCCCAACCCGGTTCCAAAGGCGGCCCCCAGTCCGGCATCCTCTGTCACGTCGACAAATTGCCGGCCCCTCTCGTTCCGGAAGAGACGATCCGGGATGGGTCGATAGGCACTGGGATCACAATAATCCCGGAGACCCATCTTGTTGTGGCAGGGGTTGTTTCCTTCGACAGTAAAATTTCCGTAATTCGTCACGAACAAGTCGAGGTCGCCATCGCGATCGTAGTCCAAAAAGGCGGCGCTGGTGGTCCAACGGGAATCTTCGGCTCCCATTCCCTTCATTAAGGTGAAGGTCGCGTCCCCGTTGTTGCGATACAACAGGTTGGGTCCGTAGTTGGTCAGGTAAAGGTCAAGATCTCCGTCGTTGTCGTAATCTCCTACCGCCACCCCCATCCCGTAGCTGACCGAGTCGACCCCGGCTTCCGCGGTGACCTCCCTGAACTTGAGACCTCCCCCGGGGATCAGTTCGTTTCGATACAACCGGTGCCCCGGCCTCCACCCAGGGCCAGGAGCAAACCAGGACTGGGAGGGACTCTTGCCCGGTTCCAGCATCGTGCCCTGCACCAGGTAGACATCCAGGTCGCCGTCGCCGTCGTAGTCCAACAGGGCGGCTCCCGAGCCCACGATTTCAGGCAGGTAAAAGTTCCCGCCGGCTCCGTTGAAGTGTTTGAAATCCAGCCCCACCCGGGAGGCCACTTCCGTGAAAAGCGGAGTTGGAGTGGACGGGTCTTGAGCCCCAAGAGAAGGCCAGACGAAAGCTCCCCATAGCAGGGTGACCAGGAGCCTGCCCGCAGGCCGCGGGCAAGCGCCCCGGGCGGGAAGGCCCGCCATCTCTCTCATGGCCGTTTGCCTGCTTGCTGCAACTGCCGCAGAAACTTCTCCAGGTCAACCGCCAATTCACCCTTCCCCACCGAAAGCGCCGTTTCCCGGGCTCGTGTGGCAGATTCGATGGCTTTATTCAGGTCACCCAGGCGGGCATAGCTGTGGGCCAACAGGTACAGATACACGGGAGTTCTCTCATCCTCTACGGCTACGGTCTTCAGGAAATGGGGGACGGCTTCCGCATCCCTCCCCTGTTTCTGAAGCAGGAGACCCAACTGAAAATGGGCTGTCCGGTAATCGGGCTGGTTCCCGACCGCCTGCCGAAAATGGTGCTCGGCATCCTCCAGACGTTCTTGCTGGGCCAGAACCGCCCCCAGAAGGTAGTGGGATTCGGCGTAAAAGGGATCGATTTCCAATGCCTCCCGAAAGGCTTCCTCAGCTTCCCGGTTTCGACCCTGAAGGCGGCGGAGCAATCCCAGGTTGTGGCGGATTTCGTGAATGTTCGGATCCAGCTGGAGAGCCGATTGACAGTGGCGCTCGGCCTGGTCCAACCGTTTCATGAGCAGTTGGGCCAGGCACAGATTGGCATGCGCCCGGGCGTACTGCGGATCTTCCTTCAGAGCCCGTTGATATTCAACGATGGCCAGTTCGATCCGGCCCTCCTCTTGAAGCCGAAGCCCCTCCTTGAAGTAATACTCTGCGTGGGATCGCAGGGCGGCCACCGTGTCGAGGAGAGGATCATCCAACTGTGGACTCTTCCCCCGATTCTGCTGAAAGAGCCGTATGTTTTCTTGAAATTGATCCGGCATTCCCATCTGTCGATAGGCTGTTGCCAAAGCGAAATAGGCCGCGCCGTAACCCGGGGACGATGTCAAGGCTCTGCCGTAGCTTTGAATTGCGGCTTGCCATTGACCCTGGGAGGACTGGATCCGGCCCATTCCGTAGTGCGCTTGCGAACAGTCGGGATGTCGCTTGAGCACTTGCTCGTAGATTGTTTTTGCTTCCTCCTGATTGTGGGTCGCCAGCAGAAGATCGGCCAATCGGACTCGGGCGGGAAGATAGTCCGGGTCAACCGCGGCCGCCTTGCGCAATATGCCGATCGCCTCGCTGGTCTTCCCTTCGGCTCCGCGCACGACGCCCAGGTAGTATGGCCAACGAAAAGTCCCTGATTGCAGCAGGTCGCTTCTTTGATAAAAAACTGCTGCCAGATTGAACTGGTCGAAGGCATGGAAGGTCATTGCCAGGCGGCCGTTGGCTTCCACGTCGTTCGGAAATTCCAGCACCTTGGCATAGGCTTGCTGCAATTTGGGCTCGAGAACCTCCCTCTGCCGGGGCAAGAGTTGAGGAATGGGGGGAAGCTCCTGGGCCCGAAGTTCTGAGGAAACCAGGAGAAAAAACACGGCCGGCGCGGCCCAACGGCCCATTGTCCGAATTGTATTTTGCGCTGAACAGCCGGTCAACCGAGGCCGGAAACAGGCCGAGGATGGCGTGGCCCCGAACCACTGGAATAAGGCAGCCGGGATCTATTTGTGGTCATTCCACCCTCTTCGCACCTCTGCTAGCATTGGAGCATGGTGTTGCCTGCCGGGCTGCGCTGGTCATATCTAGTACGAAGTTCTGTCTTTTTTCTCTTCTTCTGTTTCGGATGGTCACAGACGCCGTGGCAGAAAACCGTTTCGGAACTCCTTCAAACAGGCCGGTTGCCGGAGGCCCGAAAGATACTCTTGGAGCGGGCTCAAAAGGACCCGGACAACGAAGATCTGCAGGCAATTCTTGGGCAGATCGCCTTCAGTTTGAAAGAGTACGGGGAGGCTGCGAAACGCTTCCAGGAAAGCCCCTCGAAGCTCTCCACGAACCCGATCCTGCTTCTCAACTATACCGAATCGCTACTGCGGACCAAGGCCAACAGGTCCGCCCTTGAAGCAGTGGAACGATTGCCCGAAAACCACTTCATGGCGCAGTTCGAGGCGGGTCTGATTCTGGCTCGCTTCGGCGAATTCCCGGCTGCCGAAAGGCATTTCAGGCTGGCCGGAGCCGGGCATCCGGACCCGCTGTCAGTCGCCTACAACCTGGCCTTGGTGCAATACCGTCTCAGGAAGTTCGAGGAGTGCGCGGCGACGCTCGAGGAAATGC
The DNA here is from genome assembly GCA_022827025.1 of Acidobacteriota bacterium. Lineage (GTDB taxonomy): Bacteria > Acidobacteriota > UBA6911 > RPQK01 > JAJDTT01 > JAJDTT01. The sequence continues at coordinate 3,403 of JAJDTT010000241.1, forward strand.
GCCGCGGCTGGACCATTTCCAATAGTCCGGATCCTCCGGATCATCCTTCGGCCCAGAAACGGGAACGAATGCTCGACTTGTTGTTGCTGGCAAAAAAGGAGGCGCCGGTCGACGTTCTGCGGCAGGCGATTGACCGCGATCCTGGAAATGCAATCAACTACCTGGCCGCTGCCGAGCGCCTGGTCGAGGGAGACAAGCTGTTGCAGGCGGTTGGATTGGTGGAGCAGGGTCTGGAACAACTCCCGCAGTCTTACAGTCTGCGTTTCAAACATGCCCATTTGCGATATTTCCTGGCTCAATACGGGATGGCCGAAGCGGAGTACCGAAAGGCTGCCGAGCTACGGCCGGACCTTGACATGCCGCGAGTGGGTTTGGCTCTGGTGCTGATGGAAACCCGGCAGCTCGACGAGGCGTCTACCGTCTTGCAAGAGGTGCTGCAACGAACCCCTCTCAGTTTTTATGGACATTACCTTCTGGGAGAGCTGGCTATCTTGAGCGGGGTTGCGCCCGGCAGCCGGGTCGAGTCGAAAGCCGTGGAGCACCTGAAACAGGCCACTGCGTTGCAACCGGATTTCTTTTTTTGGGAGGGATCGTCTCCCGTGGCCCTTGCACACACCAGCCTGGGGAAGCTGTACTTGAAGAGAAGCGATCCCGCCTCGGCCGTCCGGGAGTTGGAAAAAGCGGTTCAACTGGACCCGGAAGCGACTCCGGCCTTCTATCAGCTCTCGATCGCTTATCGAAAGTTGGGCAATAAGGAAAAAGAACGCCAGACGTTGGCCCAGGTCCGCCGCCTCAATCAACAAAGGCGCCAACTGGGCGCCAGGGAACTGTCGAGTCGAGCGCTTCGGAAGACCCGCCTGGGAATCGGCCGTCCCCCTGGTTGAAACTATCTCAGAAGCTCCCCCACCGGCCCGGTCCGGCGGACGGGAGCGGCGGTTTCCTAACCGCCGAACTCCGGTGTGACAAATCGGCGACGAAGACTGGGCGATTAGGAGCTCCCCCACCGGCCCCGGTCCGGCGAAATCCAGCGTGAAAAGGAGTGGGGGTTTTCCTACCCCCACTCCCTCGGGGGGACTGAAAGTCCCCCCTCCTATCCGACCAACTCCGGCCCCACCGAAGCCCGGCGAAAGCAACCGCGGCGAAGAGGGGGACAAGAATGTCCCCCCTCCGTGTTCCCCATGTTTTTCTCAGAAGTCCCCCACCGCCGGGCATCCGGCATGATCCCGCGAGAAACGGGCCGGGATTGTCCATCAGCGGCGACCACCGTGTTGCCGCTGTCGAACGACTCGTAGGGGCGACCCTTGTGGTCGCCCTCCCCCGAACGGCGCCACCGGCCGCCGGCCATTGCCTGGGCACTATCGGACCGGGGGGTGGAGCGGCGACTTTCCAGTCGCCGACTGGGATCGGCGTCCGGAGCGGCGTCTTTCAGGCGCCGACTGGGACCGGCGTCCTTCCGGGCGCCGGGAATGGCGACGTGGAGCGGCGACTCAGCCGGGGAACGATGCGACCCCGCAGGGCACCCACAAGGG
>JAJDTT010000157.1 GCA_022827025.1 Acidobacteriota bacterium
ACGGAACGCGCTCTACCGCAACCGGGGAGACGGCACCTTCAGCGACGTCACGCTGCAGGCCGGCGTCCCGGGCGGCCCGTGGGACATGGGAGCGGTGGCGGCCGACGTGGACAACGACGGGTTCCAGGATCTCTTCCTCACCGGGTTCGATCGAAACACCCTGTTCCGAAACAACGGCGACGGCACCTTCAGCGACATCACGACCGCATCGGGTCTGACCGACAAGCGGTGGGGAGCCGGCGCCGCTTTCGGCGACTATGACGCGGACGGCCTGCTCGACCTGTACGTGGCCCGCTACGTCCAGTTCGATCCACGCCATCCTCCCCCTCCCACGCCCAGGTTTTGCAGCTACCGGGGGATCTCCGTCCAATGCGGGCCCCGCGGCATGCCGGGAGCCGAAGATTCGCTCTACAGGAACCTGGGTGGCGGCCGGTTCCGGGACGTGAGCCGGGAGGCCGGCATTTTGAACGGTTCCACCTACTACGGCCTGGGGTGCATCTGGTTCGACTACGACGGCGACGGCGATCAGGACATCTTCGTGGCCAACGACTCCTGTCCCAACTTCCTGTACCGAAACGAGAAAGGCCGTTTCGTCGAGGTGGCGATGGAGGCCGGGGTTGCGCTGGGCGAGAACGGAAACGAACAGGACGGCATGGGGATCGCCGTGGGGGACGTGAACCGGGACGGACGGCTCGATCTGGTGCAGACCAATTTCTCGGAGGACAACAACACGCTGTACGTGAACCGGGGGTCCTTCTTCACCGACTCCAGCTACCGTTGGGGACTCGGGGAGACCACCTGGCGATATCTCGGCTGGGGGACCTTCTTCTTCGACGCGGACCTGGACGGATGGCTCGACCTCTTCATCGCCAACGGGCACGTCTATCCCCAGGTGGACAAAGTGCAGATCGGGACATCTCTCCGGCAGCGCGACCTTCTCTTCCGAAACGAAGAGGGACGGCATCTGGTCGAGGTCGGCCGGCAGGCCGGTCTGGTCAAATTGGAGAACACCCGCGGGGCGGCCGTCGGGGACCTGAACAACGACGGCAGACCGGACATGGTCGTCAATCACATGGACTCGTCCGCCGGCCTGTACTGGAACGAGAGTCCGACAAACGGGCGGCATTGGATCGGCTTCGAGCTGACCGGCACAGCTTCCAACCGCGATTCGGTGGGCGCCCGGGTAACGGTCTCCTCGCGAGGACTGCGGCAAGTGGCCGCCGTACGGAGCGGTTCCAGCTACCTCTCCCACAATGATCAACGCCTTCTGTTCGGAACCGGGAATCACAAGATCGAACAAGTGACGATTCGGTGGCCCAACGGCAGGATGCAGACTCTGAAGGATTGGAAGCTCGACACCTACAACCAGGTTACGGAACCTCGAGTCCCCTGAGATCCGGCCCCATCGCGAAAAAATTAAGTCCGAGCCTATGCATGCTATGCTGTCCTCAAGTGGGATAATTTCGACTCACACGGCTGTTTCCAGACTGCCTGGGCGAATTCGAGGCATTGAAGGCCATGAGTTCGATTTTGCCACCGCGGAGTGATCTTTGATGGACACGCTGATCAACAAAGACATCGATATCCTTGGCGGAACTCCAGTATTTTCCGGGACCCGGGTCCCGATACGCATCTTGATAGAGCACCTTGAAGCCGGCGACCGGCTCGACGAATTCTTGGACAGCTACCCGACGGTGTCACGATGTCAAGCGATCAAGGTGCTCGAACGGGCAAAAGCGATGCTCACCGGGAATTCGGGTGAAGCTGCTGCTTGACGAATCCGTTCCGAGACTGCTTTGGTCATTTTTCCCCGATCCATTCGAGATACGCACGGTCCCGCGCATGGGCTGGGCTGGTAGCAAGAACGGCGATCTGCTACGACTCGCTGCCGACCACGGATTCGATGCGCTTGTTACCGCGGATCAAGGCATCGAATTCCAACAGAACCTTGACAAGCTGCCGTTACCAGTCGTCATCATGATCGCCTCCCGGACCCGCGTAAATGAGCTGAGACCCCTTGTTCCGGAAGTGGTCGATGTCGTCACAGGGGATTTGCAGAGGCGCATCTACCGGGTGGTGGCGAAGCAGTCGATGTCAACCTGATCGACTGCCACTGAGGAGGCCCGAAATGGTCATGCGCAACCCTGCACACCCTGGAGAACTGATCCGTGAGAGCATGGAAGCGAAAGGCTGGACGGTGACCGAGTGCTCCCAACACCTTGGGGTCGGCCACAAAACGTCGTCAAGATTGCTGAATGGACCCGCCGGCGTTTTGCCCAGAATGGCTTTGGCCTTGGAACGCATCGGGTGGAGTGATGCCGAACATTGGGTGAGGATGCAAGGGAGCTATAACTTGGCGCAGACCCGGCTGAGAGAAAAGGCGACGTGATGCCGGTTGTCACCCCTGATCCCCGGTCAGAAGTCCTTCCATCGCCGGTGTGACGCGAAAGGCCGCGATCCCCGACCTCCATAGATCATGTCGCGAAGGTCCGGCCACGAGTACGACTCGAGGGGGTCGACGCCGGTAGAACTGCCTGCACTCAAGTCGCGGAGCCGGTAAGGACTGTCGGAAGCCGACGTGTCGAGCACCCTGCGGAGTCCCTCTTCGATCACCTCGCTCAATGACAGGCCTGATTGATTGGCATAGCTTGTCGCTTGCGCCAGTAACCGGTCGGATATGTCTATCGTTGTTCTCATGTCCCCGCCCTCATCTTGCGTTCTGCTATGGTAACTCAGTTTCCTGTCGGCGCCGTGAGCCGCAACTTGGAGGCGGAATATGCAAGATCGTACTCTCCTTTGCATTGTCCTGATCTCCCCGGTTATCTGGCTATCCGGCTGCCAACCTGAGGAACCGGCGGCAGAGTTGCCCTACTACAGGATTCCGCAGGACATCCAGGCCTTCGCCCCGCAACCGATTCGTGGGGAGGGCGTCCGGCCCAAGCTCATGGAGCTTCTGGGCCTCGAGAGCCTTCCGACGACGGTGGAAGTCACTCGCGAAAAAACGGTTACCAGTGACGACGGCATCGATTCGACCCGTATCAGCTTCCTCAATTCGCTGGGAGAGACGGTTCCCGGTCTCTTGATGGTTCCCCAGGGCGCCGGACCGGGGACGCTTCCTGGCATCGTCTGCATGCCCGGCACCAGCGGCAGCGTGGATCAGATCAGCGACGAGCGCCTTTACCGGGAGAGGGATGGCCAGGGGCCGTTGAGGGGCTGGGCCCGGGAGTTGGCCCGAAGAGGGTTCGCCACGATCGCCATCAACGAGAAGGGAACCGTGATCCGGCGCCGGGTGTTCGAGGATTGGGAGAGAGAAGCCAAGATGCTGATCCCCTATGGCCGGACCCAGATGGGGGTCCTGGTGGAGGAGGCGCTGAAGGCGGCCCGGGTGCTGGCGGCCGAGCCGTCCGTCGACCCGGGACGGGTCGGCCTCACGGGATTCTCGCTGGGCAGCTACGCGACCTGGATGGCCGCCGCCTGTGATCCCTCGATCCCGGCGGTGGCGGTCCTCTGCGGCGGTCTGGGCACTCTGGCCGCCGTGATCCATGAAGGGGACCCGGACCGGTCCAGTTCCTTCAGCTACATCCCTCACATGCTGCGGTATTTCGACCACCCGGAGATCGTCGCCGCCGCCATCGCTCCCCGGCCCCTGATGATGCTGGCGCCCTTGCGCGACCAGGACATGCCCCGTTCGGGCGTGGACCGGCTCATCGAGGTGGTTCGGCCGGTGTACGAGGAACAGGGTCTGGCGGACCGGTTCGTCGTCTACCGTCCCGACGACGAGCACAACTTTCGCATCGAGTACTTCGAATGGACGGTAGAGTGGTTCAAGTCTCAGCTCGGAGAGTGACTCTTCGCGGGGATCAATACCACCAACGCTCGTAGGCCAGGAAGCCTCACTCCGTCGAAAACAACCGTCGTCCCATCGACGCGGGTGTACGCGTCCGACGCAGGAAAGACCGCTTGGTCACAACCTGCCGAGGGGTGCCCGGCGGGCTCACCCCTGCCGCCGAAAGTCGTTCAGAGTTCATTGCGGAAACAACGACTTCGTCACCACAACCGATTGACGCCATACCGATCGAACACGGCATCAATGGACACGATCACCAAATCATAGGTCAAGGCCTGAGCCACGAGCATGCGATCGAACGGGTCGCGATGAGGACCGGGCAATCTCCCGGCTCGCTCGCCATCGGCGACACTGATCGGCAGTTCCCCGAATCCTTGGCTGGCGATGCATCCGGGGACATCGATCGCCGCGACCTCACCCTCCGGCAGTCTACCGAGACGGAATTTGGTGGCGATTTCCCAGGCGGACGCCGCGCTGACGACGATATCGTTCGCCTCGTCCGCAATGGCGCGGTGAGCGGGTCCGGACAAACGCTCGCTGTCTGCCATCCACCAGAGAAACGTATGGGTGTCCAACAATGCCCGCACCGCTATTGACCTTCCCATGCCTCCAATTCCTCCTCCGGCAGCGGATCGAAGAAATTGTCGGGTAGCATGACCTTCCCCTTGAGGACATCAGGCTGCCGTCGGCTCCGCGGCTTGCAGGCGACGAGCCGCACGACGGGCTCACCCCGCCGGGCGATGACGACCTCTTCACCTCTCTCGACTCGCGCCAACAGACGGGAGAGTTGAGTCTTGGCCTCGTGGACGTTAACGATCAACATGGCAGTTTGGTGCGGTTGAGAAGAAAATTAGCTAATAAGATAGCTAATTTGCTGGAGAAAAGCAAGGCCGATGACGTCCCCTGGTCCGTCGATTCCCGCGGCCGCGTTGCTCTGTGGAGAATTGGAGCACCGTTCCCCGGTCCACTGTCCCGACGACGAGCACAACTTTCGCATCGAGTACTTCGAATGGACGGTGGAGTGGTTCAAGTCTCAGCTCGGAGAGTGACTCTCCGCGGGGATCAATACCACCACCGCTCGTAGGCCAGGAAGCCCCCGTCGACCACGATCGCCGACCCGTTGACGTAGGTGCACTCGTCCGACGCCAGGAAGACCGCCGCCGAGGCCACCTCTTCCGGCGTGCCCGCCCGGTTCAGCGGCACCGACTTCTCGATTCCGGTCCGCCTGCGCTCCTCCCGGAAGATGGGCCGGGCTCCTTCCGTCTCCGTCATTCCGGGCGCGATGGCGTTGACGATGATCTTGTGCGCTCCCAATTCCACGGCCATGGACCGGGTCAGGCCCATGACGCCGTGCTTGGCCGCGACGTAGTTGGCGCCCCCCAGGTCGGCGCCGAAGCTGGCGGTGGACGCGATGTTGATGATCCGTCCCTGGATGTCCCGGCGAACCATGTAGCGCGCCACCTTCTGGCTGCAGATGAAGAGGCTGGTGAGGTTGATGTCGATGACCCGGTTCCAGTTCTCCAGATCGAGCTCGAGACAGTGGGCGAAGAGCTGGGGATGGTGAACCGAGGTCACCCCCGCGTTGTTGACCAGGACGTCGATTCGGCCGAATTGCTCGTCGCAGGCGTCGACCAGCCGGCTCACCTGTTCCGGGTCGGTGACGTCGGTGGGGATTGAGACCGCCTCTCCACCCCGATCGAAGATTTCCCGGCAGGTGCGGTCGCCGGCATCGGACCGGATCTCACCGATGGCGACCCTGGCCCCCTCGGTCGCGAAGCGGAGTGCGATGGCGCGGCCCAATCCGGTGCCGCCGCCGGTGACGATGGCCACCTTTCCTTCGAGTCGCATCTGAGGCGCCTCCTGAATTCTCAGGCCCGCGGGCGGATCCGGTTCGGACGACCGTACTTCCCGGTCCCGCCGGGGACCCTCGTCAAGTTCAGTTCGGGTTGCAGCGTAGCAGGACACGCCCGAAGTCGCCACGGAATCCCACGGCGCGCCGGCCAGCCGATTCCCGCCTCGGGAAGGGAAGCCATGCACGGGAGGATCGGATTCACAGGGTTCGGGGATGAGTGCGGTCCTTGCCAGCAGCGGCTACTGCGGAATACCCTTGACCGCTCATTCGGCCAGGAGCCTGCGCGGCAGAAATTAATCTGCTGCGAAAGCGGAGAATCGGTCCATATTCGTGCGATTTCTCGGCGAATAGAACAGCTATGCACCTCCAAATCGTGAAAATTTGGCCTCGATTCTCCACTTTCTCGCTACGATCATTTCTACCGCGCAGACTCCCAGGTGGGTCCATGCGCTTCCGGCGATTCATCTCTCTCCTGGGTCTGGGGCTGATTCTGGGGTGCGGTGAAGCGCCGCCGCCTGAGACCTCGGAACCCTACGAGTTCACCTACGACTGGTTCACCAGCGCCGTTCCGGTCTGGACCCGGGTCTTGCAACCCTACGCGGGGCGACCCGATATCCACTACCTGGAAGTGGGGGTCTTCGAGGGCCGGTCCGCTATCTGGATGTTGAACAATATTCTCACCCATCCTACGTCCACTCTCACCGGAATGGATCTTTTCCCAGGAGACTTGAAGGAACGCTACCTGGCCAACCTCGAACTCGCGGGGGCTGCCCACAAGGCCATCACCATCACCGGCCGCTCCCAGGTCGAGCTCCGTGGCCTGAAGCCCGATTCCTACGACATCATCTATATCGACGGAGGACACACGGGGGACATGGTCCTGGCGGATGCGGTGTTGTCGTGGGACCTGCTGAAGGTCGGGGGCCTCCTGATCTTCGACGACTACCGGTGGAAGATGGAGGAATATCCGGCGGAGGTCCGGCCCGGCGTGAGCATCCAGTCCTTCATCACCGCCTATCGAAACTACCTGGAGTTGGTGCACCTGGACTACCAGGCCATCGTCCGCAAGAAGGAAGGGCCGACGCTGGCCGACCCGTACCTGACCGTCCTGGGGGACTACGCCTATGCGTGGGAGGATCGGGAACTTCGTCGACGTGAGGACGGGGCGCGGGTCGATCTGTCCGACGCGGAGAGGGACCTCCTGGAGGACTTGATCCGGTCCCGTCCGTTCGGGGAGACGGCCTTTGTGGCCGGTCCGGCCCAGGCTCTGGACAACGAACTCAGGGCTCTGGTCCATCGCCTGGACCTGGAGTTGGACCTGCGGTGGATGACGGACGAAAACTATTGAAACGCGTTCACCGTGAACGCACGAGGTTCCGTCCCAACCCCAGCAGGAACAGAACTCCGGCCACCAGGCTGATCCCAAGACAGGCATGGAGCATGGCCGGAATCCCGATATTCTCCGCCACCGGTCCCAACAGCCATCCCGCCACCGAATTTCCCAGATCCAGGGCGCTGAAGTAGAGGGCGATGATCCGGGGTCGATTCTGGTGGCTGGTGTGGTCCGAGACGAACGTGGTCATGGCGGTCATGTAGGCGCCGAAGCCGGTTCCGTAGACGAGTCCCGCGGCGCCCAGCCCGGTCATGGACTCGACTCCGCCGATGAGGTAGACGCCGGCGATCAGCAGAACTTGGGCGAGGAACCCGGCCGGCAGCCGCCCCAGGCGGTCGGCAGCTTGCCCCGAGACCAGTCGTCCCGAAAGAGCCGCGACTGCAAAGCAGGTAAAGAAAACTCCCCCGTTGCCGCCGAGAGCCTGACTCACCTGCAGCGGCAGAAAGTAGAAGACTCCGCCGTGCACCACGGCGTTCAGAAAGAGCAGGATCGTCGCCAGGAGAACGGGACGGCCGATCCCGCGATTCCGGTCCCGGTCCCCCGGGGGTTGAAGATTTTCCGGATGGACCTCCTCCACGACTCGCGAGAGCAACACCAGGCCGATCAATGCCACGCCGGCGGTGCCGCCGAAAAGGAGGTTCGGTCCGGCCTGCTCCAACAGGAGGACGGCCAACAACGGACCCGCCGACAGCACCGCCGTGTGGCTCATTCCCAGGTAGGACAGGGATCGGCCCCTCCGGTGCTTCGGGGCCTGATCGATGGCCATGGTGGTGGTGGCCGTGATCAGCAGGGACGAACCCACGCCTTGCAGAACTCGAAAGACCATGTACGACGAGACGTGGGGGATCCACCAGTAGAGAAGAACGGACCCGCCGATGAGGACCCCACCGTAGGTTGCGACCCGTTTGCGGGAACGGGCGCCCAGAAGCCACGTCGCCAACGGACGTCCCGCCAAAACGCCGGCGGCGTAGCTCCCCATCACGTACCCGATCCGGCTCACCTCCACGTCCCGGCCGGCCAGGACCAGAGGGAGCCCGATCAGAAGCAGAGCGTAGCAGCCGGAAAAGCAGACGCGGGCGGTCAGGAGACGGCCGAACGAACTCAATGATCCCTTCCTCCGGTCCGGGCGGCTGTCACTCGACTCGTGCGCCGTCTGCTTCAACAGGCAAGCCGGATTCCGAAACAGGTGAGCAGGGGAGAGAGGACGGTATGAATCTCGAAGGCCTTTCCGGCGTCGCGGTTCTGGGAGGAGATCCTCCGGTAACGGGTCTCATCCCGAAACAGGTCTTGGATGGCATCCGACCAGCACTCGTGGCCGGCCAGGGATTCGCACCAGAGCCGGTTTTCCTCTCCGACCGCTTCCCGAATGCCCCCCGAGCGGGGTCCGCCGCGGTACAGCACCGGCGTGCCTCTGGAAGCGAAGGTGACGGAGGAACTGCTGATGGCCTCGGTAAAGTTGTCCTCCTCCTCCAGACCCGAGCCCATGAGCATGAGGTCCGCCCGGCTGGAGAGGGCCAGGACTTCGGGGAAGGAGAGGGGACCGGCCCAGGCGCGGCCTGCCGAGATCCAATGCGCCAGGACCTGGCTGACCCGGTCCCGTTCGGAACCGGACCCCGCCATGACTGCCCGGACCGACGGATCCCGTTGCAACAGCGCGTCCAGCACCTGGGCGACCTTGAGAGCCCCTTTCTCCGCCGCCATGCGCCCGGCGAAAGCCACCAGCCGCCCCTGGTTCGGGGAACCCCCGGGGAACATTCTCTCCTCCAGACTCCGGGCCTCCGCCTCGAGAGTCTCCCGGGAGAAAGGATGGAAGGTCACGGGCGCCACCACCCCGTTCACCGGCAGATCGATCTTCCGCGCCAGATCTCTCAGCCACCTGGAGACGGTGAAGATGCCGTCGCATTGATCCAGCGCCCGGCGGTATCGACGCCCGGAATAGGTCTCGCCCCAAGGTCTGGCCAACTGCAGCGTATCGGTTCCCCGCAGCAGGCTCACCACCGGAATCGACGGGTTCCGGCAGACGTTGAGGACATCGGCCAGATAGCTCAGAGGGGAGACGGCCAGAACTCCACGAACCCCGTCCGGGTACTCCCGAAGGATGCCGTCGATGGAGTCGGCCACCACGCAGGAGCTCAGGCTGTGAGGCACCTTGGCCATGGGCTCGTATTGAACCTCGATGCGCCGGTAGCGGCGCGCCGCCACGGGAGGGGTGATCCGGACGCTGTGCCGGGAACCTTCGCGGGAAGAATGGGTGACGTGGACGACGGGAATTCCCGCGCGTCCCGCCAGAAATTCCGACAGTTGCCAGGAGAAAATGCTGTGTCCCGAAAGATAGGAATCGGGATTTCGGGAGATGACGACCAGCGGTTTGCTCATGCCCGTTTCTCGTCGATCAGACCTCGATACAGGCTCAAATGGTCGCTTGCGTACCGGTCCAGCGTCAAGCCGGACGCGGTCTCCCGGGCCGCGGCGGCCAAGCTCCGGCGCAGGTCCTCCGAGAGCAGAATGGACTCGATCCCCCGCGCCAGATCGTCGACACGATTCGGGGAAAAAACGATTCCATTGACTCCGTGGCGAACGTATTCCACGAGGCCTCCGTCCCCGGATACGGCGGGGCAACAGCCCAGGAGCATCCCTTCCAGATGGCTGCGTCCCGCTCCCTCGTTCCGGGCCGGGTAGACCACGACCTCCGAGGCTGAGTAGAGCGCGCGCAACTCCACCGGGGAAAGCGTGTCCAGGAAGATGACGTGTCCGTCCAGGTCCAGGTCTGCAACCAGCTTCTGCAGGCGGGCCCTGTAGGGAAGTCCTTCGGGCAGAGTCGGGCCCGGTAGAGCCAGCCTCACCCGCAGTCCTGCGTCCCGGACCGCCCGGCTCCGAACCAGGCCGGACATGCCCCGGATCAGAAACTCGTGGTTTTTCCGCGGTATGAACCGCGCCGGGTAGACCAGAAGCCGGTCCATGGCTCCCGGCGCAAGCCGTCGCCGCCAGGTATCGCGATCACGGTCCGCGACGGCGCCCGGCTTCCAGAAGTCGCGGTCGACGAAGAACCCGCGATAGTCGACGCGGGAGCGGCCGAAAGCAGCCGCCGAGAAACGGGTCACGGCGCAGACGCGACCCGCCAGACGGTACGACTCCCGGAGGATCCCGGCCATTTCCGGCGTCGCGGGCCGTCCCTCATGGTGGGTGATGACGCTGGGGATGCCTGCGTCTCCGGCAGCCTCCAGAGCCACGACCTGGATTCGATGCCGGACCAGGTGGACGTGCAACAGGTGGGGCCGTTCCCGCCGCAGCAACTCATCCAGGTGACGCCGGAACGCCGCGCAGGCCGTGCCGGAGTCCATGTCGGTGCGTCCGGGAGTGCGCATGGGTACGATGCAGGGAAGGACTCGGATCGGGGTCCCTGCTTCGTACCAGACGCCATCTCTTCTGCTGACTCTTCCCCCGGCTTCGAGCGCCTCCATCTGCGACTCTCCCACCAGGAAGGTCTGGAGCACCTCGACCCGGCCGGTCCCGACCAGCGCCCGGTTCAGAGCGCGCAGGTGAGCCATGAGGCCGCCGGTGTTGACCAGGTAGTCGTGGGAGAAGCGGAGGACCTTCACCGGGGAGCGGCGTCAGGCCCTCAACCAGGGACCGGTGATGGCCACCGTCAGGCCCTTTTGCTGGATGTTTACCAGGAGCGTGGATCCGTCAGGGGTGAAGACGGCGCCGGCGAATTCGGTCCGGAGCCGGTTGTTGGCCAGGATGTAGCACCGGCCCTCCGGAGTGACGCCGATGAGCCGAACGACCTCGGTGGATCGATCCTCGCACAGGACCAGGTCGCCCCACGGGCTCAGCGTCAGGTTGTCGGCACTCTTGAGCAGGTCCACGTCGTCCGGTTCGATGAAGAGTTCGAGGGTGCCAGGCGCTTGACTCTCCTCCGGCGTGCCTTCCGCCGAACTCGGCCGGTACTTCCAGATCTGCCCGTTTCTGCGGTACCCGCCGTTGGTGCAGGCGAAATAGACCGTTTCGTTGCCGTACCACATGCCTTCTCCCCGGGCGAAGCGGGCGGCGCCGGCCTCATATCCCCGGTATCGCAGGTTGTCTTCACGCGGTTCCGGGTCGTCGAGGTCGATCCATTCAACGGCCACGGGTTCTCCGACAGAGATGGTTCTCCAGAGGTTCCAGTTGCGGGTGTCCATGCCGCTCCGGTCCCGAATCTTGAGGGCCTGCAGACGCCCTCCCGCCTGCAACTTCCCGGGGGACTCGGGCAGGAACCGGTAGAGGAGTCCGTCGCCCCGGTCTTCCGTCTGGTAGACGATACCGGTCTCCTCGGCCACGGCGACGGCTTCGTGATTGAAACGGCCCATGGCGCGAAGAGGGACGGGGTCCACGACCTCCATTCGGGTCGTGGCGGGAACCTCGAAATTGTAGCCATGGTCCTGTTCGGCCCAGAGTCCGGCCTCTTCGTCGTGTCCGGCCGTTCGGACGGTCTCCTCGCAACTGATCCAGCTGTTCCAGGGCGTGGCGCCACCGGCACAATTGCGTATGGTTCCCGCCAGGCTCAGGAACTGGGAGACGATCTCCTGGCGGGCCGGGTCGAAGAGGAACGTGGTGGTGCCGCCGCAGGACGGGGTCTTGCCTTCACCGTAGTCGTAGATCTTGCCGCGGTCCAGAAGCTCCAGCCGGCGGTTGTCCCTGCCGAACGGGCCGCGGTCCGATTGAACCGTCAATTCATGATTGCAGATCACCACGGCGAGACCATCCGGTCCCGGGAAGGCGGCCATGCCGTCGGGCGCCCCGGGCAGGAACAGGCCGTCCGACATGGTCTGCCCGGCCCAGGACACGATCCGGTACCGGAACCCCTCGGGGAGATCCAGAATGCCCCTGGGGTCACGTTGCAACGGACCGTAACCGGGATCCACCAAGTCAGCGTCTTTGTAGAGGGGACGGTCACTCATCAAGTGACGCAAACCCAGGAAGCCAGCGGGAACCAAGCCTCCCGCGATCAGGAAATGGCGGCGATCAAGCATTTCGTCTTCTCCTCTTGTAGTCGGCGCGGCCGCGCCGTATTCACTCCAAGTCTGCCAGCGACTCGTTGGTTCTACAAGGGTCCGGTTCCGGCCGCGTCCGGCGATCTCGTCTATAATCGCTTCCAACAAACACGTTTGCGAGCAACTTCCCCGAGGTCAAATGTTTCTTACCCACCGAGGCCAGCGCTGTCTTTCCATTCTCTTCAGCCTGTTCATCTGGACCGGCATTTCCGAGAGCCGGGCAGAGATCCTGGCAGTGACGTTCCCCTACCGGGCCCCCAAGGGAGATTACGTCACGCAGCAGGACCGGTACCATACCTTCCGGATCCCGGGGATGGTCGTCACCGGCGACGGGTCGATTCTGGCCTTCGCGGAAGGCCGCCGGGGCGGCGGAAGCGATCCCACAATCGACGAGAACGCGCCTATCGACATGGTCCTGCGCCGGAGCACCGATCAAGGCAGGACCTGGAAACCGATACAGGTCATTGATTCCGGTTTCCGGCCGGACGGCAGCCTGGTCGATTTCGCCGACCCGACTCCCGTTTTCGACGCCATGACCCAGACCGTGCACCTGCTGTACGGACAGTGGCCCGACCGGGGCCCGATGGTGATGAAACCCGGTCAGAGCCCGGACGCCGACGCCGTCAATCATGTGACCTGGGTCCGCTCCAGCAGCGACCACGGCCGGAGCTGGTCCCAGCGCCGTCAGATCGACTATCCGGATGAGCCGTCCGAAACCAACGATGGATTTTATTGGAGGCAGGCCGAACCCGGTCCCGGCCATGGAATCCAGCTCCAATGGCAGGACCCGCAGGTGGCCCCCAACGGCCGTCTCGTGGTTCCGGCCAAACGGTACCGTTCCCGGACTCCGGACGGACCGGCCACGGCGGAGCCGTTCGTCTACTATTCGGACGACCACGGAAGAACCTGGAAGGTCGGACGCGCCACGGGTGGACCCGCTGCCAACGAGGACGAGGTCGTGGAGCTGACCGACGGCCGGTTGCTGCTGGACGCGCGGCAGACGCGCGGGGCTTTTCGCCGGCGCCACATCAGCGCCGACGGCGGCCTCAGTTGGGGCCCCGACCTGTCGGACTCCATAGCCCTCACCCGGGTGGACGGTTCCATGGTCCGCTATTCGGCGGCCCGGGCCGGCCACGACAAGGACCGGATCCTGTTCTCGGCCCCCCAGGGCCGAGGCGGTCTCAACCGGACCAGGATCACCGTCTGGACCAGCTACGACGAGGGAAAGACCTTCGTCAATCCGGTCAAGTTCAACGATGGGTTCGCCGCCTATTCGGTTCTGCAGCGGCTGTCGGACGGAACCATCGGCCTCCTGGCGGAAACCTCCCAGGAGGAGGGCGTGAGATACGGCGAGATCAGCTTCCATCGTTTCGACATCGGCGAGTTGGAGCAAGACACCCGAAGGTGAACGAAGGTCGCTTCATCATCGTCAGATATTCAGCGGCTTAATGAGTCATCCGGACTTGGAACCCGATTCCGTCCGTTCGTCGCCTTTCTGACCGTGGTGAGGAATTCAGTGGAGTTTTGCGAGCGACAGGCATTTCGTCGTGGCCAATCCCTGCGGCCTCTCTTCCGGAATTCTTTCGTTGGCGTGGTTCTTTTTTCGATACTGCTTACAGGCTGCAGTCACAAGCGGCCCATTCTGACCCGAACGGATCGTCCCGCTCCCTCTATGGACCGGGGAAAGGACGCCGGAACCGACTTGGGTCCACCCACCCGACCCCATCTTCACGGTTGGCGAAGGGCCGAAACTCACTTGGAGGAAACCTTTCGGACCCTTCCCGACCCGGAGGTCCTGAACCGATTGCTAACGACCCAATTCCTCATCCTGACGCGGGAAGCGGAGGAGGGAATCTACGGTCCATTCCAGGCCAGGAGGCTCTCTTCGCTCTGCTCACGAGGAACTTCGTCCTATCATGAGGCACTTTGCCGAACGGCACAGGAGCGGCTGCAGCGGCACGATTCGAGATCGACCGGGACGGCCCCGATTGCGAATTCAATCGGGGACGGCGACCTGCCAACGGAGGACCGTCTGCTCGCGGCCTATGTCCGATTCCTCCTCACGGGCGGGCACCCGGAGTCCGGACTGTCCGGCCAGAATCCTCTCGACTTCCTGGATCCGGAAAGGACATCGCCGCTGACGCTCTATCTGGCCTGGAAAGCCGGACGGATCGAGAAGACGGCGGATCACGTCGAACGGCATCCCCGCTTTGCAGAGCTGTTGCTCTACCGGGGAAACCGGCTACTGGAGGAAACCAGGTATACGGAAGCTATCCAGTCGATGACGGAAGCCATTCGCCTCGTGCCCGAGTACACGAAAGCCATGGTCGCATTGGGCGAGTTCCACCTTCGATCCCTGCATCTCTACCGACGGGCGCTGCGTTATTTCGAGGACGCCCTGACCTGGGATCCACAAAACATTTCCGCCTTGTTCGGCCACGGCGTCGTTCTTCATTTGCTGGGACGGCACCAGCCATCCCAGGACTCCCTGGACCGCCTGCTGGAGCTGGAACCAGCGGTGTGGAACAGCATCCCCCAGGAGTCACGAAAAAGTTTTCGAGGCCGCACCTGCTACTGGAAGGCCAAGAATGACTACGCGGCCGGGTCATCGGCGAAGGCACGGGAATGGGTGGACCGGGCCTTGGCCGACATCCCCCGCTCCGAAGCGGCCCTGTATCTGTCCGGCATACTCCACCTGGAGAAAGGGGAACTGGCATCGGCTCGCTCCGCTTTTCTGAAAGTCGTGGATGACGGCACCGAGCTGTGCGATGCGCACTATCAACTGGGAGTGCTCAACCAATCCCGACCCGGACGAGACATCCTGGTCAACTTCATGAACAATGCCTTTTGCCGGCAGCGAAAGTTGTCCAATCTGACAGAGGAATTGAGTCGGACCGAAGATCTGGATCTGGATTCGACCAGAAAGGAAGAGGTGTTGGACGTCCTCCGGGCTCGACGGGAGCGGCTCCGTGAAGAGACGTTCGCTTCGCTGTTCAACATGACGGAAAGAGTCGGTTCCATTGGCGAGCTGGATGCGACCGTATTCCATCAAGCGATGGAAAAGATATGGGGTCGACTCTCCAATCCCGAGTAGTATGAACACCACTGTGCACGGACTGAATCGAGCTTTGACAGATGTGCCCCGTCCATCTTCAAGCTCGGGGAGGATGAAATGAGTCTCACGCGAAGGGAAGCCATTGCCGCCATGATCGGCGGAGCGGCCGGCTGGGCCGCCGGTTGCGGATCCGCCGAGGTCCCCGTTCGGTCTCAGGCGAAGCTGGACCGGCTGGAGGCCGCGCGACGCCGGCGGCGAATCATCTTCGTGGACGACAACTACGGTCTCTCCCACGCAGGAAGCGACACACCCGAGGGATTCCTGGCGCCACGGCTCAAGCCGCTGATCGGGACGCAGGTCGACGCCATCACCTATGCGGTTTACGCCCACAGTCCCGCCTACATCAGCAAGGCTCGGAAAAGGCTCTACGCCGCGGCCGGGGGAACGTCAGTCACCGACCGGGCCTGGGCCCGCAACCACAAGGCGCTGGTGGATGCGGGACACGACCCGCTGAAGTTGGTCGTCGACTTCGCCCACGAAAACGGGATGGAAGCCTTCGCCCACATGAGCATGAACGACTGCCACGACAGCATCATGAGAAACCTCATGCACCCCTTCAAGAGCCAGCATCCCGAGCTGCTGGTGGACACGAAGGGGACGCTCCCCAACCTGCAGTTGTACGTGAC
This sequence comes from Acidobacteriota bacterium, assembly GCA_022827025.1. Taxonomy (GTDB): domain Bacteria; phylum Acidobacteriota; class UBA6911; order RPQK01; family JAJDTT01; genus JAJDTT01. The sequence continues at coordinate 15,864 of JAJDTT010000157.1, forward strand.
GGCGTACGATTTCTCCCACGAAGCCGCCCGGGACCGCCAGTTCACCATCGTCCGGGAGGTCTGCGAGGGGTTCGACGTGGACGGCTTCGAGATGGACTACATCCGCCATCCCATGTTCTTCAGCCGCTGCATGCGGGGCGAGCCGGCGACTCCGGAAGAAACGGCGATCATGACCGGTTTCATGGCCCGGATCCGGGAGATGGCCGACGCGGCCGCCGCACGGCGAGGGAGGCCCCTGCTGCTGTCGGCCCGGGTCCCCGATACGTTTCAACAGGCGATCCACCTGGGCATGGACGTAGAGACCTGGATGGCTCAGGACCTGGTGGACCTGATCATCGCCGGCGGCGGATACGCCTCGAGCACATTGGACGTCCAACACTTCGTCCAAACGGCCCATGAACACGACGTGCGGGTCTATCCCTGCATCAACCAGAAGCCATGGAGCTGCGACCCGGCCTGGTGCCGGGAAGGGAACCGGGCGCTGGCGGCCCGCTGGCACCGGGCCGGCGCCGACGGCATCCATTTCTGGAATCTGGCTACGCCCTTCGATCCCTACTCCGTGGACACGCCGGAGGAGCTTGCCGCAGTCCGCAATCGTGTCTATGCCTGCCTGGACGACGTGGGCGAGGCTGCAACGCTGGAGGGCAAGGACAAGCTCTACTGCGTGGACAGCTCGGTCTTCATCCACTACAAGCACGTCACCGCCGAGCCACCGCTTCCGCTGCACCTGAGGCCCGGCCAGGGAGAGAGTTTTCCGCTACCGCTGGGAGACGACGTTCAGGCCGCCGCGCAAGAAGGCACTCTCCAGGAACTCCGGTTGGAGCTGACCGTGCACGGCCACCTGCAGGAAGGCGGGTTGGAGCTGGCCGTCAACGGACAATCCGCAGGAGCGGGAGACGCGGTCCGGATCGGGTACGCCCATGCCCACGAGCATCGCCACGAAGCGGACGGAAACGTGTCTGCCCACAGCCACTATCACTTCCAGGCCCACCGGGTGACCTATGTCCTGGACGCCCAGCCGCTGAACCTGGGGGACAACGACCTGGAGCTGCTGGTCGCGTCCAGCAGCGATCCGTTCAAGACGGGGGGGCCGCTCCAACTGGTGAATGCCCAGCTCTGGGTGCGATTTTCCAATGGTACTTCTGTCAACAGCAGCGTTGAGAGAAGTGGATGATCATAGAATTGCCCCGATGGCTGGAAGACCTCCGAAACACGGAAATCGTTCAGCAAGTTCGCGACGACCCCCGGTCGGTCGGCGGAAGTTTGCTTGGCGTCTCGTTCGACGTCGCACGAATTGAGGTTGCGGGCGGCGGACAAGCGAACTTCGACGAACCCTGGGGTGACCTCAGCCCGGATGACCGTGTCCTTCTTTACGCCTATTGCATCCAGAAGGGGCATCTGGAGGAACTTACGGCGGCGTTCCGCATGCTGTTCGCCAATAACCCCGTAAACAAACCCATCGTCCTCGACTTGGGGTGCGGTCCGTGTACAGGCGGTCTCGCCATCGCCAGCGAGCTTGGAGATCAGCCGCGTTTCGACTACATCGGCGTCGACAAGTCCAGTGCGATGCGCAGGCTCGGCGAACGACTTGCGGTCGCTCCAACCCAGATGAGCGAGGTCCGCCGCCAATGGGCAAGAGACATCTCGTCCGTTTCGTGGCAACAAGCGCCCGGGTGGCGACCCGTGATCGTCATTGTCTCGTACCTGCTCGCGAGTCCCACGTTGGATGCCACAAAACTCATCGGTCAACTCGACTGTCTGCTGGCGAAATTTGGCCGGGGCCCCGTTACGGTCTTGTTCACGAACTCACCTCAGGCTCACACCAATCGCAGTTTTCCAGAGTTCAGTGGAGCGCTACTTGAAGCTGGCTTTAGGCTGTGTGCTGACGACACTGGCAGGATTGGGATCGGGAGAATGAGCGGCGTAAGGACGCGCCCTCTCCGATATGCGCTGTTCCATCGCCGGTTGCGACACACTCTTGCGCTCGGAGATTAGACGTGCGGCTGCCCACGTACGAGGAACTTGCCCGTGTGGCGGAGCAACTTGAAGTTTTGGAGCGTCCACTTGACAGATCACTTTTCGTTGTCGGGCCACCAGGATCGGGCAAAACGGTGCTGGCGGTGCGGCGTGCGGATATGGCGTCGGAGTGGCCAGAAGATGAGCCTGTTTTGATCGTCACCTACAACCGAATGCTTCGCCGACTGCTGTATTTGCTAAACGACGGGGGAGGGGTGGAAACACGGACTATGCATAGCTTCGTTTGGGCAGATTATCGAAGGCGGACTGGAATGCCTGTTCCAACAGAGCCAAATGACTCCTTTGCCTACATTTGGACTGAGATGCTTGATCACCTTCAGCAAGCTTGGGTCGTCCCAGACAGTTCACATTTGGTGGTGGACGAGGGGCAAGACCTGCCGAAGGGATTCTTCGCATACGTCTCCCACCACGTCGCCCGGGCACTCACTGTGTTCGCAGATGACGATCAGGCGCTGAGCCGACAACGTACGACTCTTGAACAGATCAAGCGAGCAGCAAACCTGGACGATCCAATCATCCTCAAGCGAAATCACCGGAACACGCCGGAGGTGGCCGCTGTGGCGGAGCACTTCCACAGCGGGCGCCTGCCTGCCGCGGAAGTCACTCGCGGATCTAACGGCGAGTTACCGCGCCTGATCCGATCAAGAAACATCGACTACACGGCCGCTCTCGTGTCGAATTGGCGACAAACGAGAGGTGGCGCCATTGGCGTAGTCGTCTACAGCAATCAGCAAACAGGCGTAGAATTGCACCGAAAGCTCAAGGAACGGCTGCCGGAATCGCGGGTCGACATCTACCAGCATGACGAAAAAAACGAGGATTCGACGAACGTCTTAGCGGACGGCGTGACGGTGTTGAATAAGAAGTCGGTCAAAGGCCAGGAGTTCGACGCGTTGTTCATTCTCGAACTCCGACGCTTCATTCCGTGCACGAACGACTCGGAACGCAGGGCGATGTACATGATGTGTTCACGCGCTCGCGACAACCTGTTTCTCGTGTACGGGCCCGAAAACCTCTCAGACCGAGCTTGGCAAGCGCTACCCGGCCCGGAAATCTTGGAACGACAATGACAAACAGCGGTGGGCAACAGGATTTGTTTTCGGGTAAGTCCGGCAGGGGAAATGTTTCTTGGAGCGACCCTGGTCCAGCGGAGGGTTGTTGGCTGGGGCTGAACACGAACCAACGTCGATTGTTCTCCGCCCTTCAAGACGGTTGGCTCCGCCCACCGCCGCCGAATTCCGGCATGCTGCTTGGCGCCGGAACCTATGTCCCGGAACATTGTGACGGCGGGAAGCAGCCTATCTCGGTTCGTTTGAAGTTCGACGTACGGAAGCTGCCGAGACTGGATGTTCTCGCCTTCCGGGACAAAGGGTGGGTGCGTTGGGACCCTAATGAAGTCGAACTGACCGATTTCAGCGCATTGTACTGGCCCGGAACACTCCCAATGTTCGCTGTTTCCGCGTTAGAAGTAGCAACGGATGAGGAACAGGCACGACTTACGGGATTGGCTCGACAGTTCTCCAATGTGGAGATTCCCGTCCCAATCACAGTGGGCACTGCGGCGCCTGCCGATCTGTCCTTCTCCATGCCTAAGGCCGAAGCAGGAATGGAACTTGCCGTCCCCAATGATTCGGACGCAATCCGTGGGTCAATGAGCATGGCAATATGGGCAGTGCCGCGCATCGATCCATGGTTAGATGTTCTTGTGGCAAGTCTGTCTTCCGATAGGGCGCGGCTGGCGAAGTCAGCAGCCAAGGTGGAAGCTGATTGGTGGCGGGCTCCACCTTGGGTCACGCCGTCCGCCGATAGACCAGTCGGAAATCTGCAAGATGGTCTTTGGCGTGCTGCGGTCGAGGTCTTCCGGGAATGTTCGGACAAGAACAGTACTGGTCCGGAAGAACTTGCCGAGAAAATCGCTGGCGGCGCCCGTTCCCGCTACGGAAGTTCCGAAGTCGAAGTCGCCAAGTGGCAGGGCAAGACGAAGGGCATCCTACGCGCAGAGACCACGATCCAACTCGATGATTGGCGCGACTGCCCCGTAGGCATGACAATCCAACTTGTGTTGGCCCGTCCCGAACCGACCAATTTCAAGACGTGGATCCAGGACATGCCCAATCTTCCACCGAAGGTGTGGTGGTCTGCTGCCGCCCTTTGCGGCCTCAAACACGGCTACAAGAAGCTGGCCATCGGCTTTCGTGGTCAAGCCGCACTCCAAGAAGCGCTCTCGGTTCATGCTTTGCGTTTGAGTAACGCCGCCCTTCGGGAACTTCACTGGCCCAATCTATCTGGTGACCCGAGTTGGTGCAGGGAGGCCAGCGGGTTCACGATATTTTGGGGCGACAAGAAGATCGACCAGAAACCGAATGGATCGCGCGGCCAGTGGTACGCGGCTGACTTCGGGAACGAGGACGTAAGACGTCAGGCCAAAACCGTCGCGAAGCACATGAAGTGGCCATGTCTTCACAAAGACCTCAAGCTCCCTTCCAGTCATCTGCACAATTCCGGTCCGGGTACCATGTCTGTGCAGGGTCGGGAACTCAACATTCGTGGAGACGTGGAGCTACGGTTACCGTCGAGCTTCATCATTAAAGAAACGCTTGACGTTAATGACTTCCGTCATCATCTCGTCGTGGCCGCTGGACGACTTCCACCACCGCCGACGGCACCCGTAGCCGACACTGTTGTCCAACAGGTAGGAATCCCCGGTCTGACCTATGTGCCGGATTTTCTCAGCGAAGCTGAGGAAAAAAACATCGTCGCAGAAATCGATCAAAACGACTGGATCAACGATCTCAAGCGGCGTGTGCAACATTACGGTTGGCGGTACGACTACAAGGCTCGGAAAGTCAACGCAACCCTGCGTCTCGGTCAAATGCCCGAATGGGCGCAAACGATAGCTCAACGGCTCGTTCAACGGGACCTCGTGTACGAACTTCCAGATCAGGTGATCGTCAACGAGTACATTCGCGATCAGGGGATCAGCAAGCATGTAGACGCCAAATCGAGCTTCGCCGACGGCATCGCAATGATTAGCTTGTTGGAATCGTGGGAAATGGTATTTCGTAACCAAGGAGGGCGTGGCAAGCGGAAGGAGATTCTCCGGTTGGAGCGACGTAGTGCGACGATCATGGCGAAAGAAGCCCGGTATCAGTGGAGCCACGAAATACCGAAGCGAAAGACCGAACCGGCTGTCTCGTCACCCGGCAACGAGAAGAAGAGAGGAAGAGTAAAGAGAGAACGGCGTTTGTCGCTCACATTCCGCAAGGTTCTTAGCGAGCGTTGACGGTCCGCGAAAAATCTTGATTCGCGTGTTCAACCGAAGTTCCCGCTTCAGAATCAAGCCAACTCCCAGACTGATATTGGCTACTCGAACCAGAAAGAGTAGAGTTCCGCCTGTTCCAAGTGGAATTCCAGCCGGATCGCCTGGTCCTTGAGGGAATCGGGATCGGCGGAACCCTCCCAGGCCACCGCGTGATTGGTGGAGTCGCCGCTGAACGAACGGCAGCGGTCGCGGCTCCACTCGTCGAACCGCAGCCCGTCACGTTCTCCGTCACCCCGGCGGACGGCCACGCGAATGGAACCGGTCGGCTCCGTCTTGGCATTGATGCGCAGCCGGCCCCCCGGGTGCCGGATGGGCCGCGTCAACATGCTCCCCTGATCGGCGGCCGCCAACGAGACGAACCCGTCGCGGCGCAGGGAGGCCAGGCAGATGTGCCCGTCGCCGGGCCGGACGTCCCGGGAAATGTGCAGGCTCTCGTGACCGGTGTAATAGAGGTCGACCCGGTCCTCGTGTTCGACGAGACCCTTGGCGATGTAGACGCGGCCCCGATCGTAAGAGCCGGGCGGCCCCGTCTCCAGGAAGATGGGACGTTCCGGATGGCGTTCCCAGTTCCGGCCGTCCCGGCTCCAGGCGAGTTGGACGTCGATCTTCAGTTTCTTCTCGACCTCTCCCTCCCGCTGAAAGGGGGGCCGCAGATAGAACATGTGGAGAAACCCGAAGTAGACCCCCTGGTACCGCACGACGGGCATGCAATAGAGGGAGTAGGGGTCCAGTTCATCGGGAACCACCACGTGCTCGGGCTGGCTCCAGTTGAGCAGGTCGGCGCTTTCGGAATAGGCGATGCGCCGGATCTCTCCCGCGTTGATGGGCGGCCTGCGGTAGTACATGACGACGCCGCGTTCGGGGTTGTAGGTCAGGTTGTTGGCGGTGTCGCTCTGGCCGCGGAAGATGGGGTTCTCCTTCTGGTCGGTCCAATGGACCCCGTCGTCGCTGAAGGCGACCCGGAGTTCCTGGCCGCCGGCGATCAATTCAGGATGAGGATCGCGCCCGGCGGGAGCCAGGTTGTAGATCATCAGGTACCGACCCTGATCCCGCCACTTGGGAGGGGTCCGGGTCACGCCGACGCTGTCGAAGCTGATCTTGTCGCTCCCTTTGAAGACGTTGTTGGCCTTGGTTCCGTCAACCTCCACCAGTCCCAGCTTGGGGGCGGTCCACTGGAGGCCGTCCCTGGACTCGTAGTAGCGGGCGCGGCTCAACCAGTAGAAGCCGGGTGGAGTGGGGATCTCGATCAATACGCTGCTGGAATCCCACAAGCGGTAGAGACCGCTGTCCGCGTCTCGGATAACGCTCACGTAGGTGACCGTCGTGTCCGGGTTGAGGTCCGCGGTTCCCGTCGAGAAGAGGGGGTTGGCGGGATGCTTTTTCGGTTGATGGACCTTGCGGCGAACGGCCCGCACGTCCTCGACCACGTGGCCGTCCATCAGGAGCTGGCGTTCATGGCCGATCTCCAGCGGCTCGGTCGGGAGAATGGAATAGGACCCTCGGATCGTCCATTGATGTTCGTGCTGTGCCGCGGACAGGCTCAGGACAGCGGCCAGAAGAATCACGGCGGCCGCTGCCGGCCGGTGGCGGTACACACGATTCATTTGCATTGATTTCTTCCTTTAGAGGAATTTGTCCTGCATCGACGCGGCGACGGACCGTACCAGGCGGTCTCCCGTGTTGAAGAAGATGTCCTGGATCTGTTCGCGGGTCAGGCCCAGCCGTATCGCCGCCCGCCGCATGGCCCGCAACTGCTCGTAGAGGCAATACGTCAATTCTCCCCCCAGTTGGTTGGTGCTGGGAGTCAGGTCCCCCCAACTGGCCCCGTAGAAAACGATTTTCCCGCGGGAGAAGGCCACGTCGCCCGAGTCGGCCCCATACAGGATCCGGCCCGTGTCCACCTGCGAGAAGAGCACGTCGAAGGATTCCATGGAACAGACGGCAGAGACTTCGTACCAGACGTTGGGAAGCCCGCGGAAAGCGGGGGCGGCGGTTTCGATGGGGTACGGAGAGAAGCTGCGCGCTGCATGAGCCAGAATCCACTGGGCCCGGGGATAGCGGCCGGCCAGCCGGAGCATGTCGCTCACGTTTCTGGGGTCCGCGAAGGATTTCTTCAAGCCCACGTGGAGCATGATGAGCAGTCCGTAGCGGTCGGCCACGGCAATCTGGTGCTCGGGAAGGAAATCGGTGATCCGGCAACCAGATCCTCGGTCCCGACAATACCGGGCGTAGGGTTTCAGACCCAGGAGACGGTGCTTCAGGATCGTCTCCTCCACCTCATGCGCGGAAATGGAGGGCTCCACCAGCATCAGGGCCGCGGACCCCGGTTCCTTCCGGACCTCTCTGCCGGCGAATTGGTTCGACTTCCGGAAATCGCACTGGTAGTAGGGAAAGGGAAACGCCAACCGGGTGATCTGCCGTCCGGGCATCAGGACGCTTTCAACTTGGCGCACCGTGTCGATATCGCAGTCGGTCCAGACGGTTTCGGTCCTGAAGTCCTCCTCTTGGGCAAGCGCCGTCCGGTAGTTCAGGTCGAAGTCGGCCCGGTAGATATGGCAGTGAGCGTCGAAGATCCGGGCGGGAACGAAATCCGAGAGCTCCTCTTCCCAGATCTGACGGTCCAGGCCTTCCAGCGTCCGGGGAGGGCTTTCTCCTTCACGGGTCCGGATCGAGCCTTCTTCCCCGGGAACGCCGGAAACCGTCCGGTTCACACCGGGGAAGGTCAACGCGCCGGCGCCCGCCGCCAGGAAATTCCTCCGATCGAGGCTTCGGGCGTCCGGTTTGGATCCGGGTTTGATCCTCATTTCCCAGGCTCGTCCCATCAGGGCGTTCGGCTGTCCTGGCCGGCGTCTCCCTGCGGTTCGGACTCACGATTTTCAGGCAATATCAGCAGGCCGCGGTCCCGAAGCTCCTTGAAGATGGCCTCGCCCAACAGTCGATATCCCTCGGGGTTGGGATGCCGGGGATCGTTGTAGAGATCCGTCTTCCCGGCGTAAATCCCGGTCAGATCGGCACAGTACGGAATCTGGTGGCAGCGAACCTGGGCCGCCTCATAGTACCGGGTCAGCGCCACGTGGTAGGGCGTTTCATCCGGACGCGGCCGCTGCTTCCGCTCCTCCCACATTTCTTCTTCGCGGGGGGACGGATCGTAGCTTCCGAAACCCATGATGGGCTGCAGCACCGCCATGTACCGTATGCCGAATTCGCGGGAGATGGCATTCATGATGCGCAGGTGCTTCTCCCACACCTCTTCCGCCTTCATCTCGTTCGGATGCCCCCAGTGAGGCTCCTGCAGGATCTTCTCGCCGGATCCCAATAAACGGGCCAGATTGGGCAGAAACAGGCTCTGGTAGGCGGAGCCGACCACGTATTCCATGATCGCCTGCTGCGGATGGTTCACCATGGGAGTGAAGGGGGAGATGGACTTGACCAGACCCAGGTCGTTGACCCCGTCCACCGAGATCACCACGTGAGGGTTCAGCGCCAGGGCGTCCCGGATCAGCTTGATCACCTCCTGGTTGGTGGAGTAGCTCCCGACGCCCCCGTTGTAGATGCGCGCCGGGATTCCTTCACTCGCCAGGCGGTCCGAGAGGGCTCCCGACCAGTGTCCCTGGTTGTAGGGATCGGTGGTGGAGCCTCCCAGGGCGACGATGCGCAGTACGTCTTCTCCTGCTTCGGCTCCGAAGACCTGAAACGCGGGCTCGGCAGCGTAGCCCAGGTGCGGGTCCACGGCCAGGACACCCCGTGAGGTCCCCACGAAACCCTTGGCCAAGCGCCGGTGAAACTCGCCGCCACGAGACACCAGGAAGCCCGAGGCCGGGCCGGAACCCAGTGAAAGCAACAGCCACGCCGCACCCTCCACGAGCAAAAGGAGGACCAACGCGAACCCGATTCCGGCACCCAGCTTGCGAATCATGTGAACGGCCTCCGGCTGTCGGCCCATCTTGGTGGAAAATCGGAATCTATCATATCAGCCCGTGGTGAAAGTCCCGCGAGCACCGAGACCGTTCCTGCGCCCGCCGGACAAGGCGCGATTCGGGTGCATGTAGGGGCGACCCTTGTGGTCGCCCTCCCGAATCGCAACGCAGTCCGCCGGGATGCAGGGACGGTCGAATGCCGTGATGACTTTTGCCACGGGCTGATAGGATGGACCCGGCCGCAGGATGCCCCCGCCGGCGGCCGGCCGGAAAGGATACACGAACCGATGATGACTTCAGCAAACGAAGGAACCACCCGTCTGACCGCCGCTCAGGCCATCGTCAAATACCTGCAAGTGCAGTACAGCGAGCGGGATGGCATCCGGCAACGGCTGG
>JAJDTT010000171.1 GCA_022827025.1 Acidobacteriota bacterium
GTCGGGACCGGGTCGTTCGTCAGACCGCAACGCGGACAGGCGCCGCTGCCGACACCATCGCCGCCCAGTTTCTGGCCGGATCATGCTGGCGGCCCGGCGGTGGGGGACTTCTTAGAAACTTCCAATCCCCGATGATCGTAGGGGCACCCCTTGTGGGTGCCCTGCGGGGTCGCATCGTTCCCCGGCTGAGTCGGCGCTCCACGTCGCCATTCCCGGCGCCCGGAAGGACGCCGGTCCCAGTCGGCGCCGAGGACGACGCCGCTCCAGACGCCGCTCCGGACGCCGATCCCAGTCGGCGACTAGAAAGTCGCCGCTCCACCCCCCCGGTCCGGTAGTGCCCAAGCAATGGCCGACGGACGGTGGCGCCGTTCGGAAGAGGGCGACCACAAGGGTCGCCCCTACGAGTCGTTCGACAGCGGCGACTCGGGGGGCGCCGCTGATGGACAATCCTGCCCAGTTTCTCGCGGGATCATGCCGGCGGCCCGGCGGTGGGGGACTCCTGAGAAAAACATGGGGCACCCGGAGGGGGGACTTTTAGTCCCCCCGTCGGAGTAGGGGTAGGAAAACCCCCACTCCTTCTTTTTCTCGCAGGATTTCACCGGACCGGGGCCGGTGGGGGAGCTCCTAACGCGGCCGGTCGCCCTTGATGGTGACGCGCAGGCCGCAGCGGCGGTTCGGATAGTAGTCCCAGAGGGCGTAGTGCTGGGCGCAGCGGTTGTCCCAGAACGCCACCGATCCGGGACGCCAGCGGAACCGGCACTGGAACATGGGGCTGGCGGCATGCTCCACCAGAAAACCGAGGACCGCGTCGCTCTCCCGCTTTGAAAGCTGAACGATGCGGGTCGTGAACAAGCGGTTCACAAAGAGCGCCTTGCGTCCGCTCACCGGGTGGGTCCGGACGACGGGGTGTTCCGATCTGGGGAAGGTCTTCCCCTCATCGTCGGCGCCGTCGTACCGGCCGCGGTAGACATACTCTCCATCGTGGACCGCGGTCATGCCGTCGAGCATCCGCCGCATCGGCGCCGACAACGACTCGTAGGCCGCGTACATGTTGGCGAACAGCGTGTCGCCACCCACCGGCGGCACCTCCAGCATCTGCAGGATCGTTCCCAGGGGCGGCTCCCGGTCGCAGGAGACGTCCGAGTGCCAGTCCTCTCCGGCAATCCGGCGGGTGTTCTCGTCGGCGTAGATCTCCATGATTTCGGGATGGCCGTCGACCAACCGGGGCCACGCCGGGTGGATGTGCAGTTCACCGAAATTGCGGCCCAGCGCCTTCTGCTGGACCGGGGTCATGGACTGGCCGCGGAAGAAGAGGACGCAATGTTCGGCAAGCGCGTTGGAGAGGACGTTCACCTCCTCGGCGCGTAGCGGCTGGCAGAGGTCGATGCCGCGCACTTCGGCACCGCAATGACCGGTCATTTTCCTGAATTTGAGTCTCGGAGCCGGCATGGTAGGCGCCTGGATTCGGCGGGTAGTCTATCGGAAACGTCCAATTCCGTTCCAGGCGTCCGCTTGTAGGGGCACACTCGCCGGTCTCAGGAAAATTTCCCTTCCCCAGCTTCCACGCGTCCGCTCGTAGGGGCACCCCTTGTGGGTGCCCTCTTTCGCGCCACGGGATTCATTTATCATGGATAGTGAAAATGGCCTTAATATTTTCTACGAGTAGACAATCAACCGCGCCGGAGAGAAAGGTGTTTCGTCAACCTGCTACTGGAAGGACGATCCGGGAAGGATGCCGCCGGGAGTGGTGGATCACCTGACGGGCCGTCACCAGTTCGGTCTCGGCCAGATCGTTCCCGCCCGTGTTGTGGTTCCGATCGTGGTTCGGGAAGTCGCTGCTGGTGATCTCCACCCGGATGCGATGTCCTTTGAGAAACCGGCAGGCGGTCGGTCCCAGCCGGATGGGGTACTCGGCAATCTGGCCCGGAGTCACCAGGTCCTCCCGATCGATGGAGATCCGGTGCCGGGCGCGGACCATGCCGTAGCCGACGTCCAGGGCCCGGCCGCCGGGATGTTCGTCCACGAGCCGGACGAAGAAATCCGTGTCCCGCGCCGAGGTCGAGGCGAAGAGGACGGCCTCGGGGTAGCCGGCCACCTCCACCTCCTGCTCCAGGGGACCGGTCCGGTAGTTCAGGATGTCCCGGCGATGGGAGAGGACGGAGCGATCGGAGGGTTGGGTGAACATCTCCGGGCTCCAGAGCGTCGGGACGGGATCCTCGGGATCGTAGGCGTAGGCGTCTTCACCGGACCGCGTTGGAGCCGAGGCCAGCAGTCTCCCTGAGCCGTCCGGACGATGGGCGTCGCCCTCGCTGTCCAGATAGAACTCGCACCGGCCGATGCCATCCTGCGGAGGCCAGGTCCGGGCCCCTTTCCAAACCTGCGATCCCATGACGAAGTACCGCACCGGCGCCTCCCGCCGCAGCCCGTCTCCGTCTCCCTTGAGCCAATGATCGAACCAGCGAATCATCACCTGGGTCAGATCGACCCGGGCCCCGGGTCCGTAGTCCATGGAGCCGAGGGACCGCTCCCCCAGGTGCTTGTGGTTCCAGGGTCCGATGACGAGCCGGGTCTGTTCGCGCGCCTCCGCAGTGCGGGCGTGCTTCTGCATCAGCTGAAGATGACCCACGGAGCCGTTGCAGTGGTCGTACCAGCCGCTGAAGTCCAGGTTGGGGACCTCCACCTCGTGGTGGACCCGGTCGAACCGCCAACAGCGGCGGGCCGGACTCCGGAACCAGTCCCTCGCATATTCCCGAAGCCCCGGCGGAAGGTGCCGGGGGAGAACCATCCAGGGCAGGAACCAGATCCAGCGCATCTGGTCCTGGTGGTCCCAGATCTCCTCGGCCTGCTCCGGCGTGTGGGGCGGGGGAAGACCATGGCGGCGGCGCAGGTCGGGAGCCATGTTGGTCATCCACCACTTGACCCGCCGGCCCGGCCTGAAGGAGCCCCACCAGTCCAGGTCGGTGATCTCCAGGGGGATGGACCAGGCGCACATGGCCAACAGGTGAGGCGGCCGGAGCCGGGCCAGGGACCACTGCATCCAGGCGTTGTAGGACCCGCCGAAGGTGCCCACCTTGCCGTTGCACCAGGGCCGGGAGGCCAGCCACTCCACGCTGTCGTACCCGTCCCTGCCGTCCCGGGTCCGCTCCACCGTGAAGGGGACGTACTCCCCTCCCGAGGCGTAGCGGCCCCGGCTGTCCTGGGCGGCCACCGCGTAGCCGGCCCGCACCAACGGTTCGAACCCGCTGTCCGGCTTCCCGTAGGGGGTCCGCATCAGCAGGCCGGGACAGGGAGAGGAGCCGGCAGGCCGAAAGATGTTGGCGCGGAGAATGACGCCGTCCCGGACCGGGACCTCCACGTCCAACTCGATGCGGATGTCCGGCGCTCCTCCGCCGGCGTCAGGCATCCGGATCCAAACGCGCCCAGTAACAGCTCATGGAGTCGGCGTCGCCGGCGTAGTAGACCACCATCACGCTGCCGTCGGGCAGGGCCTCGGCGAACGGCAATCCGAAGCTCCAGAGGGACATCTCCGAGAGCAGTTCCCCGGTCTCATCCTCCGGCGAGTCCTGGGAAGCTGAAGAGCCATGGGTGTAGAGAACCACCTCGCTGGCCGAATCGAAATCCGCGTCCACGCTCCGGGCCAGCCGCGCCCGGATGGAGTGGGTCCCGTAACGGTCCACCCAGGCCAGGACGACTCTGCCGTCGGGGAGGATGGCCGGATGGGCGGCCTGGTCGGCGAAACCCAGATCCCGGGCGCGGGACCAGGTGAGGCCGCCGTCGCCGCTCAGGCGCCGGTGGACGTTCAGATACTTGTTCGCCTCGCTGTCGTAGGTCCAGAGGAAAGCCGCGATCCGGCCGTCGGGGGCGACGCCGACGCGCTGGTCCCAGTTGAAGATGCGCCCGCTCGGGTCTTCGCCAGCGACCGCCGGATCCCCCCAAGTCAGGCCTCCGTCCCGGGAGTAAAAGATCACCACCTTCTGGTACCACCTGGACCCGTCGTCGTAGTGCTTGTTGCTCTCGATGCTCATCCCCAGCGTGCCGTCGGCGAGGCGAAAGACGGGACTGGTCAGGCTGGGCGGACCGATCTCTTCCGGCATGGGCATGACTCGCCACGGCGACCACGTCCTCCCCTCGTCGTCCGACTCGGCCAGGACCACCGCCATGGGGAGGCAGCCTTCGGTCTCCGCGTTGAACAGCCCGCCGCCCGGGTAGGTCTGGCGATCCACCCACATGCCGGCGGCCAGGAGACGTCCCGGCGCCGTCTCGGTGAGATAGCAGATCTTGAGCGATCCACCGACCCCGTCCACCGTGGGAGAGGTCCAGGGACGGCTCGGAGCACTCCAACGCCGAGCCTCCCCGTCCCAGCGAAAGAGCTCGGGACACTCGTCGGCGCCATCCTTGCTGGACCCGGCGCGGCAGGTGGCCAGGAGGGTGCCGTCCGCCAGGACGCAAATCGCCGGAAAGGTGGTCACGGCGCGGTGGGTCCCGGGCTCGCTCTCGGCCAGGAGGCCTCTTTCCACGATCCTCATGGCTGTCTCCCCTGGTTCCGCCACCAGCGGAATTCCAGCGTGCCCCGTTCGGCCACCGCGGCAACGTCCGGGTCATCATCTCCGTCCAAATCGGCGATGATGACCTGGTTGGCCCGCTGCCAATCATCCTTCAACAAGTGCAGAGTCCACTCGCCCTTCGGGTCTCCCGAGTTTTCGAACCACGCGACCCGGCCGGGCTGGCCCCAACCGGTGGCCACCACGTCCACGTCTCCATCGCCGTCCAGGTCCGCGGCATCCGCCTCGAACGCATTCGCGAAAGGCTCCCGGATCACGTGGACCGGCCATGGACCTTGGGCCGGAGCGCCAACGTTCTCGTACCAGAGGACCGAGTGGGTCGATTTCCCCGGCGTGAGCTCCCGGCCGGCCGCCATGACCACGTCCAGGTCGCCGTCCAGGTCCATGTCGACCGGTTGTCCGTGGAGGGCCCGCGGCGTTTCGGCGATCAGGTGCCTCGTCCATGGTCCGGACGACGGACGGCCGCTGTTCTCGTACCAGACGACCATGGCCTCGCCGGCTTCGTTGGTCTTGATGGAGACGATCTCCTCGGGAGCGGCGGTGGCCAGCAGATCCCAGTCGCCGTCGGCGTCGAAGTCCGCGGTCCGGATCGCGGTCGTCTCCCGAAGATCGCCTTCGATCAGGTGCTGGTTCCAGGATTCGACCGACGGATCCGCCGGGTTCCCCGGGTTCTCGAACCAGGCGAACTGGTAGCCCAACCACCAGGAGGAGGCCGCCACGTCCAGGTCGCCGTCGCCGTCCAGATCCGCCAGGGCGACGTCGTAGGCGCCGGGCAGCGTTCCCTTGGCGATGTTTCGCCGTTTCCAGAGCTCACCGTCCCGGGGAGTGCCGCTGTTTTCGAACCAGAGCAGGTCCCCGTGCAGGTTCTTCACGATCACCACGTCCGGGTGTCCGTCCCCGTCGATGTCCCCCACGGCGTGACGCTCGAGGCGCTCGGGATCGTCCTTTTGGATGAAGCGGCGGGTGAACTCCCCCGTCCCGTCGTTCTCGAACCAGTACAGGTCGTTGTGCGGAAGGGCGTCGGCGCTGGTCAGATCCAGGTCGCCGTCGCCGTCCAGATCGGCGGCGGCGATCCCGAAGGGATAGGTGTACCCGTCCATGATCAGATGTTCGGTGAACTGAATGGCGGGAGGTGGTTCTTCGCTTCGTGGCGCCGCGCAGGAGAGGAAACCGGCTGCCGCCAGGAACAGGACGATGTAGATTCTCAGTGTTATGTACTTCATCGTTTCCAGTATCATGAGCCGAAACCTTTGCCAGAGAAACCCCAAATGCTGCATTTTCGACTAATCGTGCCGTACTTGCTCCTCGTTGCGTTCCTGGCGGCCCAGGGAACCGCCGCCGGCACTCCTGCCCTTTTGAAACGTCCGATACTGGTCGAGATGGGAGACCGGCTGGAGTTGTTCGTCGACCATCACCTCATCGATCGCCTGAAGGGTACTCGACTGAAGCTCCATCACCCCAGGCCCGCGGAGACGGTGATCCGGGGAGACCGGCCGTGGGAAGGAGAACTCGGGTTCGGCCAGACCGTGATCCTGCACCGGGGCAAGTACCTCATGTACTACCACGGCTCCAACAAGCTCTGCCATGCCGAAAGCCTCGACGGAATCCACTGGACCAAGCCGTCGCTGGGCCTGATCGAGGTCGACGGGAGCCGGCGGAACAACTTGGTGGGGACCGCCGGCGGCGAGTATCTCTACAATCACCTGGTAGAACCTGCCGCCAGGGTCTATCTCGACACCCGGCCGGGCCTCCCTTCCAGCCGGCGCCTCATAGCGCTCACATTGAACGAGGGACACCGGGCCAATCCCACCGGCGAGGAACTGGCACGAAAGTTCACGGTGAACGACCAGGGTTTGTGGCAGGGAAGCCCCACCGACGTCATCCCCTGGGTCTCCAAGGATGGGAAGGCCTGGGAGAGGCTCGGAGACAGGCCGCTGTTCCGGGACAATCTGTACGGGACTCTGGACGGTGACTTTTCCTTCTTCTGGTCGGAGGTCGAGCAACAGTACGTCATCTACTCGCGCTACTTCACTTCTCCCAATCGATCGGTGGGCCGGCGGGCCATCGCCCGTCTGACGGCTCCCGACCTGTTCGAGTGGTCGGACTTCCAGCCCATGACCTACGGAGACGGCGGGACCATTCCCGAGAACCACCTCTACATCAACCTGACGCTGCCCTATTACCGGGCGCCCCAGATCTATCTCGCATTTCCGGCCCGGCTCATGGTGGGGCGCCAAGTGTTGACCGACGAGGAGGCTGGAGCGGCGGGGGTTCCGGAGGGGAGGTGGATGGACTCCTCGGAGACGGTCCTCATGACCACTCGCGGACCCGGCAACCGTTACGACACGACTTTCCGGGAGGGTTTCATTCGTCCCGGACCGGGAGCGCGGAACTGGATCACGCGCACCACGTTCGCCCTTCGCGGCGTGGTGCCCACCGGGCCGCGGGAGATCTCCATGTACGTCTCCCGGGAGACCGGAACCCACCACTGGCATATCCGCCGGTACGTCCTGAGAGTGGACGGGTTCGCGTCGGTCAACGCTCCCTATGACGGCGGAGAAATGGTGACCCGCCCGCTCACTTTCTCGGGCCAGGAACTGGTGCTCAATACCTCCACGTCCGCCGCCGGCAGCGTTCGGGTGGAGATCCAGTCGCCCGCCGGCGAGCCGGTCCCCGGTTATTCCCTGGAGGACTCGATGGAGATCGTGGGGGACGAGATCGAGCGTGTCGCCGCCTGGGAGAATGGGGCGGACGTCTCCTCCCTGGCGGGGCAGCCGGTCCGCCTCCGCTTCGTCCTCAAGGACGCGGACCTCTACTCGATCCGCTTCAGATAGCCGCCCGCCGCCGGTTTCAGTTGGGCAGACGCCAGCGGACGACCTGGGCCGTGTAGTCGCCGATCGGGCGCCCTCTCTCGTCCAGGGGCGTGTTCCCCAGGGCGGTCACGATGGTGTCGTCCTCCAGGACGACGCTGCCGCCGTAGCCGTGTCCCGGACTCAGATGGTAGACCTCGGGCAACCAGGTCTGTCCGCCGTCCCGGCTGATCCGGGCCCTGACGTCCCCCTCCGGATAGGGGTAGCGGTCTTCCACCACCAGGACCACCGTCCCGTCCGAAAGCTGGACCATGTGGCCGTGGGCCTGGCCGAACTCCAGATCCATGGGCCCGTCCGTTCGGCGCCAGATGGGCCGGAAGTTCTCCCAGCTCCTGCCGCCGTCCGCCGAATCCGCCAGGAAAACCCGTTTCCCCACGGTGGCTTTCTGGATCTCCCGTTGGGCGTGATCCTCGATCAGAACCGGCGGTTCGTTCTGCGGGGGCGGAGCCTCGAATACGCGCTGGTATCGGATGGCGGCCAGGAGGCGGCCGTCTTTCAGTTCCAGCAGATTGGTCTCGGTTCCCCATTCCTGGAGAGGATGCTTCTCCTCCCAGCTCTTGCCTCCGTCGGTGGAGCGGAAGACGTAGGTGGTGGGCGGCGGCTTCGAGGCGTCCTTGTTGTGGTCGTAGGCGTGTTGGGCGGCCATGATGGTGGGCCACAGAAGCGTGCCGTCGCGAAGCTCCAGCAGGCAGTTCTGATTTCCCCCGGCACGGATGAAGGGGGAGAGGTTCTCCAGGCGGCTCCAGGGTTGCCACGACTGGCCGCCGTCGGTGCTTCGCAACAGGAAATCGGTGGGCGGGTCTTCGGCGCGGTAGGCCCAGAGCAGGGTGCCGTCCCGGAGCACGCCGAAGGAGTCGTAGTTCTTGGCCCGCATGGGCGGATCCAGCGACTCGACGTCGATGGTGCGGCTCTCCCAAGTCTTTCCGCCGTCGCGGGAAAGGAAGATCCGGGCGTAGAGAGAGACGTAGATGACACCGTCCCGGGTCATTCCGATGCCGGGGTCGCCCCGCCAGGGCATGTCGGGATAGTCGAGGGGGACGTATTCGGCGGGGAGGGTTCCGATTTCCTGGTGGTCCCGGGTGATCTGGATCTCGGCGTTGGGAGTGAAGGGGGCGGGAGGGGTTGGCTCGCCGCCGGTTTCGTGGGCGGGGCCTGCGGACGGGCCACAGCCGAATGCCAATATCAGTGGCCATAGGAGGTGGAATATGGGCAAGCGGTTCATGTTGACTCCTTTGAGGGGGGGCGTTTTGAGTCGTTTGTAAACTACGGTGGTGGGTTGTTGCTCGGGCGGCTGGAAAGCCGCCGATCCCAGTGGGCGACTGGAAAGTCGCCCCTCCGGGCGACAAGAATGTCGCCTCTCCGCTAGAAAGTCGTTCCTCCTTTGGGGAGGCGCCAGTGGAGGGAGGCCATGGTACGGCTTCCCAGCACGCGGCCCCGGTGGTTCAGGTCCGTATTTTCGCAGACGGTGACGATGGTGCCGTCGGGGTAGACGACGCTGTCCGGGTAGCCGTGGCCGTGCATGAGCGAGTAGGTCGTGGCACCCCAGGTCCGTCCCCCGTCGGAGCTGACGCGGGCCCGGATCTCGGCCAGCTCGTAGGGATAGCGCTGCAGCCAGATGGCCGCGATCCTGCCGTCCGGGACCTGGACGAACTCGCCCGGGACGCTGCCGCGAAGGTCGAACAGCCTGGGGTTCATCCAGGTCCGGCCGCCGTCGACGGACTCGGCGACGACCCCGTTCTTCAGGACCCACTCCTCGGTGGGAGTGGCTCCGGTCCGCTTCCGGAAGTCGGGCGGGTCTTCCGGGAGCATGGGTCTCTGGGCTCGGATGTAGGCCAACATCCGGTTCGAGTCCTTCACCGCCATCAAGGTGCTCTCGGCCGAATAGGGCAGGATCAGGGTCCGGTCTCCCCAGCTCCGGCCCCCGTCCCGGGAGCGGAAGATGTGGTCGTGGAAACCGCGAACTTGGGGATTGTCCCATTCGTTGACCCCGTCCCGGTGGCGGAGTGTCACGGTGATCATGGCGGTTCCGTCCGGGTGCTGGTAGACGTCGCTCCAACCGGAGCCGCTGAAGGTGTAGGGGCTCACGTCCAGGGGAAAGGGCTCGCTCCAGGTCTCACCGTAGTCGGTGGAGCGCTGGACGTAGGTCACCGAGTGGTCCGGCGCGTCGTGGATCAGGATGAAGACGTCGCCGCTCAGAATCCCGAACCCTCCGCCGGTGCCCACCGGGAGCTTTCGCATGGTCCAGGTCCGGCCCCGGTCCCGGGACGCCCAGAGGTATCCGCTGCCGGCCGCATAGAGATGGCCGTCGCGGGTCAGGCCGGTTCGGGTGTCGGTCCGGCTGAAGGGGCTGGACATGGGGTAGATCCTGGCGTCCTGGATGGGAGTCGTGGTTCGGGTGTGGGGAATCTCGTAGGACAAGGGGACGGGAACGGCGGTTCCCGAGTCCGCGCTGCCGGAACCGGCGGCGCCCGCGGCCGCCTTTCCGCTCATGGCCATGATTCCCGCCGCGGCGGTGCTCTTGAGGAACTCCCGGCGTCCGATCACGTCACCGGCCTCGCGTCCATGGACCTTGCCGCGCCCCGGCCCAAAGGAATACTGTGAACGGCGTTCCGGCCGGTGGCGGAGTGCCGCTGCCGGGCCGGAACCGATCCGGGACGCCAGGGGAGCAGGACCGGACGGGCGGGAACAGCGAAAATTCCGCTCATCATCAGGCGTCCTCAACGGTGTCGTCGAGAGAGAAACAGATACACAGATCCTATCATCCACCAGAAGAAAGGACCGAATTCCAATGGACAAGAGACCCCTGATCGTGGTCCCCGGCGACCACCCGGTGCAACTGGCCGGATCGCCGCACCTGGAGCGGCTGCGCCCCCATGGGGAGGTGGCCCTCTACTCCACTCGCCCCGCTGGCGACGCCGAGAAACTGAGCCGGGTCCGGGACGCGCAGGTCATGATCAATTCCCGGGGCGCCGTCAAATGGCCCGGCCACCTGTTGGAGCAACTTCCCCGCCTGCGCTTCATCACCGTGTGCGGGATCGGCACCGACTCCATCGACCTGGAGGCGGCACGGGAGCAGGGCATCATCGTCTCCAACATTCCCGGGATGACGGCCGCAGTGGTGGCCGAGCATGCGCTGGCTCTCATGCTGGCCGCCTGCAAGCGGGTCTCCTACCAGACCGCCGAGCTGCGGGCGGGCCGGTGGATCGGCATGAACAACGTCTACCTGCGGGGCAAGACCGCCGGCGTCATCGGGACGGGCGCCATCGGAGTCAAGATGATCGAACTCTGCCGGGCGCTGGGAATGGAGGTGGTGGCCTGGACCTTCAATCCGTCCGCCGAGCGAAGCCGGGAGCTGGGAGTGCGGTTCCTGGAGCTGGATGAGTTGTTGCGGGTGTCGGACGTGGTGACGCTCCACTTGAAGCTGACTCCGGAGAGCCGGCATCTGATCGGCGCCCGGGAACTGGAGCTGATGAAGCCGGGGAGCCTGCTGGTCAACACGGCCCGGGGAGCCATCGTCGACACGGCCGCCTTGGTGGAATCGCTCGATTCCGGACATCTGGGAGGCGCCGGTCTGGACGTGTACGACACCGAGCCGCTGCCTGGGAACGACCCGCTGTTGGAGTGCGAGCAGGTGGTCCTGACGCCGCACAGCGCGGACCAGACCCCCGAAGGCTACGACCTCCTCAATCAGGGGGTCGTGGACAACGTCATCGCCTTCCTCGAGGGGCGTCCCCGGAATGTGGTCACTTGACGACTTTCGGGCCTGCGCGCGTGGAAGAGGGTAAGAGACGCCCCGCCGGATCAGTCAGACGACGTCGTAGAGCAGGACGCCGTACTTGGAGCCGGTGAGCGTCTTCTCGATGGTGGGCCAGACCCGCTGGTGCTCGTCCGTGGCCACCCAGGTCTGGCGCTGCTCCTCGGTCTTGAAACTGATGAGGAGCCGGTACTTGAAGTTGCCGGGAGCCGGACCCGCCAGGGCTTGCCGCAGCTTCATCAGGCGGACCTCGACGAAGCCGGGCTGGGAGCTGATGGCCGGCCGGAAGATCTTGTGGAAGTTTTCCACCATCTCGTCCTCCCGGGCCGGATCCACTTCCAGGTCCACGTGAAGCTGGATCGGCTTGTGATGAGCGGCAGCGGAAGCGCGGCCGGAGAAGAGGCCGATTCCCAGGAAACCAAGAAGACAGTTGCGTCGATTCATGCGGTGATTCTACCGCACGGCGGGTGGTGGCGTTGGGAGGGGTGGGGAGACTTTGTAGTTGTCCGGTGGTTTTTGCGTTCTTGGCGATTTGGGAGATCGGCGCCCGGAAGGACGCCGATCCCAGTCGGCGCCGAGGACGACGCCGCCGGATGACGCCGCTCCCATTGCAACATGGATACTCCGGACGCCGATCCCAGTCGGCGCCGAGGACGACGCCGCTCCGGACGACGACGCTCCGGGCGCCGAGCCCGGTCGGTGCGTGAAACACGCGGCTCCGGACGGCGCTCTCATTCGGTCTATAATTGCCTTCGTGCGCCGCTTTTTTCTTTGCCATTATCATGAGGTCGGCCTCAAGAAGGGGAATCGTGCCTTCTTCGAGAGGCGGCTCTGCGAGAACATTCGCAAGGCTCTGGCCGGGTTTCCGTTCAAGACGGTCCGGCGAATTTCCGGGCGGATTCTGGTCGAAGTGCCGGAGGACGCCCCTCACCAGAGGATCGGGCGACGCCTGCAGAAGGTATTCGGGCTGGCGTCCTGTTCTCCCGCGTGGCTCTCGGGGCAATCGCTGGAGGATCTGGAAAGGAATCTGTGGACGCTGGTCCGGGACCGGGAGTTCGACACCTTCAAGATCGAGGCCCGGCGCGCTCAGAAGAGCTTTCCGCTGACGTCACCCGAACTGAACCGCCTGCTGGGGTCCCATGTGGTGGAGCGTTCGGGGAAAGGGGTGAACCTCACCGCTCCGGACCTGACCTGCCACGTCGACATCGTGGAGCGGTACGCCTTCCTCTACTTCACCCGGCTGCCGGGCGCCCGCGGCCTTCCCGTCACCACTTCCGGCCGGACCGTCGTGCTCCTCTCAGGCGGGATCGACTCGCCGGTAGCGGCGTACAAGATCATGAAGCGGGGTTGTCCGGTGATCTTCGTCCATTTTCACAGCTACCCCTTCACCAACCTGGAATCCCAGGAGAAAGTCCGGCGGCTGGTGAGGTTGTTGAACGAATTCCAGTTCGAGTCCGTCCTTTATCGAGTGCCGTTCGCCCACACCCAGCGGCAGATCGTCGCCCTGACTCCGCCGGAGACCCGGGTGGTCTTCTACCGCCGATTCATGCTGAGAATTGCCGAGAGGCTGGCTCTCAAGGAGGGCGCGCTGGCCCTGGTGACCGGCGACAGCATCGGCCAGGTGGCTTCCCAGACGCTGGCGAACCTGTCAGTGATTTCCAGTACCGTTGCCATGCCCGTGCTCCGTCCGCTGGTGGGAGACGACAAGGAGGAGATCATTCAGACGGCCAGGCGGATCGGGACCTTTCCCGTCTCCATATTGCCCGACGTGGACTGCTGTTCCCTTTTCGTGCCCAAACACCCCGAGACTCGCGCGCGAGCGGCGGCGATCGAGGAGATCGAGGCCGCATTGGACGTGGAAGAGCTGGTGGCGGCCGCCCTGGATGGCGCCGAACGGGAGATCTTCGAATCGTCACCCTCGGAATTGCCGGCGGCGGCCATCCCCAGCCGCGGGAACGGCCCGTCATGAAGCGATTCGCCAGGACTCTTCGCGGAACCGCCGGGTTCGTACTCTCGGCCGTATTCGTGGCCGGCGGCTGTGGAGGCGCCTTCGGCGGATCGGACGAGGCGGCGGCCCGGGTGGAGCAGCTTCTCCAGCGGCTGGAGGCGCAATCCGAGTCATCCGCATCCCGTCCCGAGACCTACGTCCTCAGCGAAGAAGATCTCAACGCGTTTCTGGCCGTCCGCTTGCGAAAATACAATCCCAAGGGGGTCGAATCGGTGAGGGTGGTCCTGCAGCAGGATCGTCTGCTGGTCCGGGCCGACGTCGACCTCAGCAAGGTCGTCTCCAGCCGGAAGGCCCCCGAAGCGGGTCTCTTGGCGGCGCTCCTTGGCGGGCGCCACCAAGTCGAGGTGGACGGAGTCCTGGAGGTGGAGGATGGGCGCGGACAGTACCGCCTGGTGGGATTGAGTCTGGATGGGGTCCCCTTTCCTCCCATGCTTCTGGACTCCCTCGTGGACCGTCTCATCGAGGCGACTCAGCTCTCCGACGATCCCCGCAAGCCCTTCGCCATGCCGTACGGCATCAAAGATGTCACAATAAGTCCGGGCCGGGCCACGATCCGAACCTGACGAGGGACCCGATCCATCCATCCTGGGATTGAACCGAAGGGGCGGCGAGTGCTGGACGGAATCGAGGCGCGCCTTCGGGAGGGCGCTCTCCACATCAGCAAGGTTCTGGCGGCGGAAGGTTTCCAAGTCTATTTCGCCGGCGGCGCCGTTCGGGACCTCCTTCTGAAGCAGACCGTCAAAGAGATCGACATCGCAACGGCGGCTCCTCCCGATGTGGTGGAGAAGCTCTTTCCGAAGACCATCGGAGTGGGCCGCGAATTCGGCGTCGTGGTGGCCGTGGTCGGCGGCACCAACTACGAGATCGCCACCTTCCGCGCCGAGTCCGGCTACACGGACGGAAGGCATCCGGATCAGGTGCGGTTCACCGACGCCCGGCAGGACGCCCTGCGCAGGGACTTCACCGTCAATGCTCTCTTTCTGGATCTGGTCACCGGGAAAGTCATCGACTACACCAACGGACGGAAGGACTTGGACCGGGGCCTGATCCGGACCGTTCGAGACCCCCGCCTGACGTTCGGAGAGGACAAGCTCCGGGTGCTCAGGGCGATCCGGTTCGCCTGCCAGCTCGGCTTTCGGATCGACGGCCCCACCTACGACGGCATGACCCGCTTTGCCCATGAGCTCTCCCAGATCAGTTGGGAGAGGATCCGGGACGAGATCCTGAAGATCCTTGGCGGTCCCCAACCGGCGCGGGGCCTGTCGCTGCTGTCCGACTCGGGCGTGCTGGAGGAGGTGCTGCCGGAGGTTTTCGCCATGCACGGCGTGATGCAGCCGCCGGCGTTCCATCCGGAAGGGGACGTCTTTCAGCACACGCGTCTCATGTTTTCCCTGGCTCGGGACCTGAGCCCGACCCTGGCCCTGGCAGTGCTGCTTCACGACGTGGGCAAGCCCGACACCTTCGCCATCCGGGAACGGATCCGGTTCGACGGACACGCCGAACGGGGGGCCCGAATGGCCGAGGAGATCTGTCGCCGGCTCAAGCTCTCGGGAACCCGGATCCAGCAGGTGGCCCGCCTGGTCAAGGATCATCTTCGCTTCATGCACGTCCGCCAGATGAGGGAGAGCACGCTCCGGCGCTTTCTTCGAACGGATGGGTTCGAAGAACACCTGGAACTGCACCGCCTGGACTGCCTAGCCAGCCACGGCGATCTTTCCAACCATGACTTCTGCCGGGAAAAATTGAACGAACTGGATCAGGAGGCGCTGGCTCCCCCACCGCTCATCAACGGACACGATCTGATCGCGCTGGGCCTCAAGCCCGGCCCCCTCTTCTCCGAGATCCTCAAGCAAGCCGAAGACCTCCAACTGGAGGGGGGCCTGGCCGCGCGGGAAGAGGCGCTGTCGTGGGTTCGGAAGACGTATCGATCGAAACTTTCGTAACTCCCGGTTCACCGGCCGAGACCTATCTTATCGTCGGTGCCGGTGTTATAAATGGGACACCATGACACTCAGAATTCTATGCTCCGCTGCTCTCCTGATCGGATCCCTGGCCCTGATCGGCTGTTCGGAACCGCCCCCACCGGAGCCAGTGGTTCCGGAGGACCTGCCTCCGCCCCCACCCAAACCGGGGGACATGGTCCTGATCCCCGCGGGGGAGTTCATGATGGGAACCGACGACGTCCCGGAGAACGTTCCAGGTCTGCAAACCCCGGCCCACAAGGTGACCATGGACAAGCCCTACTACATCGACGTCTACGAGGTCACCAACGGCCAGTGGATCAAGTTCCTGACCGAGAGCCGCACCAAGGTGGAAAGCAACTGGCGTCCCATGTACTCCATCGGCAAGGAGGACTTTCCCGTCGCAAACCTGACTCTGGACGACGCCAAGGCCTACTGCGAGTGGGCCGGGAGGCGCCTCCCCACCGAGGCGGAGTGGGAGCGGGCCGCCAGGGGGCCGGAGAACTTTTCCTTCCCGTGGGGAAACACCTACGATCCGAGCAAGTCCAACACCAACGACATGAATTTCAACGGCCTGGTCGAAGTCGGCAGCTTCGAGACGGACAAGAGCGGCTACGGCGTCTACGACATGATGGGCAACGTGCAGGAATGGACGAGTGACCGGCTCCGGCCTTATCCCAAGAGCAAGGCGCGCAGGCATGGTGCGTTCACGGGCCGGTTCAGACTCTACGCTCTGAGAGGTTCGTCCTTCGCTTACAAGGGAAGCAGCATGAATCTGATGACCCGTGCCGGATACCCGGCCAAGGCCCAATACGGAACCGGATTCCGCTGCGCCAAGGATGCCGAGGAAGAGGCTCCCGCCGAGGGCGGCGGAGAAGAGTAGCCAACGCGATCGAACCATATTCCAGGCGAGCGGGGGAGCTTGACAAGCTTTCCCGCCTTCAACTAGGATTTCCCCTCTCTGGTGCGGGGTGGAGCAGCCTGGTAGCTCGTTGGGCTCATAACCCAAAGGTCGGGGGTTCGAATCCCCCCCCCGCTACCAAATTCACGTAGCCCGCAATTCTCACCGGGCTGGCGATCATCGCGCCGGATTTTCGCCTTCAACGTGTGCTTGCGACCCGATTCGTAGCAGCTTCTACGGTTGCGGGAACATGGGTGCACTGAAGACAAATCCAAGCAGACTCCTAGTTAGGAACTCCCCCACCGGCCCCGGTCCGGCGGAATCTTGCGAGAAAAGGAGTGGGGGTTTTCCTACCCCCACTCCCACGGGGGACTGGAAAGTCCCCCCTCCGGGTACCCCATGCTTTTGTCAGGAGAAGTGAAGATGAATGCCTGTCGTTTCGGCCGTCTGGTCGTGGTGATGACTCTGTGCTCACCGTTCGCGGCGCCACCAGCATCCGCGCAAGAGACTGCTGGCCAGGAAGAACGATGCCTCGAGGTTCGGGTCCTGGACCCTTCTTCCGCGTCGATCCAGGGCGCCACGGTCACCATCGGAGATCGGGACGAGAGAACCGGCAATTCCGGGGTTGCCACCTTCTGCGGCCTCGGCTCCGGGCCTCACTGGGTCATCGTTTCGGCGGAGAATTTCCAGGTCAATGAAGGCTCCGTGGACCCATCGGACGGTATGGCCACCATCACCCTCCAAGCGCTCCTGGAGACGGAACTGGTGGTCGTGGGCAGCCGCGCCCAACCGCGGTCGGTGACCGAATCTCCCGTCCCCATCGACGCCATCCCGTTGGAGGATGTCATCAGCCAGGGCTCCACCACCCTCGACTACCAGTTGCGCACGCTGGTGCCCTCCTTCAACGTCGCCACCCATCCCATCAGTGACGCGGCCACCCTGGTCCGGCCGGCCAGCCTGCGCAACCTGGCGCACGATCACACGCTGGTGCTGGTGAACGGGAAGCGCCGCCACCGCTCGTCGGTCATCGCCTGGTTCGCCGGCGTAACGGACGGTGCCCAGGGTCCGGACATCTCCACCATTCCCGCCATCGCGCTGCGCCAGGTGGAGGTGCTGCGGGACGGCGCGTCGGCCCAGTACGGATCGGACGCCATCGCCGGCGTCATCAACTTCCTGCTCAAGGACGCCCGGGAGGGAGGCAGCGTGGAGTTCAACACGGGCACCTACCACGCGGGCGACGGCGATTCCTACACCATCGCCGGCAACGTGGGGCTGCCCCTGGGCGAGACCGGCTTCGCCAACCTCAGCCTGGAGTACGGCAACTCCGACCCGACGAACCGGAGCGTGCAGCGCGCCGACGCGGCGGCCCTCATCGCGGCCGGCAACACCCACGTGGCCGACCCGGCGCAGATCTGGGGCAACCCGACCATCGAGGACGACGTGAAGTTCTTCGGCAACTTCGGCCACCTGTTCTCCAATGGCACCCAGATCTACGGCCACACCAACTACGCCGAAAAGAAGGTGACGGAGGGTTTCTATTTCCGGAACCCCAACAACCGGGCCAACATCTACAGCCTCGACGAGGGCCAGACTCTGATGATCGCAGACGTGCTGGACGCGAAAGACGGCGTCCTCGACGGTTCGGCGAACTGCCCGGTCGTGCGAATCTCCGGCAACGTGCCGGACCAGGCCGCCCTGGCAAGGGTGTTCGAGGACCCGAACTGCTTCTCCTTCCGGGAGATCGCTCCGGGCGGGTTCACACCGCAGTTCGGCGGCGTGGTCACCGACATGTCGGTGGTGGGTGGCGTCCGCGGCGTCCTGGCCAACGGCCTGAACTGGGACGCCAGCGCCAGCTACGGCGCCCACGAGTCGGACTTCTTCTTCAAGAACACCGTGAACGCCTCGCTGGGACCTGAAACCCCGCGGGAGTTCGATCCGGGGCTGTACCGCCAGGAGGACGTGAATCTCAACTTCGACGTCTCCTACGCCGCCACCGACATGGTCAACATTGCGGCCGGCACCGAGTGGCGCAACGAGCGTTTCGAGATCGGCGCCGGCGGGCGGCCGTCCTGGGAGGTGGGACCGTACGCGGCCCAGGGCTTCGTCTCCGGCTCCAACGGATTCCCCGGCTTTCCCGACTACACGGCCGGGGCCTGGAATCGCAGCAACCTGGCGCTCTACGGCGACCTGGAGCTGCGGGACCCGGGGGACCGGTGGACGGTGGGCGGCGCGCTCCGGTTCGAGCATTTCGACCTCTTCGGGTCCACGACCAACGGGAAGCTCTCGGCCCGTTTCGGGTTGAGCGACGCGGTTTCGGTGCGCGGCGGCGTCAGCACCGGGTTCCGCGCCCCGACGCCCGGCCAGCAGAACACGCTCAACGTGCAGACCACCATCGACCCGGAGACACTCCAACTGGTCGACAGCGCCAACGTGCCCTCCACCTTCCTGGCGGCGGAGTTGAAGGGGGGCAAGCCTCTGGAGCCCGAGACCTCCGTCAACACCACGGCGGGGCTGGTGATCGACACCGGACCGTTCACGCTGACCGCGGACTATTTCCGCGTCGACCTCTCCAACCGCCTCGCCCTGTCGCAAACCTTCACCCTGACGGAAGACGAACGGGCGCTGCTGATCTCGGAGGGGATCGCCTCCGCCGGCACGCTAGCCTTCTTCCGGTTCTTCATCAACGATTTCTCGAGCCGGAACCAGGGAATCGACCTGGTTTCGACGTATACCCCGCCCGGACTGGGCGGCAACACGGTGTTGAGTTTCGCCATGAACTACACCCACACGGAACTGACGGAAGAGTCGAAGCTCCTCACCCCCGGCGACGTGCTGGGCCTGAAGCGCGGCGTTCCCCGGATTCGCTGGAACGCCGCCGTCAACCAGAGGGTGGGCCGGGTCGGCCTGCTGGGCCGCCTGAACTACTTCGGTTCGTGGGTGGACCACTTCGACGCCCGGTTCGTCCGCGGCGCCGATTCACCCCTTCTGGACGGCCGCTACATCGTCGACCTGGAAGCGAGCATCCGGTTGGGAGAGAAAGTGACGCTGGCGTTCGGCGGCCAGAACGTCCTGAACACGTTCTCACAGCGGATGGACCTGTTCGCCCAGATCTTCGGACTCCCCTACAGCCAGTTCACCCCCTGGGGCCTGAGCGGCGGCTACTACTACGCCCGCCTCAACTACTCGTGGGGAAGCAGTTTTTAGGAGTAAGTCGAGGAACGGACGAATCGGGTCCACAGGCACATCTGCCTGCCTGTGTGGCCTCCTTCGACCGTCCACTGGTCGACAACCACCGTAGGGGCGTCCCCTGTGGGTGTCCTCTGCGACAACCCACGGAAACGCCGCCGTTGGAGTATGTAGTCTCGCACGGTCGAGTTCGGACTTCTTTGATGGGAATCGCCTCACGGAGCCACCCAGTGTTCTACTGGTTTGGACAGGAACTCGTCCACAGTGATGCCATCCCATCCGATCAGCAAACGTCGCGTTGGCTGAAATACATTGGCGAAAGCCGCCATTCCCGGACGTGACTGGCGAATGCGGCCGCTCTTGACTTCAATGGCCGTCAGAGTCCGGCCCGCACTCACGACGAAATCGACCTCGCGGTTCCGGTCTCGCCAGTAGAAGACCTGGCAGGAGCCGGCAGCCGCCGCGTTCGCCAGATGAGCTCCCACGGCAGACTCGACCAGACGTCCCCAGAACTCGGTGTCCGCTCGGGCCTGCTCCAGCGTGAGGCCGCACCCGGAAGTCATCAAGGCGGTGTTGAGGATCTGCAACTTCGGGCTGGAGCCACGTCGCCGTACGGCAGCACCGGCGTACTTCTGCAAACCGGTCAGCATGCCCGCACCCGAAAGCAGATCAAGATAGTGAGCGAGGGTCGTAGTGTTCCCGGCATCCTGGAGTTGGCCCAGCATCTTGGTGTACGAAAGGATCTGCCCCGAATACATACAGCCCAGTTCGAACAACCGGCGCAACAAGGCGGGTTTGTCCACCCGGGAGAGCAACAAGACATCCCGGGAAATGGTGGTTTCGATGAGCGAGTCCCGTATGTAGCGTGACCACCGATTCGGCTGCGTGATCAGCGGCGCCGCACCGGGGTAGGCTCCGTAAAACAGGAATTCCTCCAGGGACCAATCGAAGGCGCTTTGCATTTCGGGGAATCCCCAGTGCGGCAGATGAATGATCTCGTAACGTCCAGCCAGACTCTCGGTCAAGCCTCGGCCGATCAGAGGCGGAGCGGAACCAGTCAGCACCACCTTGAGCCGATGTCCGTGTCGCGTGTCTTCGTCCCACAAGCGTTTGACGGCCTCAGCCCAGTTGGGGACTTTTTGCACCTCGTCCAAGACGAGAAGAGCACCCCCAGCGCCCGCGCTGGCGGCCAGGAGCCGCGCAACATCCCACTGTCCGGCGATCCAATCCGGACCGCGCAAAGTCGGCTCGTCGGCGGTGGCATAGTGATGGGGCAGACCGCACCGTTCGGCGACCTGGTTTACCAGGGTCGTCTTGCCGACCTGGCGAGCCCCAGTGACGATCTGAAGGAAACGGCGCGGTTCGCGTAGACGAGAGTGCAATTCTGCGGCGTGAGGACGCGTGTATCCCGATTTACTCAACACAATGAGTGATTTTACTCTTTGTATTGAGTAATTGGAAACGATCTCCCGAGACTATCCATTGGTGACAGGAGTCGCATGCCAGCCGATGGGCAGCACAGATCAGGAAGACCTCGTAGATGCGCCCCAACACGTCCTTTGGCCGGGCGTCCTCGTCGCCCACCTTGATGTTGCTGACCAGATCATGGACGGTGGGGTCACTTCTCCACCTGAAGGAGCGGCTTGACACTCACCGTTTTTTCCCGGACCCGCCCTTACCCGACGTTCGTGGGACGGGGAAGCACCAGGGCGTTGACGATGCCGCTCCCTCCAGACCGGGTCTCCTTTGCATCAAGATGGTCTCCTTCCCACCATTCTTCCGCGGCATTCAAGCGTATTTCACGCACATGGATAAGACGTGCCTCAAGGTCGTCGAACCCGGTCTCGTAACCGTTTACGACGACTCGCATGTCCTTTGGATATTTGCGCAATGTCCGTATCAACTCTTCGACGGTCATGACACTTCTCCGTCCAAGCCACTCAGCTCATCACTGGATCATTCCAAAGGAGCGATTCTGCCTGGCGACTCAAGCCGTCTCGCCCGATTCCACGCCCGACGAAGTTCGACCTGATGAAGGGATGCCCACTCCATGACAAGCTTGCGGGCCCTGCTGGGAAGGCGACCTCGCATCACGGCGAGGCTCTCAATGTCTACCAAGGACTCATAGCCACCATACTCTACGTGGAAATGGGACGGGGCATGGTCGAGAGCATACATACGTATGACGATCCCATGGAAGCGGCAAATCTCAGGCACTGCGGATTTTCGTGTCGATTTCAACTGGCAATTCGTCGAAGGATTTGCCGGTGAGTTCCAGGTATAGAGCATCCGGGCAAAGCTCAAGATGATCGTCCCAGGCGATGGCTCGGTGGGGGGCGATGTGGACCTTTTCGAAAAATCCCGCTTCTTCCCACGCTTCGAAGACGCCCTGCCCCACCAAGTGGGACAGGTCAATCTCGCCGGTGGATCCGTCTGCGTACCGGAGCCAGATCCGGTATCCCTTGCGCGCTTCTACGTCAGTCGGCTGAACCATCTTCCCTTCCCCATATTTCGTTCCGAAACAGTGTTTCCGAGTTTCGAGTTGCCAGATCCGTTCATTCCGGCGGCCTCGGACTGCGGATCAGCGGCGAAGTACGGCCGCCAGCAAAGACAGGGCCGCACCAGTTTACTTCTCGCAAGGTTGAGCTCATGCAGATCACCTATGTTGCAGAATACCGAAACCCCCGAGTCAATTCATATTTCCGAAACGAACCAATCGGGACGGAGTTTTCTACTGCCGTTCTTCCGTCCAGCCTGGTGTCCGCAGGTGGAAACTCAGGGCCAATAACCATCGGAGTTGAAAGAGACGTGCGTCCCCTTCCATCCATCGGTTCCCCGCTTCCAGATGAAGATCACCTTGCCCCGCTGTCCCTGTTTCTCGCCTCCGGCGGACGGACTCGACTCCAGCAGGTAGACCCCGTTTTCGAAGGCCCAGTCTCCGGCTACGGTCTTGGACCCGGTGAAGGCGAATTCATGGATCCGGTTCTCTTTCAGGAATCCCTGGGCCCAGGCGATTATCTCTTTCCGCGACGAGATCGTCGGGTGCCCCGGGGGCATGACGGCCACCCCCGCGTCGAGATGGGATCGGATCCATTTCTCGACTCCTCCTTCGTTCATGGCCCGAATGAAGGCGGAGCGCATGCGGCCCAACTGGGCCCGGTCCTCCTCCAGGCCGGGTCTCGGACCCGTTTCGGACATCGGGGTCTCTGGTCCGACGGCACAGGCGGAAAGGATAGTCGCGGCAAGGACGAAGATTCGTTCTACAACATGTTTCATCTTGATCTCCCAAGCTCGTCCGCAGAAAGAAACCGGAAGGAATAGAGTACGGCTTTGGAGCATATCTGATAGAGACTACACTTCGGGCTATGGCGTTCCTATACTCACCCCGACGGACGCCTGCAGGGAGAGTTCCGATGAACAGATTTTTCCGCCTGATGCCGAGCCTTGTCGCGATTCTCGTGACGTCGAGTTGTGCCGTCCAAGAGCCGGCCTCTTCCGAGACCGGGAGCGAATCTCGGCGCCAAGGCCAGTTGCGGCTCCTTTTGAACAGCGACGGCGGCGACGGCGCGATGATGGCCTTCGAGCCGCCCATCACTCCGGACCAGCTCTGCCGGGTGGTGAACGAGACCGAAGGGACCCAGGTGGACGTCTTCATCCAGTGTGTCCAGTGGAGCGACGAGCAGATGCTCTATCCCACCCGGGTCGCCGAGGTCTATGCGAAGCCCGTCAGCGAGAATCACCTGCGGGACTTCGAGCAATACCCCGGAATCCGGCGTTGGGCCCGGAACGTCGACTCCTTGCTGGAATCGGGCCGGGATCCCCTGGAGATCTGGAGCCGCCGCAGCCGTGAGGCGGGAATGCAATTCTGGCCCAGCCTGCGAATGAACGACATCCACAAGGACTGGACGGAACGCTGGCCGTCCTTCCGGAGCCAGTGGGAACGGGACAATCCTCAAGTTCGCCTCGGCTCGGCCGTTCCCGACCGCTACTTGCACCAGGCGAACCGCTCGCCTCAGCCCTCACACGGCTACTCCTGGGCCATGGACTACGCCCTGGAGGAAGTGCGGGGACGGAAGCTCGCGATCATCGCGGAAATTTGCGCCAACTACGAGGTGGACGGCTTCGAAATGGATTTCCTGAGCCACCCCTACTACTTCAAGAAGGGGGAGGAAGCCCGCGGCATTCCTCTGATGAACGACTTCGTGCGCCAGGTCCGCGCGCGGCTGGACGAGATCGGCCGGACCAAGGGGCGCAAGCTGACGCTTCTGGCTCGGGTCCTCCCTTCCTTGGAACTCAACCGGGAGATCGGACTGGACCTCGCCACCTGGATCCGGGAGGGGTGGGTGGACCTGATCGCGCCGGCGACACGAGGCTATCTGGACATTTCGGCGGATTTGACGCCTTTTGTGGAGCTGGCGCGAGGGACCGGCGTCGAGATTTCCGGCGGCCTGTCCGACCTCTACGTGCGCGACTACACGGGGAGCAAGACCGGGCGGGCCTCTCTCGAGATGCTGCGGGCGGCCGCGGCGGCCGCCTGGCAGGCGGGAGTGACGAGCCTGCACCTCTTCAACTACGACTGCCACGCCACCGGCAAGGGGGAGCCGGGGGTGCTCTTCAGCCTCGACGAGCTTCAGGCCCTGAAGGAGATCGGAGACCCGGCGCTGATCGCCCGGAAGGACAAGCACTACTTCGTGACTCGCGAGATGGGAGGACTGACCCCGGAGGCGGGAGGAGAAATGCAGCTTCCCACGGAGATGGTCCGGGGCGACACGCGGGAACTTCGGTTCCTAGTGGGGGACGACGTGGCGGGGGCGCGCGCGGATGGAGTTCTGGAGTCCACCTTCCTGCTGGTTTCGCTACAAGGATACGATCGCTGGGACGACGATCTGAGGGTGCAGTTGAACGGCCGCCGGTTACGGGGGAGGCTCGAAGGAGACGCCCTTCGTTTCGACGGCGTGACCCCGAAACAGGGAAACAACCTGCTGTCTCTGCACCTCCGGAACCGGCCGGCTTCGCGTCAGGCACCCATCCGGGTCCAAGGCGTCGAGCTGTTCATCGATTACCGGGATTGAGGTGAGTTTCAAAGGAGTGGGGGTTTTCCTACCCCCACTCCCTCGGGGGGACTGAAAGTCCCCCCTCCGGGTGCCCCAGGTTTTTCTCAGAAGTCCCCCACCGCCCGGCCTCCGGCATGATCCCGCGAGAAACTGGGCGGGGATTGTCCATCAGCGGCGCCCGCCGCGTTGCCGCTGTCGAACGATTCGTAGGGGCGACCCTTGTGGTCGCCCTCCCCCGAACGGCGCCACCGTCCGCCGGCCATTGCCCGGGCACTACCGAACCGGGGGGGTGGAGCGGCGACTTTCTAGTCGCCGACTGGGATCGGCGTCCGGAGCGGCGTCCTTCCGGGCGCCGGGCGTGGCGACGTGGAGCGGCGACATGGCGGCGACTCAGCCGGGGGACGATGCGACCCCGCAGGGCACCCACAAGGGGTGCCCCTACGGTCATCGGGAATTGGAAGTTTCAAAGAAGTCCCCCACCGCCGGGCCGCCGGCATGATCCCCCGAGAAACTGGGGCAGGGTCGTCTATACTGGGCGCCAATTTTCGGGTGGAGCGCGAAGTAGGCCGGTTACCCAATGGTGCGCGCCCGTGG
>JAJDTT010000115.1 GCA_022827025.1 Acidobacteriota bacterium
CACTGCGGGTGCCCTCCGGCGTCGCATCGTTCCCCGGCACCCGGTCCGGTCGGGACCGGGTCGTTCGTCAGACCGCAACGCGGACAGGCGCCGCCGCCGACACCATCGCCGCCCAGTTTCTGGCCGGATCATGCCGGAGGCTGGCCGGTGGGGGGACTTCTTTGAAACTTCAATTCCCGATGACCGTAGGGGCACCCCTTGTGGGTGCCCTGCGGGGTCGCATCGTTCCCCGGCCGAGTCGCCGCTCCACGTCGCCATTCCCGGCGCCCGGAAGGACGCCGGTCCCAGTCGGCGACTGGAAAGTCGCCGCTCCACCCCCCCGGTTCGGTAGTGCCCAGGCAATGGCCGGCGGACGGTGGCGCCGTTCGGAATAGGGCAACCACAAGGGTCGCCCCTACGAGTCGTTCGACAGCGGCAACACGGTGGTCGCCGCTGATGGACAATCCCCGCCCGGTTTCTCGCGGGATCATGCCGGAGGCCCGGCGGTGGGGGACTTCTGAGAAAAACATGGGGCACCCTCGGAGGGGGGACATTCTTGTCCCCCTCTTCGCCGCCGGATCGGAACCGCCGACTGGAAAGCGCCGTTCCCAGGCCGCCTTTTTCTCGCAGAATTTCGCCGGACCGGGGCCGGTGGGGGAGCTCCTGAGCTCCACGCTTTTCCCGTACGGGGCCGAGTCGTCGTTCTGAAAATGGTATAGATCACCCTGAGCGGAGCAACCGAATGTCCAAGACAGCGAAACTTTTCTGGTCCGGACGGTCCCAGGCGGTCCGTCTACCGAAGGAATATCGGATGGAGGGCGACAAGGTGCGAATCCGGAAGCAGGGATCCGCCGTGGTTCTGGAACCCATCGCGTCCGACTGGTCGTGGCTCGACGCCATCGAAGGACAGTTCTCGGACGACTTCTTCGCCCAGGGCCGCGAACAGCCGGAGCATCAGTCCAGACCCGAGCTCGACAGGGCGTTCGATTGATCCGCCCCGGTGCAGTAATTCCTCACCTCGTCGACCTCCCACCCCTCCGGCGGATCGCCTGCGGCCCGGCGTTGCTGCAGGAACTCGACTCCCGCGTCCCTTCCCCGGCGGACCACCTCGAACACGTGCCTCATCTCCTTGTCCGGCGTCCCGCCGAAGAAGGCGGTCCAGGTGATGTCGGCGAAAACGGACCCGGGAGCGACTTTCAGTCCCGGCTGTCCCCAACCAATCCCAGGGCACGCCTCAGGAACGCCACCGCCCGAGCGATGGCGCCCCTCAGACCGAACAGGTCGTGTCCTCCACCCTCGTAAATGAAGGCCTCGAACTCGGGAGGCTCGCGTCCCAAGGCCTCCATGGCACGGATCATCGAGTACGCTTGGCTGACGGCGACGGTCTCGTCGGAATCACCATGGTGTAGCTGGACGGCCGGCAGGTCTTCAGCGAACAGGACGGAGGAGCGGCGCACCAACTCCAGGCGCGCTTCAGCCATTTCGATCTCGCCTCTCAGGTAGGGCTGAACGAAGGTGGCGTCCATGTAGGCCACGCCCGTGAGCGCTCGCGGACGCCCCAGGGCCGCCTCGCGGACGATTTGCCGCACCCAGTCGTCGAAGAAGTCGGTGGGACCGAAGAAGGCGACGATGTTTTCGATGCGCTCGTCGCGGATGCCGGCCAGCATGGCGACGCCCGCTCCGCGACTTCCGCCGACGACGCTCACACGTTCCGGCTTCGCCTGCGGAGTCAGCTCCAGAGCCACGTTCAGGAGCGCCAGGGCGTCGTCCACATCGTAGTCCCAGTGACCACCGGGGCCGATCGAGACCCACACGCGATCGCCATGCTCAAGCCGTTCGCTGCGATAAGAGGGGATGACGTAGACGAAGCGGTCTCGCAGTTCACCCAGGAATTGCCCGATGATATCGACGTCGCTCACGTCGACACCGCTTTCGCCGCCGTGCAGGTACATCAGGACGGGCAGGGTGCCGGGTGGCGCGGAGTCGGGCGCAATGATCGCCCCGTAGTGGCGCGCCTCCCCGACCTGATGCGACACCACGCGCAGGGTCGCCGGCGTGTCGTTCAGGGGATACGCCTCCGCGAATTCGACGAGCACGTCAACCGCGGAGGTGTCGCGCACGGCCCAGTCCGCTCGAACCGCCTCGATTTCCGCGGCGGTCGGCGCGGCAAAGATGTTGTCGAGTTCGGCCTCGAGATCGATCGCGTAGACGTTGACCGCCGCGCCGGCCAGACCGGCGGCGATGACGAGTGTCTGGATTCCGGACTTGGAGCCCATGGTCCAGTCCACCTCGACCTCGCCGTTCGAGTCCGTGGCTGCGGTCGAGGGATCCACACGGCCGCCTTCCGGCGCTGGTGCAAAGTTCACGGTCACCCCGGAGACAGGCTGATCCGACGTGTCGAGAACGCGAATGACGAGGGGCTTGTCGAGGGTGCGCCCGGTGAACGGGCGCTTCCCCCCACCTGCCACAATGCGGATCACGGCCGCCTCGACCGGGTCGCCGACCCGATCACATCCCGCCAGGGCGGGCTGTCCGTCCGCTCCTGTCACCGCGACGGGGCAGGCCGCCGCACTCGTGGACGACCACGTCACCGTCGGCGGGGGCAGATGGCCGCCGTCGCGGCCGCCTCCGTCCGGGACGCGAATCACCGGCATCGCCGAGAGTGAAGAGATCTGCTTCCCAAACCGCAGCCCGAGCGGAGCGAAGGGGTGATCGTCCTCGCTTCGCAGGAACAGGAAACCGCGAAAGTTCCCCAGGAACTCCGTATCGACTCCTTCCACGGTGAACCATTCCGGGAGCGTGCGCGCCGCCTGGTGAAAATCCCTCCAGGAGACGAACCCGCCGTTCAACGGATCGGTCCTCTCCTCGTCGCGGATTCGGAGTTCCAAATCGGAGGAAGAGACCGGCTTGAAAACGGCGACTCCGGCGCCGGCACTCGGCGATTCCTCGACGAATAGCGCGAATTGAGATCCCAACTCGACGGGATTGACGCCGACTTCGATTCCCGACGGGGCGTGCAAGTAGATCAACAACCCACTGACTGTGTCCGCATCGGCCTCGACCTGGATCCAGCCCCGCCGAATGGCTCCTGAGCCGGCACTTCTCAGGACTCGACTGCCCAGGGACGGAATCTCGAAACGGCTCCCGGAGTCGAAGAATCCCGAAACCTCCCGGCCTTGAGGGTCGTAGGCGGTCACGACCACCGATGCGTTCCGCATCGTATCCGGATTGCTGAGCGCCAACTGCATGGACCAGCCACCCCCAACCACATAGTCGGGAAAGTAGAGCGTTGTCCCGGACGGCGTCTGGTGCCGGATCGAGCCGCCGGACAAAGGGGCGTTTTCCAACGCCCGCATGGATCTTGCCGCTGCAGGCAGGGTGGACAAGAGCAGCCCCATCCCGAAACAGGCGTAGAGTCTCTTCATGGAAAACGCTCCTTCCTTGAAAAAGGAGGTGACTTCCAATCGCGCAGTCTTCGTCGTCAAGTTGTCACACTGGAGTTCGGCGGTTGGGAAACCGCCGCCACGCCTGACGGGGCGGTTCCTCACTCCTCGTCCGGACAGACGATCCCGTCCTGCAACGGCGTGGTGACCTCGGGTCCGTCTTCCCCCATGAAGACGTTGATCTCGCTCCGGATGCCGAAGTCGTCCAGGTAGACACCCGGCTCGATGGTGCAGAGGACTCCCGGGATCAGCCGGCGTGTGTCGTGGGTCTCCAGGTTGTCGAAGTTGACCCCGTTGCCGTGGGTCTCCTCTCCCAGGCTGTGACCGGTGCGGTGGACGAACGCCTCGCCGTACCCCAGGTCGGCGATGGTCCGTCTCACCACGTCGTCGACCTCCCATCCTTGCGGCAGTTCGCCTGCGGCCCGGCGCCGCTGCAGGAACTCGACTCCCGCGTCCCGCCCCCGGCGGACCACCTCGAACACCCGTCTCATCCGCTCGGCCGGCGTCCCGCCGAAGAAGGCGGTCCAGGTGATGTCGGCGAAGACCGACCCGCGGGTATCCGTCTTCGCCCAGAGATCGATGAGAAGCAGGTCTCCGGGGCCGATCCGTGTGACCTTTCCGGACGCGGTCTCGTAGTGGGGGTCGCCGCTGTGCTGGTTGACCGCCACGATGGGGCCCGAATCGGTCACCAGGTCCCGGTCCTGGAACCGTCCCAGGATGTAGTCGCGGACCTCCGCTTCGCTGGAGCCTCCGCGCCGCCGGATCGCGGACGAGGCGAAGCGGAAGGCGTCCAGCACGATGGCGGAGACGGCCCGGGACGCCCGGTGGTGTTCCCGCAGTTGTTCCGGAGTCAGGACGGCCTCGAAGGATTGGACCAGATCCGCCGACGAGGTCACCGTCTTGCCCAGGCTCCGGACCAGCTCGACGGTGCCGGCGTCCACCTTGGAGACGTAGGGGATGGCCCCCTGCGGGGAATACTGCATGGCCACGCTGGAGAAGTCCTTGAGCATTTCCTCGAGGTGCGTTTCCAGGTCCTGCCAGCGCAGGTAGACGAGCTTCTTTCCGGGAAGGTGGTCCAGCATGGAGGACTCGATCCGGTGCACCAGCTTCGCGGGTGTCCCTTGGGCGGGGACCAGGTAGAACCAGCGCCTGGTGGGATGTTGAGACTCGTGGATGCCCAGGATCCGGTTGGCCAGCGGGTCCGTGAAGCGGAAGTCGTAGAAGAGCCAGGCCGGGACGCCGAGCCGGTTGAGGGACTCTTGAATTCGCCGGACCAGAGAAGCGTTTTGCATGGTTCTCACCCGACCTGCCGGTAACTCTCGACGATGGTTCCCCGGACCTGCCGGGACAGGGCGTCGAGTTTCAGGTCGCGGTACCGGTCCCTGGGGATCGGCTCGTGGATGATGATCTCCATCTTCCCCGGTTGGATCAACAGCGATCCCCGGGGCAGGCGGCGGTGAGACCCCACGATGGTCACGGGGACGATTGCAGCGCCCGTCTGGCGCGCCAGCAGGAAGCTCCCCCGCTTGAAAGGGGCGACCGCCTTGCCCCAGGTCCGCGTCCCCTCGGGAAAGATGACCACGGAGGCGCCGGAGCGGATCTGGTCGCCCGCGGCGCGGAAGGCCCGCAGCGTCTGCCGGGGGTGCCGGCGGTCCACGCGGATATAGCCGGCTCGCTTCAGGTGCCAGCCCACGAACGGCCATTGGAAGAGGGAGGCCTTGGCCACG
The DNA here is from genome assembly GCA_022827025.1 of Acidobacteriota bacterium. Taxonomy (GTDB): domain Bacteria; phylum Acidobacteriota; class UBA6911; order RPQK01; family JAJDTT01; genus JAJDTT01. The sequence continues at coordinate 5,150 of JAJDTT010000115.1, forward strand.
AACCTGAAGTCGAAGGGCAGCCGGCCCATGAAGGCGAAGATGTCGAACATGCTCAGGTGGTTGGCGGCGAAGAGGTACGCCCCCGCCGGATCCAGCTTCTCCAGCCCCCGAACCCGGACCTGAACCCGGGAGATTCCCAGAACCATCCGGCTCCAGAGCCGCGCACATGAACTCTGCCGTTTCCCTCCCCCGTCGCCCAATGACAGGATCAGACCCAGCGTCGCCATGACGGCGGTGAGAGACAGGATGAGAGGGACCCGCCAGATCGCATTGACGCAAGCCAGCGCGGACATGGAAGTCATCGTAGTGGACGACCCCTCCCCCCGGCAAGAAGTCGCGTTGCAATGTCGTCAGGACGCTTCCGGCCGCGATTCCCCGCTGCCGCCGTTTCAGGGCTGGCGGCGCGACCACCTTTGCCCCGGACTGGTAAGATCAACGGGCTGTGCCCGCTCCTCGCCTCTACCTCATCGACGGCATGTCCCAGTTCTACCGGGCCTACTACGCCATCCGGAGGCTGACCAACCGGGAGGGGCTGCCCACCGGCGCCGTCTTCGGGTTCACCAACATGCTGCGCAAGCTGGTGGAGGACGAGCAGCCGGACTACCTGGCCGTGGCCATGGATCTTCCCGGGCCCACGGTCCGGCACGAGCAGTTTCCCGACTACAAGGCGACCCGGCCTCCCATGCCGGAGGACCTGTCGCGGCAGATCCCCTACCTCCATCGCGTGTGCCAGGTCTTTCGGGTGCCCATGCTCTCCCACCCGGGATACGAGGCGGACGACATCATCGCCACCGTCACCCGGCAGGCGGGTGAAGCCGGGTTGGAGGTGGTCATCGTCAGCGTCGACAAGGACCTATTCCAGGTCGTGGGCTCGAGCGTGACCATTCTCGACACCCGGACCATGACCCGTTTCGACCCGGCGAAGGTGGAGCAGAAATTCGGGGTCGCTCCCCACCAGTTGGGCGACCTCCTGAGCCTGGTCGGCGACACCTCCGACAACATCCCGGGCGCCAAGGGAATCGGCCAGAAAGGGGCTGAGCGGCTTCTCCGGACCTACGGGAACCTGGAAAATCTGCTTGCCCACCGGGACGAGATCCGGCACAAGACCTATCGGAAGAGTCTCCAGCAGAACGAAGCCGTGGTCCGCCAGAGCCGCGAGCTGGTGCGGATGTACGATCGGATTCCCCTGGATCTGGACCTGGAGACCCTCAGGATCGCGGAACCGGATCCGGCCGGGGCCCGCAAGCTCTTCCTGGAACTGAACTTCACCCGGCTCCTGGAGGAGTTTCTGCCCGAACCGGAAGCGGCTGGCGGCGAGTACGAGCGCTTCGAGAGCGGCTCGCAGTTCGACGCCCTCATGACCCGGTTGAAAGACGCCGAGGCCGGCCTGGCGCTGCTTCCCGGCGCCAGGGGGACGACGCCGGTCCGGGGCATCGGCGTCTCGACGGGACAGGGGCAGGGGGTTCACCTGCCTGCCGAACTGCTGGAGGGCGGCTCCAACCGCCTCCTCTCCCTCCTGAATCGGCCCAAACGGTGGATCACCCACGATCTGAAGCCCCTGCTCATGCTCGCCGGCAGCCGGGGGTGGCAGTTGAAGCCCCGGTTCGCCGATACCCGCCTCATGGCCTACCTGTTGACGCCCAACCAGAACGACTTCTCGTTGAAGCGCCTGGCGACCCAGCGTCTCCAGACCCGGCTGGCCGAGTCCGAAGCGGGCCTTTTCCCGGACGAGGAGGAACTGCTGGCCCGTTCGGCCGACCTGACGCTGCGGCTCTTCCGGGTGCTGGAGGCGGACGTGAGGACCCACGGGTTGGAGGATCTGCTCGCCGAGGTGGAGATTCCCCTGGTCCAGGTGCTGGTCGACATGGAGGCCGCCGGCGTGAAGGTGGACCGGAAAATGCTCGAGGCCATGTCCCTCGACATGGGCCGGGAGATCCAGGTCCTTGCCGACCGCATCACCGAACTGGCCGGTGAGAAATTCAACCTCAACTCTCCCAAGCAGTTGGGGACGATCCTGTTCGAGAAGCTGGGACTTCCTCCACCCAAGAAGACGCCCAAGGCGAAGCACTACTCCACTGGCGTCGAGGTGCTGCAGCGGCTGGCCGGCGAGCACGAGATCGCCGGACGCATCCTCGAGTACCGGGAACAGACGAAGCTGAAAAACACCTATCTGGACGCGCTGCCCGGGCTGGTCGACGCCGATTCCGGCAGGATCCACACCTCCTACAACCAGATGGTGGCGGCGACGGGACGCCTCTCGTCCAGCGACCCCAACCTCCAGAACATCCCCATCAAGACCGACCTGGGCCGGCAGATCCGGAAAGCCTTCGTGGCCGAGGAGGGGTATCGTCTGCTGGCCGCCGACTACTCCCAGATCGAGCTTCGAGTCATGGCCCACCTGTCCGAGGACCCGGTTCTGGTGGAAGCCTTCCGCCAGGGAGAGGACATCCACGAGCGGACCGCCGCCGAAGTCCTGGGGGAGAGCACCGACCTGAGTCCCCGGGAACGGCGCCGCTACGCCAAGATCATCAATTTCGGGATCCTCTACGGGGTGAGCGCCTTCGGCCTGGCCCAGAACCTGGAGATCGGACGGTGGGAGGCCAAGCGCCTCATCGACGAGTACTTCGAGCGTTACCAGGGCGTCAAGCGCTGGTCGGAAGCGACGCTCGCCGAGGCCTACGAGACGGGCTACGTACGAACCCTATTCGGCCGCATCCGCCAGATACCGGAACTCAAGAGCAAGAACTGGAACCTCAGGAGCTTCGGCGAGCGGACCGCCATCAACGCCCCCATCCAGGGGACGGCCGCGGACCTCATCAAGAAGGCCATGGTCTCCACCCACCGCTCCCTTCTCCGGAGAGGGCTCTCCAGCCGGCTCATCCTGCAGGTGCACGACGAACTGGTGGCGGAGGTGCTGGAAGCGGAGATGGACGAAGTCCGGGAACTGGTCCGCGAAAAGATGGAAGGCGTGGCCTCCCTGCTGGTCCCGCTGAAAGTCGACATGGCCACAGGCCAATCCTGGTACGAAGCCAAGTAATGAAGCGGCGACATCCCTGTCGCCGGGAGTATCCATGTTGCAAGTGAAGGAGCGGCGTCATCCTTGGCGCCGTCTTACGACCTCGCATTCAAGAAAAACCGGACGGCCGCATCGGCTCTCCCCGCCCGTGTTCTTCCTCACCCCTCCCCCAGCCCGAAAACGAACGGAAGGACCGACCTCCCTTCGTCTGAAAAAACATGCCCCCCCGGAGGGGGGACATTCTTGTCCCCCTATTCGCCACGGTTGCCTTCGCTGGTCTCCGGCGGGGCCGGAGTTAGGCGAATAGGAGGGGGGACTTTTAGTCCCCCCGTGGGAGTGGGGGTAGGAAAACCCCCACTCCTTTTCACGCAGGATTTCGCCGGACCGGGGCCGGTGGG
>JAJDTT010000164.1 GCA_022827025.1 Acidobacteriota bacterium
GGCCTTAGTGATCCGGTGGTTCCGCATGGAAGGGCCATCGCTCAACGGATAAAAGGTACGCCGGGGATAACAGGCTTATCTTGGCCAAGAGTTCACATCGACGCCAAGGTTTGGCACCTCGATGTCGGCTCATCGCATCCTGGAGCTGAAGAAGGTTCCAAGGGTTCGGCTGTTCGCCGATTAAAGCGGTACGTGAGCTGGGTTTAGAACGTCGTGAGACAGTTCGGTCCCTATCTGCTGTGGGCGTAGGAGATTTGAGGGGGGCTGGCCCTAGTACGAGAGGACCGGGCTGGGTGCACCTCTGATGTACCGGTTGTCCCGCCAGGGGCACCGCCGGGTAGTCAAGTGCATTAGAGATAAACGCTGAATGCATCTAAGCGTGAAGCTCGCCCCAAGATGAGATCTCCCTCCCGTTTAACGGGACTGAAGGCTCCTCGGAGACGACGAGGTAGATAGGCAGGAAGTGGAAGTGCGGCAACGCATGAAGCTGACCTGTACTAATCAGCCGTGCGGCTTGACCTAGAATTTTTCGCTGCCGCGAAGATCAGATGTCGCCTTGAACAGGCAAGGGTTGCCGCTTTTTCCAGATGAAGAGGGTTTTCCGGTGACTATGGCGGAGGGGGTACACCTGTTCCCATCCCGAACACAGAAGTTAAGCCCTCCAGCGCCGATGATACTGCATGGGTGACTGTGTGGGAAAGTAGGTCGTTGCCGGGATTTTAATGAAAAGGGCCTCCTTGCGAGGCCCTTTTCATTTGTGTCTGCTCACCGCGATTCTGATCCGCCCGGCCCGGCGATTTTCCATTCAGCCCGTTCAAATCCGCTTGAAGCCACGAAGGATCTCTTCGATGCCCACCCGGAGAACGATGGGACGCCCATGAGGACAGGTGTAGGGGGTCTCACAAACCATCAGTTGATCCAAGAGCCATTGGATTTTCTCCCGAGACAGCGGAGTGTTGATCTTGATGGCGCTACGACAGGCCAGACTGATGGCGATCTTCTCCCGCCGGCGCCGAAGAGAAGAGCCCTCCGCAGCCAGGTGGGTCTCCTCACCCTGAAAGTTGTTCACAATCTCCTGCAAGAGCTCCAGCGCGTCACATGATCCCGCCAGCGCCGGTACCCCACGCACCAGGATCGTCCGGTCCCCGAACCATTCCACGGCGAAGCCATTGTGGTTGAGATCCTCCAGAATTTCCTCCAGCGTCGCTTTCTGCTCGGGCGTCAATTCCAGCTTCAGCGGTTCCAACAGATACTGCGTCGGCGGTTCTCCTGCTCCGCCCATCTCCTTGAGGGCCTGGTCGAAGAGGATCCGTTCGTGAGCCACATGTTGGTCGATCAGCAAAACGCCTTCTCTGTCCGCCGCGACGATAAAGCTCTCGACGAACTGCCCCAGGACAACGGGGACCGGGCTGAGATCGGTGGTCTCCGGGATGTTGTCCAGATGCGGGTCGGCTCCGCCTTCCCGGACGATCGGTGCCGGCGCCGGAACAACGGAGTCTCGGCTGAGGCCGGCGCCATCTCCATGAGAGGGCGGGGAAAAGAGGGCGGACCCGGTATGGCCAGAACGGAATCGGTCCTGAACCGTGGGTCGGGGCGCATTACGGGAAAACGACGGCGGCAGGTCGCTCGCCAAGCTCGACAGGTCGACTCTGCGTTGCTGCAAGGCTTCCTCGACAGCGTGCAATACGGCGGAATGCACGGCCCCGCTGTGACGAAAACGAACCTCTGTCTTGGACGGATGGACGTTGACGTCCACGTCCTCGGGCTCGACCTCAAGAAAGAGCAGAACCCGGGCATGAGATCGGGCCGGCATGGCATCCCGGTAGGCTTCTCGAACGGCATGGGCCATGACCCGGTCGCGGACCATTCGCCGATTCACGAACAGGAATTGCGACGCCGTGCTGCTCCTGTGGTCGTGGGGCAGAGAAACGTATCCCTGCACTCGAAGGTTGTTCTTCCGGTAGTCGACGGGAGCCAAGTTCTCCAGAAAGGATTCACCCAAGACCTGGAAAACACGGTCCTCGAGCCCCGCGGAAACATCTGCCTCCAACAGCAATCGGCCATGGTGATTGAAATGGAACCGGACGGACGGGTAGGCGAGACAATAGTGGGTGAGCTGTCTCGTCAGGTGCCCAAGGTCCGTAGAGTAAGTCTTTAGGAATTTCTTTCTTGCGGGGACGTTATAAAATAAATCCTCTACCAGAACCTCAGTCCCGTTGGCGCAGGATATTTCTCGGATCTCGACGAGTTGGCCCGCCTCAATCCGCACTTCGGTTCCCGGATCCGCCGAATCGGATTGGGAATTCGGACAGGTCCTGAGCCTGAGACGCGAGACCGACGCGATGGACGGAAGCGCCTCTCCCCGAAAACCCAGCGTTCGAATTCGTGCCAGATCTTCAAGGGTGCTGATCTTGCTGGTGGCATGCCGCTCGAAAGCGAGCCGGGCATCGTCGGGACTCATTCCCACGCCGTTGTCGCGAACGCTGATCAGCCGCTGACCGCCAGCCTCTGCCCGCACCGAGATCGAAGTCGCCTCCGCGTCCAGCGAGTTCTCCAGCAACTCTTTGAGGACGGAAGCGGGACGCTCGACGATCTCCCCCGCAGCGATCTGATGGGTCAGGACTTCCGGTAAGAGCTGAACCTTGCCCATTGGGAGGAGTATAGCAACTCCCGCCCAGGGCTTTGGCTGCGGAAACCCGGTGTCTCAGGTCAGGCGCAAATGGAGTTCCCGCTGCTGCTGCAAGCTGACGCCTGACGGCGAGCCCGACATGAGATCCATCGCTCTCGCGGTCTTGGGGAAGCAGATAACGTCACGAATGGATTGTTCGCCTGCCAGAATCATGACGATTCTGTCCAGACCCAGAGCGATGCCACCATGGGGAGGCACACCGAAACGGAGCGCATCCAGGAAGAATCCGAACTTGCCTTGCATTTCCTCCGGGCCGATCCGCAACGCTTCGAAAACCCGCGCCTGCAACTCCTGCCTGTGGATCCGAATGGATCCTCCGCCGATCTCCGTTCCATTCAGAACCACGTCGTACGCCTTGGCGCGGACCCGTTCCGGAGCGGTCTCCAGCAGGTGCAAATCCTCCTCCTTCGGCGAGGTGAACGGATGGTGACAAGCCAGAAAACGGGAGTCCTCTTCGCTCCACTCCAGGAGCGGGAAATCGTAGACCCAGAGACAGTCCTGCCGATGTTCCGGGATCAGATTCTCCTGCCTTGCCAGATGGAGCCTCAGCAGGGACAGGACGTTGTTGACCTGAGATTCGTCTCCGGCCACCATCAGCAGGATGTCGCCGGCTTCAAGCTCAGCCAAATCCGCCGCGCGCTGAAGCACCGACGCTCCGACACTCTTGGGCAAGGAGCTTCTGAAGCCACCTGCCGTGGACTTGATCCAGGCCATACCGCCGGTTCCCAGCTCGGTGACAAACCGGATCAATTCATCGGTCTCCCTCCGGGTGTAATCGGCCTTTCCCGGAACCCGGATTCCGCGGATGCACCCGCCCTCCTTCAAAATTCGCCGGAAAACCTGGAATCCGCTCTCCTCGAAGGCGTTCCCCACGTCGCGCAATTCCAATCCGAACCGGGTATCGGGCCGATCCGTTCCGTACCGGGACATGGCTTCCGCGTAACTGAGCCTGGGAAAGGGAATTGTCAGATCGTATCCGGCGACCTTGAAGATCCGTTGGAGCAGGGACTCCACGAGCCGGAAGACGTCTTCGATTCGGACGAAGGACATCTCGATGTCGATCTGCGTGAACTCGGGCTGCCGGTCGGCCCGGAGGTCCTCGTCACGAAAGCAACGGACGATCTGGAAGTATCGATCGAAACCGGAAACCATCAGGAGCTGCTTGAACAACTGCGGCGACTGGGGCAGGGCATAGAATTGTCCCCGGTGAACACGGCTGGGAACCAGGTAGTCCCGGGCCCCCTCCGGGGTGGATTTGGTCAGGAAGGGAGTCTCGATTTCCAGGAATCCGCGACGGTCCATGAGTTTGCGGGTTTCCAGGCAGATTTCGTGACGCAGCCGCACATTGGTCTGCATCCGTGGCCGGCGCAAGTCCAGATAGCGGTAACGCAGGCGGGTCTCCTCCGAAGTCCCCTGTTCCTCGGAGATGGGAAAAGGGGGGGTCTTGGAGACGCTCAGGAGCCGAATTTCCTCCGCCCGGACTTCTACCGTACCCGTAGGAATCTGGACATTGACCGTCTCGTCGTCGCGATCGATCACGTTGCCCACGACGGCCACCACATCCTCGGACCGGAGCTCTTTCGCCTTGTCGAGGACGGCTCTGTCCTCCGCACTTGCGACGACCTGGACGGTCCCTTCCCGATCCCTGAGATCCACGAAAATCAGGTTGCCCAGATCCCGGGTCCGGTCCACCCATCCCATGACGGTCACACGTTTGCCCACATCACTTGGCCGTATCGCCCCGCAACGGTGGCTCCGATGGAGACTGCCCATGCTGTCGATGTGGTAGGCAGGTCGATTCAGTGCTTGTTTGCCGACGGTTGCCACTTCTTTCGATCCTCCTCCTTCACGCCGATCTTACGTGTCGGGAGATGCGTCCCTGCTGCAATCGAGTCTGGGTCCCATCGGCCATTCTCTTGATGGAGTAGAGCCCGGTGCGAATCTCATCGTCCCCGATGACGCAGACGAACCGGGAGCCAAGACGATTGGCCAAGCGCATCTGGGCCCGGAGGCTGCGTCCGCCGAAGTCCAGGTAGGCAAAAATTCCTTCACGCCGAAGGTCTCGAGCCAGAGTGAATGCTTTTTCCAGTGAGTCCTCATTCAGATAGGCGAAAAAGATCTCAGGCCGGGGGGAACGATAGCCTGCAGCCAACTGGTCGTTCCGGGAGAGGAGCAGAACCAGGCGCTCCAGACCCAGGCCAAAACCGAACCCCTGTGCCGGCGGACCCTCGAGGAGCTCGGACAGTCCATCGTAGCGGCCGCCTCCCAGCAACGCGTTCTGCGTCGGCCCCAGACGATCCGTCACCATCTCAAACGTGGTCCGCACATAGTAGTCCAGACCTCGAACCAATCGAGGCGTCACCGAGTAGGAAACCCCGATGAGATCCAGGAATTCCCGAAAGCGCCGGAAGTGATCCCGGCATTCCCGGCACAGGTGGTCCAGGATCGACGGCAGGTTGTCGATGACCGGAGAACAGGACGCCTGCTTGCAGTCCAGGACGCGAAGAGGATTCCGCCGGGACCGCTTCCGGCAATCTGCGCAAAGATCCGACTCGGCCAGCAACCTCTCCTGGAGGATGCGAACGTAGGCCGGCCGGCAAGACGGGCAGCCCACGGAATTCACCAGCAGCCGGACCCCCCGAACTCCAAGGTCGTCCAGCAGGACATGGAGCATCTCCATCACTTCCGCCTCGATGCCCGGATGATCCGAGCCCAGAACTTCGGCCCCGATCTGATGGAACTGGCGATAGCGGCCTTTCTGGGGTCTCTCCCTGCGAAACATAGGTCCGACGTAATAGAGCTTCGTCAGACCGCTCCCCCGATTCAGATGATTTTCCAGATAAGATCGAACCACGGGCGCAGTCCCCTCGGGCCGGAGGCTGATGTCACGGCCCCTTCGAGCCGGAATCGTGTACATTTCCTTCTGCACGATGTCCGTCTCCAGTCCGAGACTGCGGCAGAACAGATTGGTCTCCTCCAAGACCGGGGTCCGGATCTCGCCGTAGCCGTAGCGCCGGAACAGAAGGCGAGTCTTCTCTTCGATCTCCTGCCACAGCTCCACGCTACCGGGGAGAATGTCGTGGGTTCCCCGAACTGAGCGAACGTTCATGATGAGGCCCGATTATACCCTACCCCCTGGATTGGAAAGCCGGGTATGAATCCTGTCAGGGAAGGGGGTCCCCTCCGGGAGGCGGAGGTCAGGGCCGGTCCGGCGCCGCGGCGGCTCTTGCCGAAGACCGCTGAAGAGTCCGGTTCAACTCAGACCCGACTCGCGTACTCGCCGATTTTGCGGAACTTTTCATGACGAGAATCGATTCGGTCTTCGGGGTCCAGAGCGGAAACCTCCTCCAAGTGGCGGGACAGCGCCCTCGACAGTGCGCTCGTCGTCTGATCCCAATCGTTATGGGCGCCTCCCGGAGGCTCGGCAACAATCTCATCGACGATTCCGAACCGCTGCAGATCCTGCGCGGTGAGCTTCAAGCTCTGGGCGGCCTCGCGAACATGATTCTGGTCCTTCCACAAGATGGCGGAGCAGCTTTCCGGGGAAATGACGGAGTAGATGGAATTCTCCAGCATGAGGATCCGATCCGCCAGACCCACCGCCAAGGCGCCTCCGCTGCCGCCTTCTCCCAGCACGGTCGCGATGAGGGGGACCCGAAGTCCGGCCATGGAACGCAGGTTATAGGCGATCGCTTCCGCCTGACCCCGCTTCTCGGCTCCCAGTCCCGGATAGGCGCCAGGAGTGTCGATAAAGGTGAGAACGGGGCGTCCGAACTTCTCGGCCAGCTTCATCAACCGCAACGCCTTGCGATACCCCTCAGGCTTCGGCATCCCGTAATTACGCTCCAGGCGCTCCTTCGTATTGCGCCCCTTCTGGTGTCCCAAGACCATGACGGGCGCGCCCTTGAAACTGGCCATCCCGCCCACGATCGCCCGGTCATCCGCATACTTTCGGTCGCCGTGGATCTCCCGAAACGAATCAAAGAGACGGTCGAAGCAATCCAGCGTGTAGGGTCGATCCTGATGGCGTGAGATCTGCACCCTGTCCCACGCTGCGCCAGGGGACGATGGGCCGGCTCGCTGCTCATCCGGCTGCTGAGCCTGTTCCTGAAGCCGCAAACGTGAGCGCTCTTCCATCTGATCTTCGAGTGAAACGATCTTTTGCGCCTTCTCGATGGTCATTAGCTCACTTCGAAGGTCACTTGGAAAGTTGACTGCCAGCCGATCGGGCGGCACGAGTCGTGCGGCTTCGGGAATTCGACTCCTGTTCCGGAACGGACGCCGGTTCTAAGTATACAGGGTGACGGCGCTTTTCCCAAAAAGATCTTCCACCGCGGTGACGAAGGAAGGAACCGGGTTGACGGCAAGCTCCTGGACGGGGATCAGTCGAATCCGGTAGCTCTCTTTTTCGACCAGCTCGAACTGCAGGGGGCACTTGCCCGGGTGGCGGCTCACCACGTCGTGGAGCCCGGTGACCTTGTCGTCGTCGAGGGAGGGCAACGGGATGGTGATCTCCGCATACTGGACGGCTCCGTTCCAGAGACCGTCCAGGGGAACCAGGTCGGAACAAAGGATGCGCATCTTGCCGCGGACGTCCGACTCGCAACGGCCGCGCAACAACACCGGCGGCGCCGACTCCAACAGGGACTGGCACCTGCGGTAGGCCTTGGGCCAGACCAGGACTTCCACGCTCCCCGAGAGGTCCTCCAGGACGAAGGTCGCCATGGCGTCCCCCTTGCGGGTCGTGAGCCGCTTGACGTCTGTGATCAACCCTCCGATCGACAGCTCCCGGCCCCCCGTTTCCTCGGAAATCTCCCGCGCCTTGATGTCCGAGAAACGCGCCAGCTCCGCCTGGTAGCCCTTGAGAGGGTGTCCCGTGACATAGTGCCCCAGTGCTTCCTTCTCATAGCGCCATTTCAGGGGGTCCGGCCATTCCGCCTCCGGTTCGCTCTCCGGAGCGGCAGCCGCCACCGGTCCCATGCTCTGCTGAAAGAGGTTCAACTGTCCGCTGAGCCGGTCCTTCTGCGCCTTTTGCGCCCTCTCGATGGAGCGGTCCAGGTTCTCCAGCAAGCCTCTTCGAGACCGGTTCAGGGCATCGAATGCTCCGGACTTGATCAACGCCTCCAAGACCCGCTTGTTGAGGGTCCGCAAGTCCACGTGTTCCAGGAAATGGGAAAAGCTGGTGAAGGTCTTCACTTCGTCCCGGCATGCGAGTATCGAACGAATGGCGGCCTCTCCCACGTTCCTTATGGCGGCGAGGCCGAATTGGATACTCTCACCGCGGGCCGAGAAGTGAAGCGTTCCACTGTTGATATTCGGTGGCAGAACCCGTATGTCCACGTCGCGGCATTCGTTCAGGTACTGGACCATCTTGTCGGTGTTGGAGGTCTCGCTGGTGAGCAGGGCCGCCATGAACTGCACCGGATAGTGGCTCTTGAGATAGGCGGTCTGATAGGCGAGGATCGCATACGCGGTCGAGTGGCTCTTGTTGAAACCGTACCCCGCAAATTGCTCGATCAGGTCATAGATTTTCTGGGCCTTCTTCGGGTCGACGCCCCGTTCCCGGCAACCCGCCAGGAATATCTTCTTCTGGCCCCGCATGACCTTCTTCTTCTTCTTGCCCATGGCCCGGCGGAGCAGATCGGCTTCACCCAGAGAGAACCCAGCCAATTTGCTGGCAATCTGCATGACCTGTTCCTGGTAGACGATGACCCCGTAGGTCTCCCGCAGGATCTCCTCCAACTCGGGCACCTCGTACCGGATCTTGACCTTGCCGTGCCGGCGCGCCACGAAATCGTCGATCATTCCCCCCTGGATGGGTCCGGGGCGATAGAGGGCGTTCATGGCGATGAGGTCCTCGAAACGGCTGGGCTGGAGCCGTTTCAAGATTTCCCTCATCCCCCGCGACTCGAACTGGAAGATGCCGGTGGTGCGGCCTTCGCTGAAGAGCCGGAAAGTATCTTCATCCTGCAAATCGATTTGATCCAGCTCGATTTCCGGATTCGTCTGCTCTCGAATCTGCTCCAGGGTCTGTTCGATGAGCGTCAGCGTGGTCAGCGCCAGGAAATCCATCTTGAGCAGCCCCAGCCGCTCCAGATCGTTCATCGTGTATTGGGTCGTGATCTCATCCTTGCTGGACTTGTACAGGGGAATGAGTTCAATCAGCGGTCTGGGGGCAATGACGATACCGGCGGCGTGAGTGGAGGCGTGCCGGGCCAGTCCCTCCAAGCGTTGAGCCACGGTCATGAGCTGCTGGTAGCGCTCATCTCCGGCTGTGAGGTCCCGGAGCTCCCTGACCGTCTTCAGAGATTTCTCCAAGGTGACGTCAGGTCCCGAGGGGACCAGCCGGGCGATGCGGTCGACCTCTCCGTAGGGAATGTTCAAGCCGCGCCCGGCGTCCCGAATCGCTCCCCGGGCGGCCATGGTTCCGAAAGTGATGATCTGGCTCACGTTGTCGCGGCCGTACTTCTGGGTCACGTAGTCGATGACCTGACTCCGGCGATGCATGCAGAAGTCGATATCGATGTCGGGTGGAGTGACGCGCTCCGGATTCAGGAACCGTTCGAAGAGCAGGCCATACTGAAGCGGGTCCACGTCGGTGATCTGCATGGCATAGGAAACCAGGCTGCCGGCTGCGGACCCCCGCCCGGGACCCACGGCAATCCCTTGTTCCCGCGCGTATTTCATGAAATCCCAGACGATCAGGAAATATCCCGAAAAATTCATTTTCTGAATCATGGCGATTTCCTGATCCAGACGTTGGGAATACTCCTGAAACGGGTGGGCCAGCCCGTCCGGGCCCCGCTGCTTCTTTAAGGTCTCCAACCGCCCGGAGAACCCCTCCCGGACCACGGACTCGAAGTAGGAATCCAGCGTATTGCCCGGGGGAACTTCGAACTCCGGAAACACCGATCCGCTGTCCTGCAAACGGAACTCACACTGCTCGGCGACGGCAAGGGTGTTGGAAAGCGCGCCGGGAATGTGGCCGAAGAGTTGGGCCATCTGCTCCGGGGTCTTCAAGAAAAACTGATCGGTCCGGTAGCGCAGCCGGTTGGTGTCCTCGACGGTCTTTCCCGTCTGGATGCATAGCAGAACATCGTGAGGAAAGGAGTCCTCCTGAGAAAGGTAGTGGCAGTCGTTGGTCGCCACCAGCGGGAGATCCAACTCCCTGGCCAAACTCAGGATGCCGTCATTCACCGACTTCTGCGCTTCGATGCCGTGGTCCTGCATTTCCAGGTAGAAGTGGTCTTTGCCGAAGATCTCGGAGAGTTCACCCGCCTCTCTGCGCGCCTCCTGGTAGCGGTCCTGGTGCAGATTCCAGGCCACGATTCCCTTGAGACAGGCCGAGAGTCCAATCAATCCTTCGCTGTGCTGCTCCAGCAATTCACGGTCGATGCGCGGCCGATAGTAGAACCCCTCCAGATAGCCCAGCGAGACGAGTTTGACCAGGTTCTGATAGCCCTTTTGATTCCGGGCCAGGAGAACCAGGTGGTTGCTTCCATCCGACCGGCCCGATTTGACCTTGCGTCCTTCGCGGGCCACGTACACCTCGCAACCGATAATGGGTTTGACCCCGGTTTCGATTCCCGCGTCGTGGAACTGGACGGCTCCAAACAGATTGCCGTGATCCGTCAAGGCGATGGCCGGCATCTTCAACTCGGATGCTCTCCGGAAGAGGGCGTCGATCTTGTTGGCGCCGTCCAGCAGGCTGAAGTGGCTGTGAACGTGAAGATGGACAAATTCGGCTTGGCCCATTTGGTTTATTTCCTATGGCGTAGCGGGACCGATTGATGGACGGATACGCGCCCCGTTCCGTTTTCAAGTTTCAAGGGTCGGTCTGATCATTCCCATTCGATGGTGCCCGGCGGTTTCGAGGTCACGTCGTAGACCACCCGGTTGACACCCCTGACTTCGTTGACGATACGGACCGAGATCCGGGCGAGAACCTCGCGGGGCAGGGAGACCCAATCGGCGGTCATGCCGTCGACGCTGTCGACGGCTCGAATCGCGACCACGTGCTCGTAGGTCCTCCCGTCTCCCATGACGCCGACGCTCTTGACCGGCAGCAGGACCGCGAAGGACTGCCAGATCTGCTCGTAGAGACCCGCCCGGCGAACCTCCTCATCCACGATCCGATCCGCTTGGCGCAGCAGCTCCAACCTCTCTTCGGTCACCGGCCCCAGGATGCGGACTGAAAGGCCGGGACCCGGAAAGGGTTGTCTCCACAGGATCTCCCGGGGCAGGCCCAACTCCCGGCCGACCTGGCGAACCTCGTCCTTGAACAGATCCCGCAGCGGCTCCACCAACTCCAGATCCATCTGCTCCGGCAGTCCCCCGACGTTGTGATGACTCTTGATCACGGCTGACGGACCCTTGACGGAGACCGATTCGATGACGTCGGGATAGAGCGTCCCCTGGACCAGGAAGCGGACATCCCCGAGCTTGCGGCATTCCTCCTCGAACACTCGAATGAAGGTTTCCCCGATGATCTTCCGTTTCCTTTCCGGCTCCTCCACGCCCGCCAGAAGATCCAGAAACCGCGATCTCGCTTCCACCCCCACCACGTTCAATTGCAATTCGTCCCGCGCCGTAGCGAGCACCTGCCTGAATTCTCCTTCCCGCAGCAAGCCGTTGTCCACGAAGACACAGGTGAGGCGGCCGCGGATGCTCTTGTGGACCAGAATGGCGGCGACCGTGGAGTCGACACCCCCGGACAACCCGCAAACGGCTCGTCCCGGTCCCACCCGGTCCCGGACCTGGTCGACCGTGCTCTCGATGAAGGAGGTCGCGGTCCAATCCCGCTTGCAGCCGCAGAGGTCCACAAAATTGGAGAAGACTTCCCGCCCCAGCGGCGTATGAACCACCTCGGGGTGAAACTGGACGCCAAAAATCCGCCGCTCCTGGTTTTCCATGACCGCCAGAGCGCTGTGTGTGGACGCCACCCGCCGGAAACCGGAAGGCACGGCCTCGATCCGGTCGCCGTGGCTCATCCAGACCTGCATCGTCCGGGGGAGTCCCTCCAGCAGAGCCGAGGGACGGGCCCGCTCCAGTCGGGCCTTTCCGTATTCCCGGCGGGAGGGGTGAACCTCGCCGCCGAACCGGTGGGCCAGGAGCTGCATCCCGTAGCAGATTCCAAGCAGCGGGACATGGCAGGAGTAAACTTGAGGATCGGGATACGGAGCACCCTCCTCGAACACGGACCGGGGCCCTCCGGACAGGACGATTCCGCTGGGCCGGCGACTCTCGATCTCCTGAAACGGCGTGTGGTAGGGAAGCACCTCAGAGAAGACGTGCGCCTCACGAATCCGGCGGGCAATCAACTGCGTATATTGGGACCCGAAGTCGAGAATGACGATGACTTCTCGCCTGCTCACCGGAACCTCTTTGCTCGGAGCGGGATTCGGCCCTCGCGGGTGCGGGATCGGTCCATTGCCCAGTGACGGGAGCGCAGTATAGCACGCGGTTCTGACCCGGAAGCCCCCCGGGCCAACCTCACCGGTCTCGCTTGACTCGGGTCCAGGCAGACAGGAATATCCCCGAAATGATCAGTGAGCAGACACTTCAGGGAATCCTTCTGGGCATCTTGCAGGGACTGACGGAATTCCTGCCGGTGAGCAGCTCGGGTCACCTGATACTGGTCCCCTGGCTTCTGGGCTGGCAACCCTTGGGACTGATCTTCGACATCATGGTCCATGTCGGTACGCTCCTGGCGGTTCTGGTCTATTTCCGGCACGAGTGGAAACAGTTTTCCGTGCTGGCGTTCAAACGGTTGATGGGCCGGACGCGGAACCGGAACTCGTTTCTGATGGACGCCATCATTTTGGGAACCATTCCCGCAGTCGTGGCGGTAGGACTGCTGAAGCACGTCATCGAGGAGCATCTCCGGACCCCCGCGGTGACTGCATTCTGCCTGGCGTTGTTCGGCCTTCTCCTCTGGTGGGCCGACCGTCGCGGCGCCCGGAACCGGTCCCTCCGGAGCCTGAGCCGGAAAGACGGCATTCTGATCGGACTGGCCCAGGCCGTGGCGCTCGTTCCGGGGGTGAGCCGGGCGGGCGTCACATTGAGCGCGGGCCTGACTCTGGGCCTCAATCGACCGGATGCCGCCCGGTTCGCCTTCCTCCTCTCCGCCCCCGTCATGGCGCTGGCCGGGGCGGCTGCCGTCTACGAACTGCTCTCCGCCCGAACCGCGGCGGCGGCGGCCGGGCTGGCTGACTCCACGTTACTCCTTGGTGTATTATCGTCCTTCGTTAGCGGCATCCTATGTATCCGGTTCTTTCTTCGCTTTCTCGAGCGGCGTACCCTGCTGCCGTTTGTCGCCTATCGGTTCTTGCTGGCCTTTGTTATTTTCTGCTCGTCCCTGTGACCGGGACCGCGGAAGATATCCTCAAGAACTCCGAGTCCATTCCCGCCTACCAGAACCAGATACTGAGGTCCCATTTCCGGTCCCAGTATTACAAGAGCGTGACCTCCGTCGGCCCCAGAACCAACGACCCTTTCGTCACCCAGTACGTGGACCGCCAGATCGGCTACTACCTGACGCGTATCCGCTCCGCGCTGGTCATGCTCAAGGTGCACTGCGAGGAGGTCCAGGAGATTCGGGCGAACGCCATGATCGACAACCGCCTTCAGATGACGCCCGAGTTCCGGAAGAAGTGGAGGAAGGCGCTGCGGGATCTCTCCCGCGACGCGAGGGGTCTCAAGAACCTCATCGGAAGCATCCTGCTCGGACTGGCCCGGAAAGACGCCAAACGGCCCCGGGTCCGCTCCTGGGGCGGACGGGACGGCTATCGCCCGGAGGTGCTGTACCTGATCAGGGAGCTGAAGCTGGCGGAACGGCGCATCGAAGATTTCTTCTACAAACCGACGAATACCGTGAGCTTCGAAGACCTTCGGGACAGGAAAACCATGCTGGTGCACCTCTACCATGTCCAGGAGATGGCCAAGAGGCTCCGGGACGCAGTGGGCCGTTAGCGATTGCGGGCGAAACGGGAGACGTGACCTTCACACCGTGCTTGACAGCCCGTGAGCACGGGAGTCCGCGGGACCGGAAGGAGGGACTGATGCGAAGCCTCACTCAGTGGTGTTTGATCGGCGTTTTCAACCTGACCTGTCTGGTTGGTGGAGTGGAGGTGATTCCGATCCACCATGGATCCCTCATCCTGAAATGGCAGGAGAAAGTGGTCTACATCGACCCCTGGAGCCGGGGAGACTACACCGGGCAACCCCCGGCGGACCTCATTCTGATCACCGATATCCACGGCGACCATTTGGATCCGGAGCAAGTTTCTCGAATCCGGAAGGACGAGACGATTATCGTCGCCCCCGCGGCGGTGCAGAAGTCGGTGCCGGAGGCCACGGTCGTGAGCAACGGCGAAACCATCCGCCCCCTCGGGATCCAGGTGGAGGGGGTCGCCATGTACAACCTGAAACGGGGTCCCGAGGCGGGAAAGCTCTACCACACCCGGGGCAGGGGAAACGGGTACATCCTCACGTTCGGGAAAGAGCGCGTCTATATTTCCGGAGATACCGAGTGCATTCCGGAGATGAAGGCGTTGAAGGACATCGACCTGGCGTTCGTCTGCATGAACCTTCCTTACACCATGACTCCCGAAGAAGCCGCCGAATGCGTCAACAGCTTCCGGCCCAAGGCCGTGTACCCCTATCACCACCGGGGATCGGACGTGAAGGTGTTCGAGCGGATGGTGACCGCCGACGACATCGAGGTCAGGATTCTGGACTGGTACTGAACGCGGCCGTTCCGCCTGGAGGGGCCGCTTCGAACCCGAACGGACCGGCGAAACCGGTCGCGGGGAGATCAGCGTCGTCTTTTTTCCGCGCTGCCGCGACTGAGTGAGAGACACCCCGTACGGTGCACGTCGCGCACGCCGTACACCCGCATGTTCTGGAGAAAACCGTTGATCTTCTCGGGGTTTCCCGTGACCTCGAAGACACAGCTCCGAGGACTGGCGTCGACCACGCGCGCCCGAAACACCTTGGAGAGCTCCAGGATCTCCGCCCGGGTGGATTCCGTGACGCGCACCCGGATCAGAGCCATCTCGCGGGCCATGTGAACTTGCGGATTATAGGGAATCACCTTGATGACATCGATCAGCTTGTTCAACTGCTTGATGACCTGCTCGGTGCCCGGCACGTCCGTTTTCGTGGAAAGGGTGACGAGCGACATGGTGGGGTCGGAGGTCGGAGCGACGTTCAGGGTTTCGATATTGTAGCCCCGCTGGCTGAACAGCCCCACAACCCGGGCCAGGACACCCGATCTGTTTTCGACCAGTAAGGAGAGCAACTGAACCATGGCGTGACCCGTATAAGCACTTTGGCCCCGGGAGTCAAGGCAGGAGCGCTTCCGAACCGGTCCGTCACTGTCCGCTCGGCAACCTGCCACGGGAACTGCAAAGGGGTCATCGCAGGGCGCTTACCCGGGAACGAATATGGCAGAATGGCCCGAAATGGCCACGACGACCGGTGCCCAGCCCTGGGAAACCTACTCGGCCCGGCGACGCCTCGTCGAGCAATCGTTTCGGTCAGACCTCTGTCCCGAATCGGCGCTGGAGGACCTGACCCGGGCCATGGACTCCCTGGTCTCCCAAGTCGCTCGGCGACACCTTCGATCGGGCGCGTTCTGCATCCTCGCCTTGGGCGGATACGGCCGCCGCGAGATGTTCCCCCACTCGGACGTGGATCTCCTGCTGTTGTACCGGGGGGAAGAACGGGAAGCCGCCGAGGACGCCATCAAACGCCTGCTCCACGACTTGTGGGACCTCCGCCTGGACCTGGGTCACCAGGTCTGGTCGCTGGAGGAATTGACCGCCCGGGGCCCGGACCTGGAGTTGGCCCTGGCCCTGTCGGACGCTCGAATCGTAACCGGAAGCGTGGCCTTGGGAAATCTCCTTCTCCGCGACTATCTTCCCGGTTGGCATCGGGACCGGACCGGGGAACTGCGCCTTGGAATCGACCGTCTGACCCGTAAACGCCACGAGAATTTCCGGAACACCATCTTTCACCTGGAGCCGGATCTGAAGGAGGGCCCCGGCGGACTCAGAGACGTCCTGGCGGGCGGCTGGCTGTCGAAGCTCCGGCGGGACGGACGATTCGTCCCGTACAGCCAGGAGCGCATCGACGCCGCGTCCAGTTTCATGAAGAGGATGCGCATGTTGGTCCACCTGGTGCGTGGGCGCAATCTGAACCGACTCACCTATCGGCTTCAGGAACAAATCGCTCCTCTGGCAGGATATGAATCCGCAGACGGCCGGACGGGCGTCGAGTCCATGATGCGGGAGTACTATCTCAACGCCCGGGTCATCCACGGGTGTTGCCGCTACGCCCTGGTCCCGAGAGGACCGGTGGATCCGTCGACTCAGATCCACCTGGACGCCGTCTCTTCGGAGCGGGCCGGCCCCGTCATCCTCAAGGCTTTTCGCGACTCCCTGACCCGGTCCAAACCTTTGAGCGACAGGGCCCGCATGTTGATTGCCCGCGGGAGTTCCCGGTTGGCCGCAAGCCTGCGCCGCCATCCCCAGCCGGGATCGATCATGGAACTCTTCCATCCCCGGCCCGGCCTCTACCGGACCCTGACCGAAATGTACGAACTGGGGGTCCTGGAGGCGCTCTTTCCCGAGTTCGGAAGCATCAAGGCCAAGGTCACGCGCGATTTCTACCATCAGTACACCGTCGATGAGCACAGCCTCATGGCGATACGCAACATCGAGGAATTGAGGGCGGGGAACTCCGGCGGGGATGCCCGGTTCGCGGCCCTGCTGGATGAGGCGACCCACCCGGAGCGGTTGACTCTGGCCCTCCTGCTTCACGACGTGGGAAAGAGCCGCGAAGGACGTCATGCCGACCGAAGCACGCGGATGGCGGGCGCCGCGCTGCGCCGCCTGTGCTTTCCCGCGGAATGCATCGAGGCCATCTCGTTTCTGATCCAACAACATTTGTCCTTGACCAGAGTCATATTCCGGAGGGACCTGGAGGACCCCGGGGTGATCGACCGCTTCGCCGACCGCGTCGGCGATCCCGATCGGCTCCGGCTGCTCTGTCTTCTCACCTACGCGGACATCAAGGCCGTCGGACCCGGAGTGCTCAAGGATTGGACCAAGGACCTCCTGTGGCAACTGTATGTGTCCGCCTACCGGAAACTCACTCTGGGCTTCGGGGTGGACTCGGTGGAAGAAGAAACCCCGG
Source organism: Acidobacteriota bacterium (assembly GCA_022827025.1). Classification (GTDB taxonomy): domain Bacteria; phylum Acidobacteriota; class UBA6911; order RPQK01; family JAJDTT01; genus JAJDTT01. The sequence continues at coordinate 16,889 of JAJDTT010000164.1, forward strand.
ACCTCCTCTTCAGAGATCTGCCCGGCGACGTCGACGCCCGGGATTTCGGAAAGTTCCTGGAGGGACTTCCTCTCAGATACGTCAAGATCACCCCGCATTCCGAAATCTACGAGCATTATCGCCTGGCCCGGGGCCTGAGAAACGATCGGCCGGTTCGGTTGCGGCTGACCCGGGATCTCGACGGCTACAAGCTCTGCGTGGTGACTCCCGATCGCCTCCGCCTCTTTGCCCGGATCGCCGGCGTCCTCGCCTCGTTTGGCATGAACATCTTCCGCGGCTATGCCATGTCCAACCGGGCGGGAACGACTCTGGACCTGTTCCACTTTACCGACATCCGCCGGCGTTTCGCCCTGAATCCCAGTGAGAAACAGCGGTTTCAGGATTCGGTCAGCCGGGTGATTCGGGATGAACGGTCCGTGGAGACGTATCTCAAGGGCAAGGGCAGGCTGGTGAACCGGCGCTTTTCGTCCGCGCGGTTCCGCCCCTCCGTCTACTTCGAGGATGAGCCCACCCGGCGCTACACCATCATGGAGCTCGTGGCTCCCGACGCCGTCGGCCTCCTGTACACCATCGCCGAGCGGATCTCGTCCCTGAGCTGCAACATCGATCTGGTCCTGATCAATACGGAGGGTGAGAGGGCCGTGGACGTCTTTTACTTGTCGCGGGATGGGTGTAGACTTGGGCCCGGTCTACAGCGGGAACTGGAAGCTCAGATTCTTCAAGCGATAGGGTGAATCGATGAAATTGATCATGGCGATCGTACGCCCCAGCAAGGTGGAGGAGGTCAAGGATGCGCTGGGCAAGCTGAACGTTTCAGGCATGACCATCTCGGAAGTTCGCGGTCACGGCCGCCAGAAAGGACACACGGCCATCTACCGCGGCAAAGAATACAGTGTCACCCTCCTGCCCAAAATGAAGATGGAGATCGTCCTGCCCGACGATCTGGTGGAAGAAACCATCGAGACCATCATGGAAACGGCTCGCACGGGCGAAATCGGCGACGGCCGCGTCTTCGTGCTTCCCGTGGAAAGCCAATACAACATCCGCACCGGAGAGAACGACTGACCCGGCTCCGGCAGCCCGCGGACCTCGTTCATCAACCGGCTTCGGCCGGCTGGGGGCGATAGGTCAGCAGCAGTTCCTTGGTATTCACCCGATCTCCCGCCTCCACCAGCAGGTCCTCGATCTCGGCTTCCCGGTCGGCGTAGAGCGTGAGCTCCATCTTCATGGCCTGAAGCGTCAACAGCTTCTCTCCCTGGGCGACCTTCGCTCCGCTTCCCACCGAGACGGAAATGACCATTCCGGGCATGGGCGCGCCGACGTGCAGCGGATTGCCCGGGTCCGCCTTGGCCCGTCTTGACACCTGGGGAATCACGGACTGATTGGGAATCTGCACCTCCCTCGGGACGCCGTTGAGCTCGAAAAAGACGGTGCAGTTTCCCCGGGTGTCCGGCTCCCCCACCGCCATCAGCTTGATGATGAGGGTCTTGCCGGGCTCCAGCTCCACCAGGATCTCGGCTTCCCGTTCCATCCCGTAGAAGAAGACGGGTGTGGGGAGCACCGACACATCTCCGTACCGGGTCTGGTGACGAATGAACTCCTGGAACACCTGCGGGTACAGGATGTAGGAAATCGTGTCCCGCTCGCTGACCTTGCGGCGAAGCCGCCCCTCCAGGTCCTCTTGTACGGCTACCAGGTCGGCGGGGGGCAGGGACTCGCCCGGCCGGCCCCGAACGGGACGCAGATCCCCCAGAATTCGATCTCTCAATCGGGCGGGGAAACCCCCTTTGGGCGTCCCCAGCCGGCCCTGGAAGAAATCGATCACCGACTCGGGAAAATCGATCTTCTTGGAGGAGTCGGTCAGATCCTCCGGGGAGAGATCGTTGGTCAACATGAAAAGGGCAAGATCGCCGACAACCTTGGAAGACGGGGTGACCTTGACGATGTCCCCGAACAGTTCGTTCACCCGGGCGTAGGTTCGCCACACTTCCGGCCAGTTCTCCTCCAGGCCCAAGGCCGCCGCCTGCTGATACAGGTTGGTGTATTGCCCGCCCGGCATCTCATGCTTGTAGACATCCGCCGTACCCGTCCGCAGCGTCGACTCGAAGGCGCAGTAGTACTGCCGCACGACCTCCCAGTAATGAGCCGTTTCCTCAAGCCTCCCGGTGTCGAGACCGGGGTCCCGGGGAGAAAACCGCAACATTTCCACCAGCGTGTTGAGACTGGGCTGAGAGGTGAGCCCGGCCAAGGGAGCCATGGCGGCGTCCACGATGTCGGCGCCCGCCTCCACGGCTTTCAGGAGCGCCGCCATCTGGCCGCCGCTCGTATCGTGGGTATGAAAATGAATCGGTATGCCCACTTCGTTCTTCAGAGCCCGAATCAACCGGTAGGCGGCGTAGGGCTTGCACAGTCCGGCCATGTCCTTGATGGCCAGCACATGGGCGCCCATGCGCTCCAACTCCCGCGCCAGTTCCAGGTAGTAGTCCAGGGAGTACTTGCTCCGATCCGGATCCAGAATGTCTCCCGTGTAGCAGATGGCGGCCTCGGCCACGCCCCCGCTCCGGGCCACGGCTTCGATGGCGACGCGCATGTTGCGGGAATCGTTGAGGGAATCGAAGATGCGAAAGATGTCGATGCCCGCCTCGGCGGCGTGCCGCACGAACTCCCGGACCACGTTGTCGGGATAACTCGTGTAGCCGACGGCGGCCGACGCTCGCAGCAGCATCTGAAAGGGAATGTTGGGGATGGCCTGGCGCAGGCGGTCCAAGCGGTCCCAGGGAGACTCCCGCAAGAAACGCATGGCCGTGTCGAACGTGGCTCCGCCCCAGAGCTCGAGGGAGAAGAAGTCGCTGTGACAATGAGCGTAGACGTCCGCGATCCGGCTCATGTCGTAGGTTCTCATCCGCGTGGCCAAAAGGGACTGGTGCGCATCCCGAAGGGTGGTGTCCGTAATGAGCACCTCGGAACGATCTCGAACCCATTCGGAGAATTTCCCAGGCCCGTCCCTGACGAGCCGAAAACGATGGCCCTCGGGAATGTCTCCACCGGTCGGGCGCCACGGAACCGGCGCCGGCCGGCGGTTGACCTTGTCGTGAAACTCCTTGACCACGGGAGTTTCATTCACCACTTGATTTCCCAGAAACCGAAGCAGGCGGGTCGCCCGGTCCCGGCGAGCCGGGAAACGGAAGAGGTCCGGATTCTCGTCGATGAAACGGGTCGTGCAACGGCCATTCCGAAATTCGGGATGGTCCACCAGATTGATCAGAAAGGGGATGTTCGTCTTCACGCCGCGGATTCGGAACTCCTGCAGGCAGCGCTCCATCCGGCGGACTGTTTCGGGGAACCGAAGGCCCCACGCCGTGACCTTCACCAGGAGGGAATCGTAGAAAGGGGTCACCGTGGCCCCGGAAAAGGCGGTCCCGGCATCCAGCCGGATTCCCGCCCCGGACGCCGACCGGTAGTGGAGAATGCGTCCGTAGTCGGGGATGAAGGAGTTCTCGGGATCTTCCGTCGTTACCCGGCACTGGCAGGCGTGACCCCGGACCTGCACGTCGGATTGACTGGCCAGTCCGATCTCGGGGTGTTCCAGTGCAAGCCCCTCGGCGATCAGAATCTGGTGGTGAACCAGATCGACGCCGGTCACCTCTTCCGTCACCGTGTGCTCGACCTGGATCCTGGGGTTGATCTCGATGAAATAGAACTGGTCCGTATCCTGATCCAGCAGGAACTCCACCGTTCCCGCGTTGTCATACCCGATGGCCCGGCCCAGAGTCACCGCGGCATCGCAGATCTTCCGTCTCAGGTCCGGCGCCAGATTGAGGGCCGGAGCCATCTCCACTATCTTTTGATGACGCCGCTGCAGGGAACAATCACGCTCGTAGAGATGGACGAGATTGCCATGCCGGTCGCCCAGGATCTGCACTTCCAGATGCCGGGCCCGGGACACGAATCGTTCCAGAAAGATCTCTTCCCGTCCGAACGCGGACACCGACTCACGCTGCGCCTCTTGAAACTGCGCTTCCAAATCCGCCTCGCGAGTCACGACGCGCATGCCGCGCCCGCCGCCGCCGTGGGCCGCCTTGAGAATCACCGGAAAACCCATGGCGGAAGCCAGGCTCCTGGCCTCGTCCAGGTCGGAGAGGGGCGCGTCGCTGCCCTTTAGAATCGGGACCCCCAATCGGGCCGCCAGCGCGCGGGCCGCCGTCTTGTCGCCCAACTGCTCCAGAATCTCCGGCCGGGGACCGACGAACAGAATCCCGGCATCCGCACAGGCCCGGGCGAACTCCGGGTTCTCGGAAAGGAATCCGTAGCCGGGATGAATCGCGTCCACTCGCTTTTCCACGGCCAACGCGACCACGTTGTCGACATTGAGGTAGGCCTGGATGGGATCCATCCCGGAGCCGATCAGGTAGGCTTCTTCCGCCTTGTACCGATGGAGAGAGAACCGGTCTTCCTCCGAATAGATGGCGACTGTCCGGATGCCCAGTTCGTGTGCCGATCGAAAGACGCGAATCGCAATCTCACTGCGATTCGCGGCCAGCAGGCGTTTGATTCGTGACTGACGTATGGCCATTAGCTGGAAAAGAATCTCCGGTAGATTTGCCGGATCGCGGTGGTTTCGAACCGATACCGATCCAGGAGCGAGTCCCCCGAGTCCAAACTCATGAGTCTGGCCGTGACCGCACACCGGGCCGGATCGCGGGGTAGTCTGGTCGCCGGACTTTCAGCCAATAATCGCTGCAGAGCCTCGAGACGGAAGAGGAATCCCGCGCCCCGGCTCAGGATTCTCGCCTCGTCAGGATCAAGATGACCCGCCTCGACGAGTCTGGAGATGCCCATCCGGGTCCCTCTTCCCTCAATCCCGTGTTGCAGCTGCAGATACTTTACCACGAACTGGATGTCCATCAGCCCGCCGCGGCCGACCTTGAAATCGTAGCTGACTCCATCCTTTTCCTTTCCCACCTCCCGCTCCTTGCGCCGGCGGACGTGGTCCAGACCCCGCACCTGTTCCGGGGTGAAGGGGCGGCCGTGCCAGATCAGAGGCCTTGCGTCCAGGGGTTCTCCCTGGCTGTAGACCGGACGAAGACTGGCGTAGGCCATTCGCTCCCAGGGGTCGGCCCGGGTCGCGAAGTAGCGCTCGAGCGCCGGGAAGGGAATTGCCAATGCTCCGTGGCGGCCTTCGGGGCGCAACCGGAAATCCACCAGGTAGGCGCGGCCCTGATCAGTGTAGGTCTCCATCTCCTGAATCAGTCTCCGCACCAGGCGTACGAAAAAGATGGACAGGTCCTTGTCCGGACGGAGTCCGTAAACCAGCAACAGATCCAGATCGGAGTGATAGGTCATCTGCTGCTCGCCCAGCTTTCCCAGGGCCAGGAGGCAGAAGGTCTCTTCCCGGAGGGCGGGAAAGTCCGGGAGAATCTCCCTGATGACGCAACGGAGGCAGCTATCGGCCAAGTGGCTGAGGCGGAGCCTGGTCCCGGCGGTCCCCGGTTCCAGCAGATCGTGAAGCGCGACCTTGAACTCCTCCCGGCGCTTGAAGACCCGCAACGCGTTCCCGCGGTTCCCGGTCCCTTTCGCCAGTTGCTCCAGCGATTGCCGCATCCCGGGCGCATCGTCCTCCAACGCCGGAATCCGGGAGACCGAATCCAGCAGCTCGGGGTTGTGGATCAGGGTCTCGGACAAAAACTCGCTGGTCGCCAAAACGGTCAACAGGGTCTTCCGAAAAACGCGGTTCTCGATGAGTTCGGAATAGAGGTCGGCCCGGGCATTGAGCGACTCGCTGAAGCGGTCCAGCCGGGTGAACAGGTGAGAGGCTTTCGAAGCCAGGCCGGTGTAGTCGACCAGGTGAGGCACCAGGTTGGCCAACAAGTTCCGCATCCGGCTGGGCGAATGGGGAAAAGACGGGGCCTTCTCCAGAACGGCGATGCCCTCCAGGACTTCTGGTTCGCGGATCCCGTTGGCCCGGAGAATCTCCAACGCCTCCTGGCGGCTCATATCCGGATTGAGCACCAGACGTTCCAGGCCGCGCCGGGTCGGATCCTTCCCGAACAACGACTCGAAGATTCGCTGAACCTGGTCCTTCCTTCGCTCCAGCTCTTCCAGGAACGCATCGGTCTCCGGCTCGGCCGCCGGACCGCCCGTGCCGGCGCCGAAGCCCAAACGCCGGGCCAGGCGCAGCAGCTTGCCCGGATCCCGGGGAAGACGGTGGGTCTGCAGGTCATGCACGAGTTGCAGCTTGTGCTCCACGTCGCGCAGAAACAGGTAACTGTCGCGCAGCGTCCGATGGTCGTCGAAAGAGACGAGGCCGCCGTCCGACAGACGGTCCAGGGCATCCAACGTGTTGGGGGTTCTGAGCTCCGGCCGGGACCCGCCGTAGAGAAGTTGGAAAGCCTGGGCGAAGAACTCGATTTCCCGAATTCCTCCGCGGCCCAACTTGACGTCCCAGCTCTCGCTCCTCGCCTGTTCCGCCTGGCGCTGCGCCCGCCGCTTGAGCCATCGAACCTCCTCGATGGCGGCGAAATCCAGATACCGCTTGTAGACGAATTCCTCCTGAACGATTCCCACCAGTTGGGCGCCCAAGCCGGCGCTCCCCGCCACCTGCCGGCACTTGATCAACGCCAGGCGGTCGGGTGTATCCCCCCAGGTCTGGTAGAAGGAGCGGTAGGCGTCCAGCGAATACACGATCTCCCCGGATCTGCCCATGGGCCGCAACCGGAGGTCGACCCGGTAGAGCCTGCCCTCCGTCGTAATGTCGGACAGCGCCCGGGTCAGATCGCGGGCGAAGCGGGCCGTGCGCCCAAAATCGGTCCCGTCGGCGCGGACGTACAGGAGATCGACGTCGGAACTGAAATTCAGCTCTTCTCCTCCCAGCTTTCCCAGGGCCAGCACCGAGAAATCGGATTTCGATTCCAGCCCCGCCGGCGCCAGAAGGTCGAAGGTCCGCTGGAGCACGGCGTCGGCGAGATGGGACACCTGGCGGGCCGTCTGGTCCGGCGTGCAGAGACCCAGGATGTCCTGTGCCGCGATGCGGAGAGTCTCCCGCCGGCGAAGCCGCCGGAGTGTCTCCAGCGCCGTCTCGGGAACCTCGGCCGGACCCGCCGTCCCGGCCTGTGCAAGGAAATACCGTTTGTCTGGAATCGATGCGAGCCGGTCCCTCTCCAGAAGCCAATCGACGTAGCCGGGACTCCGCAGCAGGAGTTGGGCCAGGTAGGTCGAGGCCCCCAGGACCCGGGACAAGATTTTCAGCGCACGCGGCCTTCGACTCAGCAGGTCGAGTAAGGCATCGGGACCGGGCGCCGATTCGATCAGTGTTGCCAGGTGGAGGATTACGGCGTCCGGATCCGCGGCCCGCAGCGCCTCCCGAAACAGGTTTTCGGCGAATTGGGGCAATTCGGGGCAGTCGCCGCTCAGACCGCGGATCACCCGGAGACTTTGAGCGGCTCCGGCAGGTTTGCGAAAACCGGACCGGGCGAGAATCCGGCCGGCCTCATCGTCAGAAAAGCGGGAGGACAGGAGCAATTCCCGGACGCGCATTCCAGGCGACTCCAGCAGCCCGCGGCAAAAGCCGTGACCACAGTCGGCCGGTCCCGGCGCCAGGGGGAACCCTCGCCATGGACGGCCACCATGGACCGGGAAGCTCGATTCGGGCGTGGACGGGGGGTTCGGGTTGCCGAACGCCCCGTCCACGGGAACGGCGCCTCAAGTGCCGCAGGGCAGGGAAGATCAGATGTCGAAGTAGAGTGCGAACTCGTAGGGATGCGGTCTCAGGCGCATGGCATCCACTTCACGCTCCCGCTTGTAGTTCAACCAGGTCTCGATCACATCCGGAGTGAAGACGTCTCCCTTGAGCAGGAAGTCGTGGTCGGCCTCCAGGGCATCGAGGGCCTGCTCCAGACTCCCTGGAACCGACTCCACATCGGCCATATCTTCCGGAGGCAGGTCGTAGAGGTCCTTGTCCATGGGATCGGGCGGCATGATCTTGTTCTGAATCCCATCCAGACCGGCCATGAGCATGGCCGCGAATGCCAGGTAGCCGTTAGCCGACGGATCGGGAGGACGGAACTCGACCCGCTTGGCCTTCTCGCTGCTGGAGTAAGTGGGGATTCGGACGCAGGCGCTGCGGTTGCGCATCGAATAGATGAGATTGACCGGCGCTTCGTAGCCGGGAACCAGCCGCCGGTAGGAATTGGTGGTCGGAGCTCCGAAAGCCAGGACGGCGGCGGCGTGCTTGAGGAGTCCGCCGATGTAGTAGACGGCCTCCTGACTCAGATCGGCATAGGTCCCGGGGCCGTAGAAGACGTTCCGGCCATTCTTCCAGAGGCTCTGATGGACGTGCATCCCGGAGCCGTTGTCCATGAATATGGGCTTGGGCATCAGGGTGACCGTCTTGTCGTAACGGCGCGCCACGTTCTTGATAATGTACTTGAACTTCAGCAGCTTATCTCCCATGTTGACCAGGGAATCGAAGCGCATGTCGATCTCGCATTGACCGGCCGTGGCCACTTCGTGGTGATGGACCTCCACCTGGATGTCGGCGTCCTGGAGAGCCAGCATCATCTCCGTCCTCATGTCCTGCAGCGTGTCCATGGGAGGTACGGGGAAGTAGCCTTCCTTGTATCGGGGCTTGTAACCGAGGTTGGGGTTTTCCTCGCGCCCGCTGTTCCAGAAACCCTCCACCGAATCGACATAATAGTAGCCGTGATTGTACGACTGGCCGAACCGGACGTCGTCCAGCACGAAGAACTCCGGCTCGGGTCCGAAATAGGCGGTGTCGCCAATACCGGTCGACACCAGGTATTTCTCGGCCTTCTGAGTGATGTAGCGGGGATCCCGGCTGTAGGGCTCCTGGGTGATGGGATCGGCGATGTTGCAGATCAGGATCAGGGTCCTGACCTTGGAAAAGGGATCCTCGAAGCAGGTGCTCGGATCGGGGATCAGGATCATGTCGCTTTCCTGGATCTGCTGGAAACCCCGAATGCTGGACCCGTCAAAACCGAACCCCTCCATGAAGCTGTCCTCGTCCAGATCGCCGGCGCTGATGGTAAAGTGCTGCCACAGTCCCGGGAGGTCGCAGAACCGCAGATCCACGGCCTGAATCTGCTGATCTCGAATCAGATTAATCACTTCTCTGGCATCCATAAGCGAGGTCCCTCCTTACGCTGGTTCTTGAATTGTACGTGTATAGACAACGAGCGTTGCCCAGTTCCCACTCGGAGGAATGGTACAACGGCTCGCTCCTTGCCGAAAGACCCCGGCGCGGATTTTCTGGGCAACAGCCGGTCCGGCAGGGAACTGCCGGTTCTGCCGTTCGGAAGACGACGGCTATCGACCCTGTTCCTCCGGCGTCTCCATGAAGAAATAGGAGACCAGGTGGAGAATCAGGAAATGGGCTTCCTCGATGTGCCCCATGTGGGACGAATCGACGCAAATGACGTGGCGCGCGCATCGGGAGAGTTTCCCTCCGGATCTCCCCGTGATGCCGACGGTGGCGATTCCGTTCCGGTTGGCCCAGCGAACGGCGTTGATCACATTCGGGGAGTTTCCGCTTCCGCTGAAGGCCAGTAGCAGATCTCCGCCGCGACCGTAGTTCCTGAGCTGCTCGACGAAAACCTGGTCGTAGGCGTAGTCGTTGGCCACCGCCGAGATCCAGGGAATGTTGTCGGTGAGGGAGAGGACTCGAAACCGGGGACTCCGGCCATGGGACGCCCCCTTTCCCAGGTCGTTGGCCAGGTGGGAGGCGGAGGCCGCGCTGCCGCCGTTCCCGCAGACGAATATCTGACGTCCGTTCCTCCGGGCCGTTTCCAGTCGACCCGCCAGATCGGCCACCAGATCTTCCGGGACCGCGTCCAGAACTCTCAGCGAGTTCTTCTTGTAGGCCGCAACGTAGCTCTTGATATCCACCGGACACTCTCCCTTGTCCCAGGAGCCTGCGCGGCAGAAATCAATCTACTGCGAATCTACCGCGCAGACTCCTGGCGCCGACGATTCGGTTGCATGCGAAAGCGTATCTCCCGGATCGACGTTCCCGCAAGCTCGCCCCGCGCCGCTCCGGCTCGAGCGTTCCGGTCGCCGCCGGACGGGGAAGGAAGCCGGTTCCGCCCGCCAGCGTCCCTGGAAACCTTGGCGCGAACCCCCTCCGTTCCCATTTCCAGAACGTCGCATAATGAATATTATGTAAACTTACGGGAATGGCGTCCAAGTCGATCCCAAGCTCGTAAGAGTGCTGATTTCGGTTTATTTAAAAGGGATTTACGAAGATTTATCCAAGAAGAGTCTCAAGCAACGGGGTCCACGGGCGGTCGCTACATCTTGTACTTGCCCATTTCTTCCGGGTTGAGATTCTCCAGCCACTTGCGCACCTCCTCCGGATCCAGGTTCTCCTTGTCCAGAGTGATGTTGCGGCTGTTGTTGATGACGTCTTCCGTGACGTAGATGGGGGAGTCGGTGCGAAGGGCCAGGGCGATGGCGTCGCTGGGGCGGCTGTCGATGGCGATGGGTTCCCCGTCGAGCCTGAGATGGATCAACGCGTAGAAGGTGTTGTCCTTGAGCTCCGTGACGACGACCTTGTAGATCTCGGCATCGAGCTGCATGAGGATGTTCTTGATCAGGTCATGAGTCATGGGACGCGGCGTGTCGATCCGCTCCACCTGGAGCGCGATGGCGTTGGCCTCGAAAATCCCGACCCAGATCGGAAGCAGGGTGTTCTTCTTCACGTCCTGGAGGATGATGATCGGAGAATTGGTGATGGGATCCATCATCAGTCCGCGGATTTTGAATTCTCGCTCCATGTGGACTCCTAGTGGCTGGTCTCGGGACCGATTCTGGTTCCCAGGAGACTGTTGGCTCCGATTCCGGTGATGTGGACCCGGACGAAGGAACCGGGAGGGTCCTGACCCGGGAAATTGACCACCTTGTTGGTCGCCGTCCTTCCGAAGATGTTCACGCCGTCCCGAGAGGGTCCTTCGACCAGGACTTCGAATTCCCCGCCCAGATAACGGTCCCGGTGAAGCTCGAGCTGGATCTCTTTCTGGCGGCGCTGCAACTGCATCAGACGGCGGGTCTTCTCGAGGTCGGTCTGATCATCCGTCCAGTGCTCGGCATCCGTATAGGGCCGGGGGGAGTATTTGAAGGAGAACATGGACTCGTAGCGGACCGCTTCCAGGAGGCTCATGGTCTGCTGAAAATCGGCTTCCGTCTCCCCCGGAAATCCGACGATCACATCGGTGGAAAACGCAAAATCGGGATTCCAGCGGCGAAACTTCTCAACGATCTCCAGATATCTCTCGCGGGTGTACTGCCTCCGCATTCGCTTCAGAATCGGATTCGAGCCGCTCTGGACCGGCAGGTGGACCTGGGAACAGAGTCGGGGCTCCTGCGCCATCAGTGCGATGGCGTCGTCGTTGAACTCGCGCGGATGCGGAGACGTGAACCGGATTCGCCGGATTCCATCCACGCGGACCACCTGAGCCAGGAGCTCGGCGAAGCGGAACCGGGGCCGCCGGGGATCTCGATAACTGTTGACGGTCTGTCCCAGGAGGACGATCTCCACGAATCCCAGATCGGCCGCGCGCCGGACTTCGGACAAAATGGCTTCGGCGGGCCGATTCCGCTCCTTGCCCCGCGTAAAGGGCACGATGCAGAAGGTGCAGCGCTTGTTGCACCCCTCCATGATGGTGATCTGGGCCCTGAATCGGCTTGAGCGCAGAACCGGTTCGATCTCGACCGGAATCGAGTCCGCCAGGAACCGGGTCCGGACCCGCCGGGAGGGATCGGGATCCGAATCCTTGGAGTCCAGCTCGTCCAGAAGGTCGGGCAACGAGTGGTAGAGGTGGGTCCCCACGACCAGGTCGATAAACGGAGCCCGCTTCAGCATCCGCTCGCCCTCTTGCTGGGCCACGCAGCCCACCACCCCGATTCTGAAGTTGTTCTCCTTGCGCTTTCGCTCCTTCATCTGTCCCAGACGGCTGTAGACCTTCTGGGCCGCCTTCTCGCGGACGCTGCAGGTGTTGAGGAGGAAGAGATCGGCCTCCTCGGGATTCGAGACCGGAGTCATGCCGCGATGAACCAGGAGCCCGGAGATCTTCTCCGAGTCATGCACGTTCATCTGGCATCCGAAGGTTTCGATAAAAAAGCGTTCGGAACGCATCTTTCAAACTCCGCGCGCCGGGGCGCCACAATTCCCCGCCCCGGCCGGCAAACAGCCGTTTGGCCGCCGCAACGGAGTTCATTCTAGCCGATGCTCAAAAGGCGAGACAATTGAGCAGGGTCAAAACGGGTTCAGCCTGGCTGCGTCGCCGGAACCGGGGGATCGTCCCGGGACCCCGGGCCGGAGCCGGCCGCTGCCCGCCGAAGCAATTCCCGGGCCTGCCGGAGGGCCGTCTCCGTCAACGAATCGCCGGCCGCCATGCGGGCCAATTCCCTGACCCGCTCGTCTGCATCCAGAACCCGGACCTTGATGACGGTTCTTCCCTGGTGGATTCCCTTGTCCACGTGCAGATGGCGCGTTGCGTGACAGGCCAACTGAGGCCAGTGGGAGATGCAGAACACCTGGTCGCGACGGGCCAGGCGGGCCAATTTCAGACCCACGGTGGACGCCACCCGGCCGCCGATGCCGGCGTCCACCTCGTCGAAGACCAAGGTCTTGGAATACGGCGTGAATGCAACCACCGATTTCAGGGCCAGCGTGACTCGCGAAAGCTCCCCTCCCGACGCCGTCCGCCCCAAGGGCCTGGGCGACTCCCCCGGGTTGGGACTGATGAGGAATTCCGCGGCATCCGTTCCCTGCCCCGTCTGGACCGACTCGTCGGTTTCGATCCGGACCCGGAATACGCAACCGCCCATGGCCAGTTGGGAAAGCTCCTCCTCCACCCTCCGGCAGAACTCTTGCGCGTCTGTCCGGCGTTTCCGGGAGAGCTTTCGGGACAACGAGAGATACCGGGATTCAAGGTCTCTCTCCTCCCGGCTCAACTCCTCCTCCCGCATCCGGGAGAGGTCCACCGAAGCCAACTCTTCCTCGACTCTCGCCTGGTGTTCGAGAACCTCCTCCAATGACGGCCCGTACTTTCTCTTGAGGCCCTCCAAGGCCGAGAGTCTTTCTCCGACTTCGTCCAGGCGCGCCGCGTCCCACTGGATCGACGCGGCGTAGTCGCGCAGTTCCAGGCCCACTTCCTCCACCTGGTATCGAAGGTCGAGACTGCGCTCGGCCACGGACTCCATATCCGGATCGAGACGGCTGAGATCATGCAGCCGCTGGTGGGCCTGATCCATGAGAGAGAGGACACTCGACTCCTGGTCGTAGAGCAGCCGATAGCTCTCGTATGCGGCCTGGTGCCGGCTCTCCGCCGTCGCCAGCAGATCCCGCTCCCGCTCCAGCTTCCGATCCAGTCCCGGTTCCAGGGAGAGTTGGTCCAGCTCGGACCGCTGGAAACGGAGCGTCTCCATTCTCTCAAGCCGCCGGCTCGCGCCTTCCCGGAGCCGTTCGAGACGCCGGCGAACCGCCTCCAGATCGACGTAGACCTGCCGGACCCGGTCCAGGAGGTCCCCGTTTTCTCCAAATCCGTCCAGGTGCCGAAGGTGGGTCCGCGGCCGCAACAGGCTCTGTTGATCATGCTGGCCGTGGATGTCCGCCATCAGTCTCCCCAGGCGGACCAGGAGGCCCAGCGTCGAAAGGTTCCCGTTGATGAAGATTCGATTGGCGCCGGTCCGGGAGATCTCGCGCCGGATCACGATTTCGCCGTCTTCGGCGTCCAGACCCGTTTCCTCCAGAAAGGACCAGGCGGGATGCTCTGGTTCCAGGGAGAAGACGCCCTCGACCCGGGCCTTCTCGAAGCCCTCCCGGATCATCTCCTGGGAGGCTCGTTCACCTGCCAACAGGGACACCGAATCCACCAGAATCGATTTTCCGGATCCGGTCTCGCCGGTGATCAGATTGAACCCCGGCGCGAAATCCAGGTCCAGCCGGTCGATCAATGCGAAGTTACTGATACGAAGGTACTTGAGCATGACGTGCCGAGAGGAGATGAGGTCCGGTTTTGTCCTGGACCCGGAAACAGGAATCATTATAGGGAAACCGTGGCTGCTCCGGGAGACGCCCGGGGCCGGATATGTGACATAGGCCTGTTCTACAATTCCGTGGGCTGTTTTCGAAAGGGGTCGACCGTGGCGACGGGGGAATGATGGCAGGTGGTTGGCTGATCGCTCAGGGTTCATTCGGCAGCTTCTGGTCTCTTATCGCCCAGAGCGGGCCGGTGGCTCTCCTGGTGCTTGCCGTCCTGCTCTTCTTCTCCGTTCTGTCCTGGACTATCATCGTCTCCAAGGTCAGGGCCTACAAGAGGGTGGAAGAGCAGTCGTACGAGTTCACCGAATTCTTTCGGCGCAGTTCCAGTCTCTCCGAGATCCACCGCGCCTGTGATGATTTCCCGCTTTCGCCGCTGGCCGGAATATTCAAGGCCGGCTATCGGGAGCTGGATCATTGGATTCAAGCCAAGGGAGACATGAGCCGGACCAACCCCATGGACCAGCACGTGGCCCTACGCAGCATCGGAGGATTGGAGAGGGCGTTGCGCAAAGCGGCCGGCGCCGAGATGACCACCCTGGAAGGCTCGCTGAGTTGGCTGGCGACGACGGGATCGGTCACCCCGTTCATCGGCCTCTTCGGAACCGTCATCGGGATCATCAACGCGTTTCAAGGATTGGGAGAGGGTTCGGGCACCACCATCCAGGCCGTTGCTCCCGGGATCAGCGAGGCCCTGGTCGCGACGGCCGCGGGGCTTTTCGCAGCAATTCCTGCGGTGATCGCCTACAACCATTTCCTGAACCGGCTGAAGGTCATCGGCATCGAAATGGACGATTTCACCACCGAGCTCCTGAACCTGATCGAGCGGAGTTTCGCCTGATGAAACGAATCCTGAGCCGCGGCGGCCAGGTACTCGAGCATTCACGTCTTCGGCCGGAACCGTACCGTTCCGTCTCCGTCCGGCGGCGGAACGGCCTTGGCAAAAGGGGGACATCGTGGCCTTCTCCGGCATAAATCCGACTCGGCCTTCCATGTCCGAGATCAACGTCACTCCGCTGGTGGACGTCGTACTGGTCCTCCTGATCATCTTCATGGTGACGGCGCCGATTCTGCAGACCGGAATCGAAGTCAATCTGCCGCGGACGCGCACCGTTTCCGGCGTCGATCCGGAGCAGCGCGCCGTGGTGACCATCGGGCGGGAGGAAACCCTGTACTATGGGTCCTCACCATTGAATTTCAATGAGTTGGGAAACCGGTTGAAGATCGATATCGGGACCGGAAACCTGCCCGTGTTCCTCCAGGCCGATGAGGATGTCCGCTGGAAAACGATCGTCGCGGTCATGGACGAGATCCGGGTCTCGGGATACGCGAATATCCAGGTCGTGACCCGGCCCTTCAAGGAGAAAGCGCCCTAGGCTCCTAGCCCGTCGCAGAAACCGATGCCGCAAAGCCGAATCCTGATCACCCACGTCAAGAGCGACCGCCTTTCGCGTCCGTTCGTGTTTTCGGCGGTGGCGCACATGGTCCTTTTTCTGGGCGCCACCTTCGTAACCGACCTCTTCCCACCCGTGGAGATCGTCAGCGGAAGCACCGGCGAGGGCGGAGGCCAGGGAGGAAACCTGGTCTCGGTCGGCCTGGCGGCCGATCTGGGCGGCGGCGCCGGCATGTACAAGCCGGCAGTGACCCCCAGAGTCCAGGCGGCTCCCCCTCCCCAGGCCAGGCGGAAGCAGGAGGTGACCCCGAAGCCGGCGCCCGAACAGGTCGAGTTTCAGCAGAAGACTTCGCGCAAGCGCCGGTCCCGCCCGAAGAAAAAAGCGCCCGTCTCTTCCCGCGCCGGTTCCAAGGACTCCCAATCCGACGCCAGGGCCCAGGTCCCCCGAAAAGCCGATGCCGGCAGCGGCGGCGCCGGTGGAGCCCCCTCGGGATCCGGGGGTGGATTCGGCAGTGGACAGGGAGTGCGCGTCGGCAGCGGCACCGGGCAGGCGGGATTGCACTCCTGGTACGCCCGCCAGGTCGAGCAGCGGGTGGGGCAGAACTGGCTCCGGGCCTCGTTGGGTGCGCTGGCGAGACCCGTGGAGACGGTCGTCAGTTTCGAGGTGCTGCGAAACGGCCGGATCCATCGGGTCAAACTGGAGCGGCCCAGCGGCGTCCGAGCCGTCGATCTGGCCGCTCAACGCGCCATCCGCGCCAGCAGTCCATTGCCCGCTCTTCCGCCCGAGTTGCGAAACCGAAGAGTGCGATTTGTGACCTACTTCCAATATCCCCCACGGTGAAATAAGGGATTGAATCATGCCTCCAGCCATTTTGGTCTTCGCCATCGTCCTCATTCTCATGCTCGCCGCGCCGACGGGAATGGCGCAGCCGTCCGACGTCAGGATCTATCCCAAGGCACGAGAGAGCACGCGCCTGGCGGTGGCCGACTTCGTGGCCCGGACGGCGGTCACTCCCCGGACCCGCACGGCCGCGAAGGTCTTCAATGACGTTCTCTGGAAGGACCTCAAGTTCTCGGCGTTCTTCGAGATGCCGTCCAAGAGCTTCTATCCCTTGAAGCCGTTGCGGTCGCCGCAGGACGTGAGTTTCGATCACTGGCAGGCGCCGACGCTGGACGTCGACTTTCTGGCCTTCGGCAACCTCCACGTGGATGCCGCCGGAGCCATGATCGAAGGTTACCTCTACGACGTGAAGACGCGCCAGCAGGTCCTGGGAAAGCGCTATTCCGTAGCCGACGCGACGCTGATTCGAAGAGTCGCCCACCAGTTGGCGGACCAGATCGTCTACCAGTTGTCGGCCGGCACCAGCCAGGGCGTGGCCAGTACGCAGATCACATACAGCTCTCTGAAATCGGGGAGCAAGGAAATCTACACCATGGACTATGACGGTTCCAACGTCCGAACCGTCACCGCCAACCAGGGAATCAACAAGTTTCCCGACTGGTCCGGCGACAATTCCAAACTGGCCTTCGTCACCATACTCCCCGGCAGCGCCCGCTGGCAGTTCTGGATCCAGAGCCTGCAAGGCGGCCGGAATGTCATTCCGACACCCACTTCATACGTTTCGTCACCGGCTTTCTCTCCCGATGGCGGGCGGATCGCTTACTCCGCCCGCGGCCGCGGGCATTCCAACGCGGACATCTACGTGAGGAACACCGACGGATCCGGTGATATCAACATTTCCCATCATCCCGCCATCGACACTTCGCCGACCTGGAGCCCCTCGTCCCGGCAGATCGCCTTCATTTCGGACCGGACCGGACGGCCCCAGCTCTGGCTCATGGATGCCGACGGGTCCGACGTCCGGCAATTGGTGTCGGAAGGAGGTCACTGCGACAGTCCCAGTTGGGCTCCGGACGGGAGACACATCATCTACTCCTGGCAGGCCCCAAAACGTTGGAAACACGATGTTTACATAGTGGAAGTGGCCAGCGGAAAAATCTTCCAACTGACTTCGGGAACCGGAAGCAACGAACATCCCGACTGGTCGCCGGACGGCAGGCACATCGTTTTCCAGAGTACGCGAACCGGGTCCAAACAGCTTTTCATCATGAATGCCGACGGCAAGAGTAGAAGGCAAATTACAGCCTATGGTATAAACGAAAGTCCAGCTTGGTCAGGCTACCTGACCCGTCCCTGAGAGTTATTTTTTCCTTCCAAGGAGGTTCAATGAACAGAGGCTTTCTGGTCACTGTACGATTCGTTCCCTGCGTGTTGTTGGTGCTGGCGGTGGGAAGCTGCCAGAAAAAGCCACCTCCGGCAGTTGCGGTCGACGATACTCCCAGGGTGGCGGCCCCCGCCAAACCGGAGGCGGTCATGCCGACCATCGAAATCACGGCGGCGCCCAGCACCATCGAGCGGGGCAGCCAGACGACGTTGAGTTGGAAGAGCACCGACGCCACGTCCGTGCTCATCGACGGAGGTGTCGGCAACGTCGCCGAAACCGGTTCCCTGGTCCTTTCGCCAACCGAGTCCACCACCTACACCGCCATCGCCCGCGGCAGCGGCGGCAGCGCCCGCGACAGCACCCGTGTGACCGTGGTGCCCAAGAGCGTTGCGAAACTGGCGGTCACGGATATCGAAGCACTTCAGCGGGCCATCGACGACGGGCGGGTCCGGCCAATCTTCTTCGACTATGACAGGGCTCTGTTGAGCCCCAAGTCGAAGCAGGTCCTGGAGGAGAACGCTCGCTGGATCAAGAGGTTCCCGGCGGCGACGGTCATCGTCGAGGGACACTGCGACGAACGGGGCAGCGAAGAGTACAACCTGGCTCTGGGAGACCGCCGGGCCCAGGCGACTCGCGACTACCTGCTGGACGCCGGCGTGAGTCCGACCCAGTTGGAAGCCCTCTCCTTTGGCGAGGAGCGTCCCTTCGAGAGCTGTCACGACGAGACCTGTTGGAGCAAGAACCGCCGCGCCCATTTCGCCGTCAAACGATAGGGGCAGGTGTTGAACTGACCGCCCGGCTGTGGGACCGGAGCCATCAGTCTCTCCGGTTTCACCGGTTCCGGCGGTGGATTGTACGAGATGTCCGGTCCCTACCGTAGGGACTCAACCTGGGAGCAGGCCATGAAACTGTCAGCAGCCGTTTTCGCGCCAGTTACGCTGGGATTGTTCGCCTTCTCGATGGGCGGCACCAAAGAGGAGATCATTCGCCTGCAGAGCGACGTTCTCCAACTCTCGAACCAGATCCGACTGCTCCAGAAGAGCACCGACGAGACCGGATCGGTGTTCCAGTCCCTGCTGGAACAGTTGAATGACCAGGTGGCACAGATGAATCTGGTCTCGGATGAGTTGCACCGGACCATTCAGGATCAGAAGACGGATGTCTTCAACCTGGTCACTTCGATCCGATCCGAAGTCCAGAATCTGAGCTTGAAGCTGGACGACACCAACAACCGGCTGGCGTCCCTGCAGAAACAGCAGGAAGAGCAGCAACTCAGAATGCAGTCCCTGAGAACGGCGCCGGCGAGCGCCGAGGGCACGATCCAGCCGGATCAAGCCTACGCTGCCGCCTACAACGACTTCATTATCGGAAACTATGACTTGGCCATGGCCGGGTTTCAGGACCTGTTGGACAGCCATCCGGACAGCGAGTACAGCGACAACGCCCTCTTCTACAGCGGCGTCTGTTCCCAGCAGCAGCAACGCTTCGAGCAGGCCATCCAGGCCTTCGACCAGGTCATCAATCTGTATCCCAAGGGTGACAAGACGGCGGCCGCCTATTTCAAGAAGGCCCAGGTCTACCAGCACCTGCAGAAAAATACGGATGCCATCGACACCTTGAAGGAACTGATCGAAATCTATCCCGATTCTCAGGAAGCGGTCCAAGCGCAACAGGAGCTGGATCGGATGGGGGTTTAGTTCGTACCCGACAACCGGCGTCCCAATAGCCGATGACCCCTGGTTGAGGCATCAGAAAGGAATGTCGTCGTCGGTGATCTCCACTTCCTGGGAGGGTTGAGACGGAGTTGAACTGCGACGAGCAGGCCGGTCGGCTGGAGGGCCTCCTCCCATCCGGTCTGTCCGCGAATCCAGCATCTTCATGCCCAATGCTACGATTTCAGTAGTGCGCCTTCGGTTCCCGTCTCGATCGTCCCATTCCCGGGTCTGGATTCGTCCCTCGATCATGACGAGACTTCCCTTACGCAGATATTTCTCGCAGATCTCCGCCAGCCTTCTCCAAACGACGATCCTGTGCCACTCGGTCCGCTCCTGCCGTTCCCCACTCTGATCGGTCCAGACTTCGTTGGTCGCCACGGAGAAATCCGCCACCGCAGTGCCTGACGTCGTGTATCGAACTTCAGGATCGCGCCCCAGTCTTCCGATCAAGATTGCCTTGTTGAACATCACCAACCTCCTTCGTCAATCGTCCTTCTCACTATAACGCCCGACCCCGAAAAAAACGCATATCGGATTGGAATCGCGCTGGCCCCTCGACCATGGACCGGCTTGGCAGGATTCGGCGGACGGCGAGTCCCTTCAGATGCGGCGTGCCCCGGACCGTTCGTATCCGACGAGTTCGATGGCGGTCTCGATTCGCCGGTCCCCTCGATAGAAGCTCACGCCGATCCGGTCGCCGGGCCGCTTGTCGGCCAGCAAACGGACCAGGTCGTCGTGGCTCCCAATGGGCCGGCCGTCCAGGGAGACCAGAATGTCACCCCCGATAATGAGAAAGAAGTTGCCGAGCAGGACCCTCCGGCGGCCACCCCTCAGTCCGGCCTGATCCGAAGAACTCCCCTCCTCCACCCGTTCGATCAGAAGTCCTTCCTGAACCGGCAGATTCAGCGCGGACGCCAATCGCGGCGTCAGCGCCCGTCCCTGGACTCCGAACCAGGGACGGCGGACGTATCCGAACGAGACCAGATCGGGAACGATGCGCCGCAACATGTTCACCGGGACGGCGAAACCGATCCCGGCGCTCTCGCCGGACCTGGAGTAGATGGCGGTGTTGATTCCGATGAGCTCCCCTTGCGTGTTCAACGGCGGCCCCCCGCTGTTTCCGGGATTGATGGCGGCGTCGCTCTGGATGACGTTCTCGATGACTCCCGAGTCGGTTCTCAGGCTCCGGCCCAGAGAAGAGATGATTCCCGTGGTCAGCGTGTGCTCGAATCCGAAGGGATTGCCGATGGCCAGAACCTTCTGCCCGACTTTCAGGTTGTCGCTGCTGCCCAGCTTGATGGGATGAAGTTTTTCGGCCGGACAATCGATCTCCAGGATCACCAGATCGTTGAATCGATCGGTCCCCAGAACCTTGGCCTCGTAGCTGCTCTTGTCGTAGAGCGTGACCTCGATCCGGCTGGCCTCCTGAACGACATGGAAATTGGTCACGATCCGGCCCTTGCGGTCGATGACGACACCGCTGCCGACGCCCCGCCTGGGGATGACGTCGAACCAGAAATTCCGCTCCAGCGTGGTGCTGGTCACGTTGACCACGCCCGGTCCCAACTCGTCATAGATGCGGATGTTGATGTCTTCGTCCCGGGTTCGGGCGGTGTCGAAGGTCCGGGTCTGCGACGGCGTTTTGGCGAGCCCGGCATGGGCCGGCTCGGGAACCGGCCATCGTGTCAGGAAGACCACCAGGGCGGTGGAAAGCAGACTGCTGGTCAGGACCAGCTTCCAGAAATCCGTCCTCTTCATGGCCCGATTATACTATCGGGCAGATCCTCGAGGCTCCCGGACGCTCAGGAAGAAGAGGATGCCGGCAGCCGCCGAGAGCAGCCCCACCAGGAAAACGACGGCCCCATAGCCGGACCAGGAATAGCACCAGCCCGAGACCAGGACCACCATCGCGATTCCCAGTTGCGAAAAGCAGTTTCGAAGGGCCAGGTATGAACCGCGGGCATCGATCCCCACCAGTTGCGTCTGCAGGGTCTGCAGAGCGGTCTGGCGGAAACTGACGCACAGGCTCACGGCGAAGAAGAGGCCGATGAGCCCCGCTCCCCAGGGAATCGACATCAGGCCCGAAATGGTGAGGATGAAGGCCAGGTTGGCCCACAGGAACACCTTTCGCTTGGTCCAGCGATCCACCACCCAACCCGAGATCAGGCTGCCCGTGACCGCGGCAACCCCCGCCACCACAAACAACCAGGAGATCTGGATCGGAGTCACGCCGAAGCGGTCGATGAGGTAGCCGGAGAGGTACACCATCAATGCCATGGTGCCGCCGGCGACGGCGAACGAGACCAGCAGGGCGTTTCTCAGGGGACGAACGGTAAGAAATCGGCGGTAGGCCAGCTGAATCCTTCCACCCGCCCGGGCACCGGAGCGGACGTCGGCCAGCGGCCCCCAGAGGGAGGCCAGGACCACGGTGGCCAGGAGGCACGAAGCCAGGAACACACTCCTCCACTGCCACCGATCGGCGATCCAGGTTCCGGCCGGAACTCCCACGATCAAGGCAACGAAATAGGCGCTCAGGACGATCCCCATGACCCTGCCCCGGCGACGGTAGGGAAAGATGTCGCCCACCAGGCCGGCCGTGCAGGTCGAGATGAGTCCGGATGCCGCACCGGTCCCGGCCCGCAGCCAGAGGAGCTGCAGAAATCCCTGGGTGAAGTGGGTGGCCAGAGACAAAAGAGCGAAGACCGCCAGACCCGCCCGGAGAAACGGAAGCCGTCCCCAGCGATCGGTCAGAGGACCCACCACCAGGTTGAATCCTCCCGCCGCCAGGGCGTAGGCACTGAAGAGCCGTCCCATCCCCTCCACCGAAGTCCCATAGTCCGCTTCCAGGCGTCCCAAAAGGGGGATCAGCATCTGGGCGTCGACCGCGGCCAGCAACAGCGCTCCGAACAGGGCGGCAATGGTCCAGCGTTCACGAAACCGGCTCATGGATGGCGCAAGTGTCGGGCGCCGGAAGGGATCCTGGCGTCAGAAGGGCGCAGATAGTTCGCTTTCAACTGCCGTTCTCCACCGGTCTCACCCGTCATGTGCCTCCGGTGGGCCAGAAGGCAGAGCTCCGGCAGGATGCAGTTGTCCGAACTGGCGACTCGCGACCCGGGGTGAAGGGCCTGGATCGTGGTGCGGTACTGCTGTGCGCCGTCGCCGACGAAGAGATGGTCTCCAGGGGGGACTCGCCTCAAGAACTCCGCCGGGGGCGCCACCTGTTCCTGGACCTCGAGATCGACGCCCACGTCCGTGTCGGGGTCGATACGATAGCAGGCTCCATAGATCTGCTGCCTTCGAGCGTCGATCATGGGAACGATCCGGCTCCGGGCCCAGCGGAACCGGAAAGCGAGAGCTTCCAGGGTGGACAGCCCCACGGCAGGCCGGCCCAGGCTCTGGGCAAAGGCCTTGACCGTGGCCAGGCCGATCCGGAGTCCGGTGAATGAGCCCGGACCCGACGCCACGGCAAAACACCCCACCTGGGTGCGTTTCAATCGGAGACCCTCCAGCAGAAACTCCACGCACGAGAGCACTTCTTCCGAATACCGAAGCGGCGCCTTCAACATGACCTGACCGATCACTTCGGCGTTGCGGCTCAAGGCGATCCCGCCGCAGTTGGTGGCCGTATCGAGGGCCAGGATGTACATGGTGGACACTCCCGAAAACAGGGCTTCCGGAACGGTCTCCCAAGTCCCGGAGATCTCGAAAATCCCGGAGTTTATTTCACACGTTGCTGCTAAAGTAAATGATCGTGGAACGTCTCACCCCGATGATGAAACAGTACCATGAGATCAAGCTCCGGCACCCGGGGATCCTGCTTTTTTTCCGCCTGGGCGATTTCTACGAGATGTTCTACGAGGATGCCGTCGTCGCCAGCCGCGACCTGGAGATCACCCTCACATCCCGGAACAGCAACGCCAAGGGCCAGCCAATTCCCATGTGCGGCGTGCCCCACCATGCCATCGATACCTACCTGGGAAAGCTGATCCGAAAGGGGCACAAGGTCGCCTTGTGCGAACAGGTCGAGAATCCCCGCCGGGTCAAGGGACTCGTCCGGCGCGAGGTGGTCCG
>JAJDTT010000166.1 GCA_022827025.1 Acidobacteriota bacterium
ACGGTCATCGGGAATTGAAGTTACTAAGAAGAAGAAGGGGAGGGGAGCGGCGTGTTTTACGCGCCGACTGGGAACGGCGTCCTTCCGGGCGCCGGTCTCCAGAGTGCCAATACGGCCAAAGAATTCGGGGCGCCTAAAAGACGCCTTTCCCAGTCGGCGACTAGAAAGTCGCCGCTCCAGTCGCCGCTCCTAGATCGAAACCACTTTGCCGGTGGCTGCCGATTCGTAGCCGGCCATGAGCACTTTCAGCACCTCGGCGGCCTCGGCGACGCTCATGTCGCTCTCGCGGTTCTGCTCGATGCAGTCGATGAAGTAGGACTCGTCCGACCGGGCCGCTCCGGGGACCGTCCGCCAGTTGAACTTGTGGACTCCGCCGGCCTCCCGGGTGCTGCTTCTCCAGAATCCCATGGGATCGTCGGGATGCGGCGGTCCGGGCCGCCAGGCGGGCGCGTCGCAGGCGACTTCGAACCGGGGGCGGGCGCCGTCGACGAATCGGCAACCCCGGGTCCCGGCCAGGAAGATCCCCGAAATCCCTCCCGCCAAGTGGCTCAGCCAGCCGATTCTCCCTCCGCTGAGGGTCCCCACCAGTCCGCCTTCGAACTCCATGGTCAGGGCCGCGAAGTCTTCCACGTCGTTCTTCTGGTGCTCCCGGAAGAAATAGTTGGCGGTCCGGGCATAGACCCGTTTCACCGCGCGGCCTGAGAGCCAGCGCATGATCCCGATGGAATAGACCCCCATGGTGAAGAGTTCCCGTTTCGAGTCGATATAGGTGAACCTTCGAGGCGGGAAATGCTCCTGGCGGGGACGGTTCAGGTCGGCGGTCCCGGTGTGGCCCTTGGAAAATAGCAAGTCGCTGTGCATGCTCACCAGTGACCCCAGATCGCCGCTGTCGGTGAGCCGGCGGGCCCGTTGGGCCCACGGGGTTCTAAACATGCTGAACATCTGGCTTCGAACTCCAGCCCTTCGGACTTCGGACACCAGAGACGCCGCCTCCCGGTTGGAGACGGTCAACGGCTTGTCCACGTAGACGTGCTTGCCGGCCCGGGCGCACTGAGCGGTCACCTGGGCGCGGCGTTCGAATTCGACGCAGATGCTGGCGACGTGGACGTCGCTGCGTTTCAAGGCCTCGGACAGGTCGGGGATGAAGGGAATTCCGAAGCGCTTTGCCAGCCTTCGATTCAAACGATCCCGCCGTTCCGGGACTCCAGGCTCGTCGGTCACCGCCACCACGCGGCTACGGGGATCTCTGCCGAACGCCGCGCCGTAATTCTCCTGGTGGGTCAAGTCGCCGGCCACCAGAAGGACCCCGTAGGTTTTGCCCATGAATCGCTCCGCTATCCGAGCCGTACCGGCGTTCTCCTCCGCAACGACTCCTCCACCGCCTCGACCAACTCCGCCCGCACCGAGCCCGGGCTCCAGAGCCGTTCCCCGGTCTCATCCGCGAGACCGGCTTCCGCCAGGTCATGCCGCAGCGTGCCATGGTTCCCCACCAGGAGCAGGTCCGCTCCCGGCGCGCCCTCCCGCTTGAGGATCACCACGACCTGGCCGGTGCGCCCGCCCTGCAGGTGCAGTTGCAGGGACAGGTTCCCGGATTCGACACTGCCGGCGACGAAGATCTCGTCGATCGCCGGCCCCAGAAGCTCCTGGACCATCTGAATGCCCGCCACGGAGACGGGGACCAGGTGCCCGTGGTCGGAAGACGCCACGATCACGATGCGCACGTAGACGGGTGTTCCCAGGCGGCCCTGCGCCAATTCGTTCTTGATGGCCTCGGTCAAACGGGTCAGGTAGGTCATGATTCCGGTGCTGGTGACAGCCTGTTTCCGGCGTTCCCCGGAGCGTTCATAGCATGATTCAACACCGGTCAGAAATCCAGCAGGTAGGTGAACTTGGCCAGGATCGTCCGGTCCAGGGTCCGGTGCGTCCGGTGCGGACCAGGCACCATGACCCCCTCATGCGGGTCCATGCCCGTGGGATCGAAGTGGCTGTTGTAGACGATGAAGAACCCGGTGCTGCCGGTGCGGAGCAGGGCGAAGCGGATGTTGGCTCCGATCTCCCGCTCGGTGCTGTTGTACTGGATCAAAGACTGGATGTAGCTCTTGGGCGTAAAGGAATAGTTCAACTGGACCATGGCCAGATCGGTGTCGAAAGCCCCTTCGGGGAGGTCTGCCGAATTACGCACGTAGCGGGCGGCCAGCAGGAACTCGGCTCCGACGCGGAATCCCGCCCTCAAGCTCAAGGTCTTGATGTGACCCGAGTAAAATTCCCCCCAGGAATAGTTGGCGACGCCGAACAGATCGGCGCTCTCGTCCGATTCGACGGTCAGCAGAAAGTTGTCGAAGCGGTAGATTCCCTTCGGCAGAACGACATCCTCAAAAATCTCGAAGGGCTCGAAGAGTTGTTCGAAGTTCTGATTGTATGCGAGCCCCACCGACCCGCCGTTCTGGAAGAAGACACGCATGTCGTTGTGGCGCCAACCCGACTCGGGAGTTCCATCGAAGCGATAATGTCCGCGCCAGGAGTGATGCGGCCAGAAGCGGCGGAAAAAAGGATGATTCTTGGGACGGGGATTGAAGTAGATCCCATAGGAGGGCTTCCGGTAGCCTGACCTGGGCACGAATCCCACTTCCGGATTGAAATCCTCTCCCACCTCCAGATAACCCACGTCCCAGTTGAAGAAATCGGTGTTGTAGCTCACCGACGAGCTGGCGGCGTGATCGCGGCCGTCAAGACCCGGAGTCTCGGTGCGGGCAATGTAGTTGAAGAAGGTCCAGCGTTCTCCCAAGCCGATGTTGGCGTCCACGCCGTAGGTTCGGTTGTACTCATTCGGTCCCGCCGCGGAGCCGGTGGCCACCTTGTTGACGAAAATGGCCCCGAACCCGCTGCGGGAACCCACCTCCCGGGCCACGCGCAGGACGGTGAAGTTGTGCGCCGGAGTCACGTCCTCCACTTCATTGGTCTGCATGTTCAGGACGCCCAGGTTGAAACGATCCAGCTTCCCGGTGACACGGGCGCCGCCCAGGATGGGAACCTCGACTCCGCTGGGATCGATACCGATGCGGCGGCTGAAGAAGAGCTCGGCCTGGCGGGGACTTCCCACCTGGAAGTAACCGGCGTTTTCCAGAAAGAAGGGTCTCTTCTCGGGAAAGAACAGATCGAAGCGGGTCAGGTTGACCTGTTCTTCGTCCACCTCCACCTGGGAGAAGTCGGTGTTCAAGGTGGCGTCCAAGGTCAACGTCGGCGTGAGCGTGGTCTTCATGTCCACGCCGGCGTCCAGAATCCCGTCCTTCAAGGGATCGGATCCCCGGTAATCGTGGAGGAACCCGCCCTTGACGTAGGGAATGACCTGGCGGCTCGGTCGAAAATCCAGGTCCAGACCGGTCAGTTCCCCAGCCAGGGAAACGCGGTGGATCTCGAACCCGCGGGTGACCGGGGCCCAGTAGGACTGTTCGTTCTTCCGGCGCAGATTGCGTTTGAAGTTGACCCCCCAGGTGCGATCGGTTCCAGGTTCGTAGCGCAGGCTCCTGAGGGGAATCGCGAACTCGGCTTCCCAACCACGCGGAGTGATCCCGGCCTGGACCGTCCAGACCGCATCCCAGTTCAAGTTGAAAGCGGACGCCCCGCCCCTCTGGGCGCCTCCAAACCCGCTGCCGCCGACGGATCCGGCGCGGCCCGGCCCCCCCGCGGCGCGGCTCTGGCCGCCGTGGATGATCTGGGCGTCGAACTCGATCCCTCCGGGAGTCGTGGCAAAAAGGTACCCGCTCTGGTCATCGTCGTAGGTGTCCAGGAGAACCTCGAACGAATCGGTCTCGTTCAGGACGCCGTCGCGCCGGGCCTGGGTGGAGACGATGTCGGCCGGCCGGGAATCGAAGCAGATGACACCGACGTAGAGGGTGTCGCGGTCGAAACCGATCCGCACCTCCACCCGTTCGGTCGCCGGGGCCCCGGTCTCCGGGAGCTGTTGGATGAAACCGGTGGCCGGCTCCATGGACATCCAGGAGGAATCCACCACGCCGTCCAGAACCGGCGGCTCCGGCATTCGAAAGGCCTTCATGGTTGGCGTGCCGGGGGCGGCTTCCAGCAGTTGTGGAACTCCCTGCAGAAACGCCGGAAGAAAGAGCAGAGAGGAACTGGCCCAGCTCAAGATAAAATGCGTCGGTTTGTTCACGCTATTCCACCGGAGGCACTGAAATCTCTTCGGATCAAGAGGTCAGCCGGATTTCCGCTATCCCCTCCGGACTTCTCCGGGCCAGCGTCCGATCCCACCGGCCAGATTGTAGAGATTGACGTATCCCTGGACACCCAGTTGGGCGCAGGCCTGGGCCGAGCGGCCTCCGGCGGCGCAATGCATGATGATGCGGTCGGCGTCTTGCGGGATCTCGGCGGTTCGGCCGCCAACTTCTCCGAGCGGGATGAGCCGGGCGCCGGGGATTCGGACCACGGCGTGCTCATGGGGCTCCCGGACGTCGATGATCAAGGTGTCCGGATGCCGGCGAATCATTTCCAGGGCCGCTTCACCGTCGATCTCGTCGAAAAGGCCGCCGGAGAGGACCGCGTCCGTCACGTGCTTCCCCTGGGCCACCCTCCGGAGCAGCCGCCCCTGGTTCTCGAGCTGCTCCTTCTGTTGGGAGCCCGACCTGGCGGCGTCCTCCTCCAGAGTCTTGAGCTTCCGCTCCAGCGTTCCGGTCCGGCTCTTCGAAACGGAAGCCGACCTGAGGGCCAGCAGGGCCGCCGCCAGGGCCAAAAAAGAAACGACGGCCAATATCGTTTGAGTCTCCATGTTCAACACCTCATTCCCGGGCAAGAATCTGATCGAAAAAGATGCGGCTGTCGGGTATTCCTTTCGCCCTGAGGACCTCGGTCACCATCTTCACCATGATGGGTGGCCCGGCCAGATAGGCTTCCGCCTCGGACGGGGCCTCCACGTACTTCTCGACGGAGAGTTGAATATAACCCGTCTCTCCCTTCCAGTCGTCCCCCTCGCGCGGGGAGGAAAGGGCCGGCGTATAGGTGAAATTCTCTTTTTCCGCCGCCCACTTGGAGAACCGGTCGTGCAGGAGGAGGTCCCTCCGACTGCGGACGCCGAAGAAGAAGTGGATCGTCCGCGTCCGGTCCATCCCCTGATCGAACCAGTATTCCAGCAAACCGACGAAAGGAGCGGCGCCGCTGCCGCCGGCCACCACCAGGATGGGCCGATCGCTGTCCTGTCCCAGGTAGAGAGTCCCGGTGGGATCGCTGAGGTGGAGGACGTCGCCGGGCCGGAGCCGGGTGTGGACGTAGGTGGACGCCACGCCAGGAGGCACGTCCTTGCCGCGCGGCGCCCGGAAGTGCTTGATGATGAAGTCGAACTCCGGAAGCCGGCTGGGCGGGGAGGCGAAGGAGTAGGGTCGAAAGACCGAACCGTGCGTGGTCTGGTATCGGGCGTTCCATTCCTGGATGAACTCTTCCGGGACTTTCAGGAAGACGAATTGTCCCGGCTTGAAGGAGTACTCGCCGGGAGGGAGCAGCGTCAAACGCACTCTCTTCACGTCGTGGGTCAGATCCTCGATGGCCAGCACCCGGGCTCGATGCGGAAAGTCGAGCGCCAGAACCTGGGAGCCCAGTCCCAGGCACAGCAGCCAACCGAGACGCATCATCCACCGCATCGGACCCTCCGAATCTTTCCCTCTCGGGAATTCATTGAGCCAGTCTTCTCCTGAGGAAATCAAGGGCGCGCGTGACGAGGCGTTCGCGTCCCGACCGGCCGGGCCGGAATCGGACCGGCTCGACTCCGAATCCCTGGGCCCGGGACCCGGCGCAGAGGGTGACCCGGTTGGCGTCACCACCTTCCGGTTGGGAAACCAGAAGGATCCATCGATCCCGCCGATCGCCCGCCACCTTGCGAGCCAGATCGAGGATCGCCTCGTTCCCCTCGAGAGCTGGCCCCGAATTCTCAGACCCTTCGGACGCCAGCAATGCCTTGATTCCGGCGTCGGTGGCAGCCACATAGCTGCCGAACAGAACCGACGACGCGAAGGGAGACCCGGTCAACCGGGACGAGAGGCCGCCTCCCGTCGCCACCTCGGCCACGGCCAACGTCGCCTTGCGATCGGCCAGAAGCCGCAGGATCGTCTCTTCGAGCGTCGACCCGTCAACGGAGTAGACATGTTGTCCGAGCTGCTCCAGCATCCGATCCCGCAACGCCGGCAGTTTTTCTCGGATGCCGGGCAAGCCGGAGGGACCGTAGAAGGTGAGGTCGACCCGTCCCGCTTCGAAGGTGGATGCGACCCTCACCTCGGGCGGCAGGTTGACGTGCTCGTCGATGACACCCTGGATGCTCGACTCTCCGACCCCCACAAAGCGGAGCGTCACGGATTCGACCGAGGACTGGATTCCGAAACGCCGGGCCAGGAACGGGATCAGTTGCTCCCGGACCATGGGCCGGAGTTCCCGGGGTGGACCGGGCAGCGCCACCACAACGCGTTGTCCATCGTCGAAGACCAGGCCGACGGCGCTTCCGACCCGATTTTTCAGGTAGGCGCCGCGGGATGGGACCTGGGCCTGCCGCCGGAGGCTCGGACGGAATACGCGGTCGCCGTAGCGGCGCCGATACTCTTGGATCACCTGCGACGATTCCTGAAGCGGGATGCCCGTGTGCTTGGCCAGGGTCTGGCGGGTGATGTCGTCGCCGGTGGGACCGAGTCCCCCGGTGACGATGACGATCCGGCTGCGTTGCGATGCGTATTCGAGAGCTCTCAGCATTGCCCGTTCGTCGTCGGTGACGGTGACCGATCCCACACATCGGCCTCCGAGAGGCAGGAGCGTCCGCGCCAGAAACTGAGTGTGCGCGTCGGCGTAAGCGCCTTCAAGCAGTTCTCTGCCGGTGACGACGACAACGAATTCGGTCTCCGAATCGGAACCGGGAGGGACCTCTCCCCGGACTTGGGCCAGAAGACAGAGGACCGCGATCCCGGCCCCCAACCACTTCCGGTTCCCAGGAAACATCATTCCACTCCCCCGATCGGCTCCCGGCACAGTCTACTACGGCGGACCCTCCCCGTCCGATGGATCGGTTGCCGTACCCGGCCCGGACTGGTATCTTTTTTGCCGAGCGGGCGCCCCGCTCACCCAAGTCCATCGAAAGGAGACCTCATGCCGTTCGAATTGCCGTCCCTTCCCTACGACAATGACGCCTTGGAACCCCATATCGACGCCACTACCATGGGGATCCATCACGGGAAACACCACGCCGCCTACATCGGCAACCTGAACAATGCCCTCTCCGGGCATGCGGATCTGGCCGGCCTGAGCCTGGATGAACTGCTGGCCGACAACTGCGCCGCGGTTCCCGAGAGCATCCGGACCGCCGTCAGGAACAACGCCGGCGGCCACGCCAATCACTCCCTGTTCTGGACCCTGATGGGACCCGGAGGCGGAGGGGAGCCGAGCGGCGCCCTGGCCGACGCCATCAACTCCACTTTCGGCAGCTTCGCCCAGTTTCAACAGGCCGTCGCTGCCGCCGGCATCGGACGTTTCGGATCGGGATGGGCCTGGCTGGTGAAGAACGGGTCGGGCTCGCTGGAGGTCCTCTCGACCGCGAATCAGGACTCGCCCATCATGGCCGGACAGGTTCCTCTCCTGGGTGTGGACGTGTGGGAGCACGCCTACTATCTCCGCTATCAGAACCGGAGGCCCGACTACATCAAGGCCTGGTGGAACGTCGTGAACTGGGACGCCGTAGCGGCGCGTTTCGGTTCGTAGGGACACCCCTTGTGGGTGCCCGTCGTGGGCACCCGCCTTCGCCGGCGGGGAAGTCCTGAACGATCGGCTATTCGCGCGCTCCGAAGTTCCCCTGCCGGAACACGGTGAGCCGTTTGGATCCGCCTTTTTTCAGGCAGCCAAGCAACAGCCACAAGACCAGGTACAGATAGCGGGGAAAAAACAACACGGCCTTGACCAGGAGCGGCGCCCGGTAGCGGAGACCCCGTCTTGACAGGCGGCGATACGGGTCGATTTTCGCAAAAGATCCCGCACGCCAGAGGCCGAGCAGGCCACGCAGGTTCCGCTTGACGTAGTGACAGTCTCCGTGTTCGTTGAACACTAGGCGAGCGCGCGCGGGTAGCAGCAGAAACAGCCGTTTGTGGGCCCGGAATATGGGCCGGCCGGAAAGGATGGCCACCACGACGTCCGCCCTCATCCGGGCCAGTCTCAGAACCATTCGCAGTTTTCTCAATTTCTGCCCGAATCCGTAGGCGATCACCTCGCTCACTTCCGGCCGCGACTCATAGAGATCTCTCTTCGCTTCCGAGCAGAACACCAGAATCCGGCCGGGGCCGATGATCTTCCGGTCCTGGAGCCTCTCCAGGACCTCCAGGGCAATCGAATCGCTTTCCGTGGGCAGGTACAGAATCGTCGCCTCGGCGGCGGGGAACACTTCCTCGTAACGGCTCCTGCGGCGAATTGCGGCGAGGTTCCCGAGTCTCAGCGGGTAGGGCTGAGCCCGCGCATCGAAGATCAGCCGGCTTCGT
>JAJDTT010000015.1 GCA_022827025.1 Acidobacteriota bacterium
AGCCGGACCGGCTCGCCGAAGGTCACCGAGACCGGACCCCTCCTGGGCCATCGGCTGCCGGCCGGGAACACCCGGAACAGTCCCTCCACGAAGACCGGAACCACCGGGACTTCCAGCCGCACGCCCATGAGGCCGATTCCGGGCTGGAAGCGACCGAGGGCGCCGTCGCCAGACCGCCGGCCCTCGGGAAAGACCAGGGGGCAGTGGCCGCGGTCCAGGAGCTCGCCCGTGTAGCGGAGACTGCGCCGGATCCCTCCCATCCTCTGGGGCAGCGGATAGGCGTTGAAGCAGCCGCACGCCAGGACGTACTGGAGGCTGGCGGAAAGCCGCTCTCCCCACGAGAACCCGCGGGGGCGAAAGTGAGGCAGGAACCATTCCTGGACCATGGCCGGGACCACGCGCCGCCGCCAGGCCGGGGGCAGCGCCGCCAGAATCACCGGCGTGTCCAGGTGGCTGACGTGATTGGCGGCGAAGATCACCGGTGGCCGGAGCCGCTCCAGCCGGTCGGCTCCGGTGACCGTCAGGGGCAGCCGGTTGCGAAGGAGCGGAAGCATGAAGCCCTCCCGCAGTCCGGTCCGCGCCCAGCGGACGGGTGCCCGGCGGGTCCAGTAGGGCAGGGCGGTCTGGGGCCGGTCACGGGGAGGGGAAGCTTCTGGGCTCCGTGCCTCCTGCGCCTCTGCGGAACCCGGACCCGCCGCCGGTCCGGTCAGCGTTGCCTCCAGTTCCTGGACCGTGCCGATGCGGGCCAGTCCCTCTTCGTCGAGCTCCAGTCCCCGGCGGTCCTCCAGCCGGGAGAGGAAGTCGACCCGGTCCAGGGAAGACAATCCCAGGTCCTCGTCCAGACGCTGGTCTCCGCGAATCTGCCGCGGGTCGCGGCCAGTGAGCTGGGCCAGGATCGCGCGGGCCGGGGAAACCGTCTCCCGGCGGAGAGTCCCGAGCCCTTCGGCGACCCGCCGGGCCACCTGATGACGCCGGACCTTCCAGGTCGACGGTGTCCTGGGGAAATCCTCTTCGGGCCAGACCGACCAACTCCTGACTCGCTGGTGGGCTTCCAGGCGGCCGTTGGCAAGACGGATGCTCTCGGCCGGGTCCGAACTCCCGTCCGCCGGGATCAGAGCCGCGTGCACCACGTCGCCCACCGGGCTGGGGATGGGCACGACCACGCTGTCCCGGATGCCCGGAAGACGGTTCAGGACCGACTCCACGTCCTGGGGATGGACGTTGAGGCCGTCGGCCGTCACGATCACGTCCTTCTTGCGGCCCTTGTAGTAGAGCACTCCCGTCTCGTCCAGCTCGCCCACGTCGCCGGTTCGAAACCAGCCGCGGTCCAGGATCTCCTGGGTCTCGCTCCTGGCGGTCAGGTACTCGGTGGCGACGCTCTCCCCCCGGACCAGGATCTCGCCGTCCGGAGCCAGCCGGACCTCCTGCCCGGCCAGTGGGCGTCCCAGGGCGCCGCGCCGGGGCCGGAACGGGTGGTTCACGGCCACCACGGGACTGCTCTCGGTGAGCCCGTAACCCTGAAGCAGCGCGAAACCCAGCCCGGCCCACCACTCTTCCTGCCGCAGCTCCAGCCGGGCGCCGCCCACGACGATGGCCCAGAACTTCCAGCCCAAGGTCCGGTGCACCTGCCGGTACTTCCACCAGCGGACGGCCACCCCAGGCAGCCCGCGTCTCTTCACCGTGCCCGGGGGAATCGTGACGCTCTTGCGGACCCGCCGCTCCAGACTGGTCAGGACCCGGGGCACCGAAACCAGGACCGAGACCCGGTGCCGGCGGATGCAGTTCAGGATCGCCGCCGGGTGGAGTTCGGTGGTGAAGACCACGCCGCCCCCCAGGATGAGGGGAATGAAGAGTCCGGCCGACTGGCCGAACATGTGGCTCAGAGGCAGCAGGTTCAGGAACCGGACGGGCTGGAAGGGCCGCGCGTACTTCCGGTAGCGGGCGATCTCGCGGGCGAAGGGCGCCAGGTTGGCGCAGATGTTCCGGTGGCGGTGGATGACCCCCTTGGGGGAGCCCGTGGTGCCGGAGGTGAAGACGATCTCCACCGGGTCGTCGGGATCCAGCGGGACCCGGGGGAGCGTCTCGCTCCTGGGTTCGAGTGCGGCCAGGTCCCGGAACGACAGGCGTTCCACGCGGGTCTCCGGTCTGACCTCCCGGCCGTGAACCAGCAGGCGCGCCTGGACCTTGGCCTGAATCCGCTCCACCAGCGCAGAACTGGAGGCGGGATCCACCGGGACGACCTGCACTCCCTGGGAGACGCAACTCCAGAAAACGGCGACCCACTCCGGTCCATTCTCTCCCCAGAGCAGGAGCCGGTCTCCCTTCCGGATGCCCCTCTCCCTGAGATGACAGGCAAAGGTGATGATCCGGCGCCACAACTCGGGGTAGGAGAGGATGCGGGTGCGAAGGCCATCGTCGAAACGAACCGCTTCACCGGCCTGCCCCTGTAGATGGGGGATCAGGTCGAGAAGGGTCCGCATCGATGGAAATTCAGGAACTCAAGATAAATGGGGCCGGGCGGCCGATGGGGGATGGAATCGGCTCACCACATGGACTGATCCATCTCCACGCCGTCTTCCAGGTACCACAGGCCGCCACCGTAGTCGCGCGAGATGAGCAGGTAGACCTTGGTGATTTCCTTGGCGTCGGCCCGGGCGATCATCACCCGGAGGGTGAGCCGCTCCCCCGCATCGGGCAGGTTGGCGCCCTCCAGATTCCAGCCGCGGACAGAGATCTCCGGCACGCTCCACCACGTGTCGGTGTGACCTTGGACGAAATCCATCATCGGGATGGGCACGTCTTCCGAGCCCTTGACCAATTGCAGCCGGGCCTTGACCTGGCCTTTCGCGGCGCCGAACCCGAGCCGGTAGGAGTTGCCGGACGAGAACCCGGTGAGGTCGACGGAGAGGATGATGTCATCGACCGTCGTCCTGATGACCGGAGACGACATTTCGACGCGGTCCTGGCCCAAGACCGGAAATGTCAGAAACATGACCAACAAAACGAACAGGGCCGCTCTCGGCATCTTCATCCCCTTCATTACAGTCGCTTGACGAACCTTAATTTCCGGCATCATAACACCAAGAGGAAAAATGAGGAAACAGGAAAGAGAAAAGAGAAAAAGCGGGAGTTCGTGGAATATCGGGCGGAATGGTTCCGCCCCGGCACTCTTTTTTCTTTTCTCCCCTAAAGCTATACTCCGCGCCAAAACAAGGATCGGATTCTGAGACGAAGTTGTCTTCATACATCGCCTGAATCCGGGCCGTTGACTGGGATCAGCCTATGAAAGCCATCCGTGTGAACGAAAACGGGGGGCCCGAAGTCCTCCGGTACGAAGAGACGCCCGAACCGCAAACCGGTCCGGCCCAGGCGCTGGTGGAGTTGGAAGTCGCCGGGATCAACTACATCGACACCTACCATCGGTACGGCCTTTATCCCGTGCCCGTACCCTTCACTCCCGGCGTCGAAGGCGCCGGGACGGTGCTCGAAGTGGGATCCCAAGTGGAGGGGGTCCGCCCCGGCGATCGTGTCTCCTACGCCATGACCCTGGGCTCGTATGCCCAACGGGCGGCGGTGGACGCGTCGAAGCTGGTGCTCCTGCCCGACGAAATGGACGCTTCCGTCGCGGCCACCCTCATGGTGCAGGGACTCACGGCCCACTATCTGGCCCACGGGTCCTACCCTTTGGGCGAGGGAGACACGGCCCTGGTCCACGCCGCCGCCGGCGGCGTCGGCCTGCTTCTGGTGCAGATCGCCAAACGGCTGGGGGCCTCCGTCATCGGGACGGTCTCGACCGAAGCCAAGGCGGAACTGGCCCGGGAGGCGGGCGCCGACCATGTCATCCTCTATACGGAGCAGGATTTCCAGGTCGAGGTGGAACGACTGACCGGCGGGACCGGAGTGAACGTGGTCTACGACTCGGTGGCCAAGACCACCTTCGAGCGGAGCCTGAACTGCCTGCGGCCCAGGGGCTACCTGGTCCTCTTCGGCCAGTCCAGCGGGCCCATAGGCCCCTTCGATCCCCAGATCCTGAATCAGAAGGGCTCCCTTTTCCTGACGCGTCCCAGCCTGAATCACTACGCCCTCACCCGCGAAGAGCTGATGGGCCGCGCCGACGACCTGTTCCGGTGGTACGCTGAAGGAGGCCTGAAGGTGCGCATCGGTTCGACCTACCCCTTGGCGGAGGCCGAGGCGGCGCACCGGGCGCTGGAGGGAAGGAAGACCACAGGCAAAGTTCTTCTGCTGACTTCCTGACCTCCGGAATGGAGGAACAAGGAATATGAGGCGACTCGGCCGGCGAATCGGTTTGCCGCTCCTACTTTTCTTTCTATTGCCGGTTCCCGGACTTGCCGAGCCGGATCGAAAAATCGCTCTGACCTTCGACGATCTCCCGGTCTTGGGACCCTTGGGCTACTGGCGGCCCCGGGAAATCAGCAACATGATTCTGCGCACTCTGAAGGCGCAGGACATTCCCGCCGCCGGCTTCGTGGTGGAGGAGCGGATCCAGGACGATCTGGCCACCTTCGTCGTGCTGGAGGACTGGGCGGACGCGGGGCACATCGTGGGCAACAACACCTTCGCCCACGTCGATCTTCACCAGTTGAAGGCCAACGAGTTCCTGGAGCACGTGGGCGACGGCCAGAAGTACCTGAAGCTGCTCAGCCGTAGCCGGAGGGGGTTCAAATACCGCTACCTGCGGTTTCCCTACCTCCACCAGGGGGACAACGAAAAGAAGAAGAACCGGGTGGCCAAGGCCCTCTACCGGGCCGGTTATGAGATTGCCCCGGTCACCATCAAGACCGGAGGCCGCCGGTTCAACCGGATCTTTCTCGACGTCGAGAACGACGACCATGTCAGGGAGAGGCTCAAGGCCATCTACCTGACGCACGTGGGCGAGGCGGTCGATTACGGCGAGGCCCAGTCCCAGGCCGTGTTCGGCCGGAACATCCCCCACATCCTCTGGCTCCACTGCGCCATCGCCACCGCCAGTTTCCTGGAGGACACGATTCAGATGCTCCGGGAACGGGGGTATTCCTTCATCTCCATGGCGGAAGCCCTGGAAGACCCGGCCTTCAAGACTCCCGAGACCTACGCGGGACCCCTGGGGCTGAGCTTCATCGACCGGGTGGCCGCCACCCGAGGACTCCCCTACGACGCCGACCACGGCGAGATCCGAGTGAGTTGGATCGAGGACCGGCTCCAGCAGGAGCCTTGACCCAAGACGCAAATCCTGGTCGAGATTCGCGGAAGCCGGCGCCGGACCTCAACTGCGCCGGTCCAGTCCCAGTTCGGTCATCCGGCCCACGACCAGGTCCGTGTCCTGGCGGGTCAGCGGGCGGATCGGCCGCCGGACCTCTCCCACCTCGAATCCCAGGTGCCGCAGCAGCACCTTGGCCGCGGAGAGGGTGGAGCCGCTGATCCCCAGCAGGACGTCGATCATGGCGCAGGCCTTCCATTGCAGTTCCCGGGCCCGGCGCAGGTCGCCCGCGCGGAAGGCCTTGTAGATTCCGACGAAGAGCTGCGGCATGAAGTTGTAGGTCAGGCCGATCCCTCCGTTGGCCCCCATGACCAGGCCGGACAGGAAGACCTCGTCATTCCCGGAATAGACCAGCAGGTCCGATCCCAGCAGGCCGATCTGCCGCATCAGGAAGTGGTTGTAGTCGCTGAACTTGATCCCCTTGACCGTGGGCAGCCGGAGCAGTTCGGTCATGAGGCCCACGGTCATCCGGGAATGGGTGGCCGCGGGAATGTGATAGACGATGAGGGGCAGAGGCGTCGCCGAGGCGATGGCCGTGTAGTGCCCCACGATGGATGCCGGATCGGTGCCGTAGTAGATGGGCGGGATGGCGCTGACGGCGTCGGCGCCCGCCGCGGAGGCGTGACGGGCCAGATCGACGGCCGCCCGGGTGGAAACGTGCCCCACGTGGACGATGACGGGAACTCTCCCGCCGGCGGCCCGGACGGTCGCTT
Organism: Acidobacteriota bacterium; assembly: GCA_022827025.1. Taxonomy (GTDB): domain Bacteria; phylum Acidobacteriota; class UBA6911; order RPQK01; family JAJDTT01; genus JAJDTT01. Next base: position 5,971 of record JAJDTT010000015.1, read on the forward strand.
CGGTGAGTTCCTTGCGTTGATCCTGCGTCAGCAACAGGCCTTCTCCGGTGCCGCCGGCGATGTAGAACCCGTCGACCCCGGCCTCCAGGTGCCACTCCATCAGGTCCCGCAGGGCTCCCGTCCGGATGTTTCCGCGGTCGTCCACGGGAGTGACCAGCGCCGGATAAACTCCCTGAAATCGCTTCACTTTCGGATCTCCTCTCAAGAGCAGACAGCCACGAATCCCACGCGCTGCCGGTTGTAGTGCCAGGTCATGAGGCCGTTCGGGTCCGGCAGGTCCGCGCCGGAGTCGGGCTCGCTCCCGACCGGCAAGATGATACGCGCGGGAGGGCATCCGGTAAACGGGTGCTCCGCATTTCTCGTTGCCCTTCCGCAGCTACGGCACGGTCGGGACAGGGTTTGAGTAGTTATTCATTTATCTAATACTAGATTGACGCCGTATAAGAATTGTGTATACTACGCCCAAATCCATGCGTATTGAGTGCCTGAAATTGTTTTGTGACGTGGTGCGCCTTCGCAGCTTTTCTCAGGCTGCGCGCCTCAACGGACTTTCACAGTCCGCCGCCAGCCAGGCCATGCTGCAGTTGGAGAGGACCCTGGGTGTCAACCTGATCGACCGTTCGACCCGGCCGCTGCAGACCACGGAGCTGGGCAAGGTCTATTACCGGGGCTGCAAGAAGATGCTCGACGAGTACACGGACCTCGAGGCGTCCATTCGCCAGGAGGGGGAGCGGATGGAGGTCTCGGTGCAGGTGGCGGCCATCTACTCCGTGGGACTCAGGGACATGGGGCAGTACGTGGAGCGCATTCGGAAGAGCTACCGGAACGCGGAGGTCCACATCGACTACCTGCATCCGGACCGCGTCTATCGGCGGGTTGTGGAAGGGACGGCGGACCTGGGACTGGTCTCGTTTCCCAGGAACACCCGGGAGCTCACGACTCGTCCCTGGAGGGACGAGCCCATGGTGCTGGTCTGTCCCCCGGAACACCGCCTGTCCAGTCTGACCCGGGTTCACCCCAAGGACCTTGCCAAGGAGAGTTACATCGGTTTCGAGAAAGGGCTGGTGATTCGGCGCGAGGTCGATCGTTTCCTGCGGGAGCAGGGAGTGGCCGTGAACGTGGTGCTGGAGTTCGACAACATCGAGAACATCAAGGAAGCCGTGGAAGTGGGGGCCGGCGTGGCCCTGCTGCCCGAGCCCACGTTGCTGCGGGAGGTCCGGTCGGGAACGCTCGCCGCGGTGCCTCTGGTCGAGCCCGGCATGGTCCGGCCCCTGGGTGTCATCATTCGGCGCCACGCCCGTTTGAGCCTGGCCGCCCACCGGTTCATGGAACTCCTGAAAAACTCGGGGAACCACAACGGCAAGGACCGCTCCGCGAGGCTGACCGGCGGCCAGACACTTCCCGCACCGGGTCAGCGGCGCGCACCCCGGGGCCGTTCCACCGGGGTCCGCACAGGGGGAGCGTCGTGACTCGCCGGGCATTTCCGCGAAAAGAGGGGCTCTACGATCCGCGCTTCGAGCACGACGCGTGCGGCATCGGGTTCCTGGTGGATATGAAGCGGCGCGTCTCCCACGAGTTCGTGGAGATGGGCATCCAGATGCTCCTCAACCTGAATCACCGGGGAGCGTGCGGCTGCGAGGAGAACACGGGAGACGGAGCCGGAATTCTGCTGCAGACGCCCCACCGTTTCTTCGAGGACGTCTGCGCCGATTCGGGAATCCGGCTGCCCGCCCAGGGAACCTACGGCGCCGGCATGGTCTTCCTCCCCGATCGGACCGGGGCGCGCCTCGAGTGCGAGCGGCTCCTGGAAGGGGCGGTCCGTGAGGAAGGTCAGGAAGTATTGGGATGGCGGACGGTTCCGGTCGACAATTCGTTGCTGGGACCGACGGCGAAAGCCTGCCAACCCGTGATTCGCCAGATCTTCATCGGCGCCGGCGAGACGGACCCGGGACAGGACCTGGAAAGAAAGCTCTACGTCATTCGCCGCCGCGCCGAGAACCTGGTTCGAGCCTCGAACATCCTCCGGAAGGAGATGTTCTACGTGGCCAGCCTCTCCTCCCGGACCGTGGTGTACAAGGGGATGCTCCGGGCCGACCAGATGACCAGCTTCTACCCGGACCTGGTGGAGCCGACACTCGAGACGGGACTGGCCATGGTCCATTCCCGCTTCAGCACCAACACCTTTCCCAACTGGAGCCGGGCCCATCCCTACCGCTACCTCTGCCACAACGGGGAGATCAACACGCTGAAGGGCAACGTCAACTGGATGCGGGCTCGCGAAGCCCGGTTCGAATCGGATCTGCTGGGACCCGATCTGGCGAAGGTGCTGCCGGTCATCGATCCGGACGGCAGCGACTCGGCCATGTTCGACAACGCCCTCGAGATGCTCTACATGACCGGGCGGACCCTGCCCCATTCCATGATGATGATGATTCCGGAGCCCTGGAGCGGGGACCCGGACATGAATCCGGCGAAGCGGGCCTTCTACGAGTACCACTCCTGCCTGATGGAACCCTGGGACGGGCCCGCCTCCATCGCCTTCACCGACGGCCTTCGCGCCGGCGCCGTTCTGGACCGCAACGGGCTGCGTCCCTCCCGCTACTCGGTCACCACGGAGGGACAGGTCGTCCTGGCCTCCGAGGTGGGGGTGCTGGACGTCCCGCCCGGAAAGGTCCTCCGGAAGGGACGCCTTCAGCCCGGCCGCATGTTCCTGGTGGACGCGGTTCAGGGACGCATCATCTCGGACGGAGAACTCAAGCGGGACGTCTCGGTGGCCCGGCCCTACCGCAAATGGCTCCGGGAAAACCTGGCGCCTCTGGATCTCTGCCCACCGGGACGCCGTCCCCCGGCCCTGGGCCGGGAGCAGCTCCGGCGGCAACAACACCTCTTCGGCTACACCAACGAGGACTTGCGGCTGCTCATCGGTCCCATGGCCTCGGACGGGCACGAGGCCGTGGGCTCCATGGGAACCGACACGCCGCTGGCTCCGCTGTCGGACCGGCCCCAGCTTCTTTACAACTATTTCAAGCAGCTCTTCGCCCAGGTGACCAATCCTCCCGTGGACGCCATCCGGGAGGCCTTGATCATGTCCCTGGACACCCACCTGGGATCGGAAGAGAACCTGCTGGACCCCGGACCCCGATCGGCTCGCCAGATCCGGCTGGCCTCGCCCATCCTGGACGGCGTCCGGATGGAGAAGCTGCGCCGGCTCGACGGCGGCGGTCCCGGCGGGTTCAAGACCACCGTTCTGCCGGCTTTTCTCAAGGTCGGGGAAGAGGACCTGGCGCAGTCCATGGACCGTCTCTGCCGGTCCGCCGTGGCGGCGGTCTCTTCGGGCAGCGACATCCTGGTCCTCTCGGACCGGGACGCCGGCCCCGCCGAGGCTCCGATTCCGGCCCTGCTGGCGGTCTCGGGCGTTCACCACCACCTGATCCGGGAAGGGCTGAGAACGCGGGCCTCCCTGGTGGTGGAGAGTGGAGAACCGCGGGAGGTGCACCACTTTTCCCTGCTCATCGGATACGGCGCCGGCGCCGTGCATCCCTATCTGGCCCTGGAGACCATCCGGGGCATGATCCGGGACGGGATCGTCCAGGACCGGTCGTATGAGAAGTGCCGGAAGAACTACGTCAAGGCGGTCAACAAGGGCGTGGTCAAGGTCATGTCCAAGATGGGCATCTCCACGGTCCAGAGCTATCGGGGCGCCCAGATCTTCGAGGCGGTGGGCCTGGACTCCGATCTCGTCGACCGTTACTTCACCGGGACCCCGTCGCGGGTGGGCGGCGTCGGCCTGGACGTCGTGGAGACGGAGGTCCGGCACCTCCACGAGCGGGCCTGGATCGGGGAGGAGCAGAGCGAGGGTCCCCTGGAGTCGGGCGGCCAGTATCAGTGGCGCCGGAACGGCGAGCACCATCTCTTCAATCCCCAGACCGTCCACCGGCTGCAATACGCCTGCCGCAACGGCGACGAGGACGCCTACCGCGACTACAGCCGGCGGGTCAACGACCAGACCCGGAGGCTGTGCACCTTGAGGGGGCTTTTCCGTCTGAAGCCTGCCGACGAACCGATTCCCCTGGAGGAGGTCGAGCCGGTCGAGGCGATCATGAAGCGGTTCAAGACCGGCGCCATGTCGTACGGCTCCATCAGCCAGGAGGCCCACGAGTCGTTGGCCGTGGCCATGAACCGGATCGGCGGGAAGAGCAACACCGGCGAGGGAGGCGAGGATCCCAAGCGTTATGTCCCCGATCCCAACGGCGATTCGCGAAACAGCGCCATCAAGCAGGTGGCCTCGGGCCGCTTCGGAGTGACCAGCGAATACCTGGTCAACTCCAAGGAACTCCAGATCAAGATGGCCCAGGGGGCCAAGCCGGGGGAGGGAGGGCAGCTTCCGGGGCACAAGGTCTATCCCTGGATCGCGAAGGTGCGCTATTCCACGCCGGGCGTGGGCCTGATCTCGCCGCCTCCGCACCACGACATCTACTCCATCGAAGACCTGGCGGCGCTGATTCACGACTTGAAGAACGCCAACCACGAGGCCCGGATCAGCGTGAAGCTGGTGGCCGAAGTGGGTGTGGGCACCATCGCCGCCGGGGTCTCCAAGGGGAGAGCGGACGTGGTCCTCATCAGCGGCCACGACGGGGGCACCGGAGCCTCGCCGCTCACCAGCATCAAGCACGCCGGGGTTCCCTGGGAGCTGGGACTGGCCGAAACCCACCAGGTGCTGTTGCTCAACGACCTGCGCAGCCGGATCGTGGTGGAGGTGGACGGCCAACTCAAGACGGGACGGGACGTGGTGGTGGCCGCACTGCTGGGCGGCGAGGAATTCGGTTTCGCCACCGCGCCGCTGGTGGTCCTGGGCTGCGTCATGATGCGGGTCTGCCACCTGAACACCTGCCCGGTGGGGGTGGCCACCCAGGATCCCGAGCTCCGGAAGAAATTCACCGGAGACCCGGCCCACGTGGTGAACTTCATGCGTTTCGTCGCCCAGGAGGCCCGGGAGCTCATGGCGAGCCTCGGGTTTCGCAGCATCGACGAGATGATCGGCCGGAGCGACAAACTGGGTGTCCGGGAGGCGGTCGACCACTGGAAGACGCAGGGGCTGGACTTCTCCCGGATCCTTTACCGCCCCGATGTGCCCTCCACGGTGGGACGGTTCTGCCAGATCCCTCAGGATCACAAGCTGGATGCCGCCCTGGATCGAACCCGGCTCCTGGAACTGTGCCGGCCGGCGCTGGAACGGGCGGAACCCGTCTCCGAGAGCCTGCCCATCGCGAACGTGAACCGGACCGTCGGCACCATGGTGGGGTCCGAGCTCACCAGGCGTTACGGGAGGAAGGGACTCCCGGACGACACGATCCAGCTTCGTTTTCGAGGCTCCGCCGGCCAGAGTTTCGGGGCCTTCGTTCCGCGGGGCATGACCCTGAGCCTGGAGGGGGACGCCAACGACTACATCGGGAAAGGGCTTTCCGGCGGCAAGATCGTCGTCCGTCCTCCCCGGGAATCGGTCTTCGTGGCGCAGGAAAACGTCATCGTCGGCAACGTGGCCTTCTATGGAGCCACTTCGGGCGAGGCCTACATTCGAGGTCTGGCCGGAGAGCGATTCTGTGTCCGCAACAGCGGGGTCCGTGCCGTCGTCGAGGGAGTCGGCGACCACGGCTGCGAATACATGACCGGCGGCTGCGTGGTCGTCCTGGGTCCCACCGGCCGCAACTTCGCCGCCGGAATGTCCGGAGGCATCGCCTATGTCCTGGACGACTCGGGGGAATTCTCCTCCCTCTGCAATCACGAGATGGTGGAGCTGCTGCCGCTGGACGACGCCGAAGACCGGGAGATCGTGGCCCGCATGGTGCGCCGGCACGTGGAGCTGACCGGAAGCGAGGTCGGATGGCAACTGCTCTCGTCGGGAACGGCCATGGCCTCCAGGTTCGTCAAGATCTACCCGGCCGACTACCGCCGCGTCGTCGAAACCCGGGAACAGATGAAGGGCCGGGGCCTTTCCGATTCTGACGTGGTCATGGCGGCGTTCCAGGTCAACGCCCGGGACAAGGCGCGAGCCGACGGCAGATAGTGTCTCCCGGACAGGAAGGATGAAGAGGACGCCAGATGGGTAAGCCCACCGGCTTCATGGAATATGAGCGGGAGCCGCTTCCGGTCCTGACTCCAGGCGAGCGGATCGGAACCTGGCAAGAGTTCCACGAGCATCTGCCCGATTCCTCGCTGAAGCGCCAGGGAGCCCGCTGCATGGACTGCGGCGTCCCCTTCTGCCACACCGGGGAGGTGATGGGCGGGATGGCCACCGGCTGCCCTATCCACAACCTGATCCCGGAGTGGAACGATCTCGTCTACCGGGGGCTCTGGCGGGAGGCCCTGGAGCGCCTCCACAAGACCAACAACTTCCCCGAGTTCACGGGACGCGTCTGTCCTGCTCCGTGCGAGGGCTCCTGCGTCCTGGGCATCATCGAGCCGCCGGTCACCATCAAGAGCATCGAGTGCTCCATCGTCGACCGGGGATTCGAGGAGGGTTGGATCGTCCCGCGGCCGCCGTCCCGCCCGACCGGCAAGAAGGTCGCCGTCGTGGGTTCGGGCCCGGCCGGTCTGGCCTGCGCCGACCAGCTCAACCAGGCCGGGCACGAGGTCACCGTCCTGGAGCGGGCGGACCGGATCGGAGGACTCCTCACCTACGGCATCCCGGCCATGAAGCTGGACAAGGAAGTGGTGTGGCGCCGGGTCGAGCTCCTGGCGGCGGAGGGCGTCCGCTTCCTCACCGGGATGGACGTGGGCGGAAACTACCCGGCCTCCCGGCTGCAAGGCGATTTCGACGCGGCCGTCCTCTGTTGCGGCGCCACCAAGCCCCGGGACCTGCCGGTGGAGGGGCGCCATCTGGACGGCGTCCACTTCGCCATGGACTACCTGCACGCCAACACCCAGAGCCTGCTGGACAGCAATCTCCAGGACGGAGAGTACATTTCGGCCCGGGACAAGGATGTCATCGTCATCGGCGGAGGAGACACGGGCACCGACTGCGTCGGGACCGCCCTGCGCCACGGCTGCCGCAGCCTGGTCCAGTTCGAGATCCTTTCCCGGCCCCCCGACAGCCGGGCGCCGGACAACCCCTGGCCCCAGTGGCCGCGGATCTACCGCATGGACTACGGGCAGGAGGAGGCCGCCGCCCTCTTCGGAGCCGACCCCCGCCGCTTCTCCATCATGACCGTCAAGATGGTGGGCGACGCCTCAGGCCGCCTGCAGGAGGTCCACACCGTGGGGATCCGGTGGTCGCGGAACGGCTCGAGGCCGTCGTTCGAACGGATTCCGGGAACCGAGCGGGTGTGGCCCGCCCAACTGGTCCTGCTGGCCATGGGATTCCTGGGACCCGAGGACCGGCTCCCCGATCAACTGGGCCTGGAACGTGACCCGCGCTCCAATATCAAGGCCGACACCAGCGACTACGCCACCACCGTGCCGGGCATCTTCGCCGCCGGCGACGTCCGCAGAGGACAGAGCCTGGTGGTCTGGGCCATCCGGGAGGGCCGCGAAGCCGCCCGGGAATGCGACCGCTTCCTCATGGGGTCGACGCGCTTGCCGTGATTTCAGGAATCGGAGTCCCCGTCGTTCCTACTCGATCAGATCTTTCAGAGACTTCAGAGCCAGGGCCGCCCCTCCCAGCGCCAACACCAGGCCGATCAATCCGAAGAGCAGTAGTACGATGATCTTGAGACCGTCGAATCCTTCGAATACGACGACCAGGCCGATCAGCAGTGCGACGACGATGAGGAATTTCTTCATGTGTCTTCCTCGTCTCGATTGGAAACGAGGGGATACGTGGTCTTGACCAGATCATACAGCAGGCAGCTTGAGACCAGAATGGTCTCCGGCGCAGCTTTCCTGTGATTTCGGTACCGCTCCTTGCACACTTCATCCAGGAGGCTGTCCAAGCATAGACGGTTTTCGGAGATGACTTCCCAACGCCCGGATCAGCGGACCGAGGGGAGCAGCCGGGTCACGTGGGGCCCGCGGGCGATGAACTCTTCGGCGTACCGGCACCCGCTGAACAGTCCGTAGTGGCCCTCCACGCTCTCGAGCCGGCGGTTCAGATACTCGGGTGTGGAGTAGCCCTTGCCCTGGTATTTCTGCGTGGCGAAGGCCTTGAGCGCCTCCCGCTTCTGATCAACGACGCTTTCGATGTCAACGACGTGGGAGGCTGCGACGCCCACCGTGCCTCGGTTGATCCGCACGTCGCGCCGGTCCTGGGTGCCGTAGTAGTAGACGGTGGGCACGTCGTAAGGTTCCAGCCGCGAACCCTCCAGCCACCGCGCGGCGGTGACCAGCGCCCGGGCGGAGGCGTCGCCCACTTCCGGGTGGTCGTGGTGGTTCTGCTCGGTGCGGTGATGGGTGATGAGGATGTCGGGCCGGACCGTCCGGTAGAGCTCCGCCAGCCGCAGGATGACGCTGCGAGTGGCCACGAAAGGTTCGTCGTCCTCTCCCAGGAAGTGGGTCGCGGTGGCGTCGACCGCCCGCGCGGCGGCTTCGAACTCCTGCTTCTTCTCCTGGATGATCTCCTGGAGTAGCTGGGCTTCTCTCGCTTCGTCCAGGGCTTCCTGCTTGTCATCGTAGATGCTGGGAGCGTGGGAACGGGCCCCGTGGGTCACGGAGGCCACGTGGACCTGGTCCCCGCGTTGCCGGTGCAGGGCGATGGTGCCTGCGGCCAGGTCGAACGCGTCGGCCGGGTGGGCCGTGATCACGAGCAGGGTCTTGGTGTTTCCGTCTGTCATTTGGGTTCTCCTGATTCGGTTCCAACGGACTGGAGCGCCACCGGGCGCGATTCCCCGTGAACCAGCCGCCTGAAGGCATCCTCGGCTGCGGACAGGGTGCGATCGATGTCCTCTTCGGTGTGGGCGCCGCCGATGTGGCTTCGTTTGAGGCTCATGGGCAGTTTGAAGATGCCCTCTTTCAACAGCAGTTGCCGGTACCGGACCTGTTGCCGGTCGTCGTTGTTCAGCAGGTCTTCGTAGGAATGCACCGGGCCTTCCAGAAAATAGGTGAGGAAGACGGAACCGAAACCGGCCACGTGGGCCTTGATCCCGGACCGGGCCACGATTTCCCGAAGCCCTCGTCTCATTCGCTTTCCCAGCCGGAAGATGTGCCGGTGCACTCGCCCGTCCTCCAGTTCTGCGATGGTGGCCAGGGCGGCGGCACAGTTGATGGGGTGGCCGTTGTAGGTCCCGGCGAAGAAGACGTCTCCCCCTTCCCGGGTGGCGAACCGCTCCATCAGCTCCCTCCGCCCGCAGATGGCGGCGATGGGGTAGCCGTTGGCGATGCTCTTGCCCAGCGTCGTGAGGTCGGGGGTCACGCCGCTGACCCTCTGGTAGCCGCCGATGGTGTGCCGGAACCCGGTGATGACCTCGTCGAAGGTGAGGATGACCCCGTGTTGCCGCGTCAGTTCCCGCAGGCCTTCCAGGTAACCGGGGCGGGGCAGGACGCAGCCGATGTTGTGCGGAATCGGTTCCAGGATCAGGCCGGCGACCTGGCCCCGGTTCCGGTCCAGCGCCTGGGCCACGGCGTCGAGGTCGTTGAAGGGCAGCACGATGGTGTTCTCGACCGCCTCCCGGAGCATCCCCGCCGAGCCCGGATCATGGCTGCCGATCTTGTGCCGGGGAGTGATGACGTTCATGCAGAGGTAGTCGTGCCAGCCGTGGTAGCACCCCTGGAACTTGATGAATTTCCGGCGCCCCGTCGCCGCCCGGGAGAGGCGCACCGCGTGGTGGGTCGCCTCCGAGCCGGTGTTGCAGAGGAGGGCCATCTCCGCCGAAGGGACGTGCTGGACGATCTTCTCGGCGAGCCGGATCTCCCCCTCGGTGGTCCCCACGCCCAACAGGTCGATCTCGTCCAGCGTTTCCCGGACGCACCGATTCACGCGCTGGTGGCAGTGGCCCAGGATGGCCGGTCCGAAGGCGGCGTGGTAATCGATGTATTCCCGGCCGTGGACATCGTAGACGCGGCTGCCGGCGGCCCGGCTCCAGACCGGCATGGGTTCGACCCGGCGAATGGAGGTGTTGACCCCGCCGGGGGTGACTCGTCGGGCACGCTCCAGGATCGCGGCGGAAGTGGGGTGGTTCATGGCGGTCTGTCCGCGCTCGCCGGGCTGACCGAGTCCGGCGCCGGACCAAGGCGGACTCAAAATAGCGAAGGCCCGAAAACGTGTCAAACTCGCGGATGGAGCGGCGACATGGAGCGGCGACATGGAGCGGCGACTTTCTAGTCGCCGACCGGGACCGGCGTCCGGAGCGGCGTCTTTCAGGCGCCGACTGGGACCGGCGTCCTTCCGGGCGCCGGGAATGGCGACGTGGAGCGGTGACATGGAGCGGCGATTTTCTAGTCGCCGACTGGGACCGGCGTCCTTCCGGGCGCCGGGAATGGCGACGTGGCGACATTCCTGTCGGCGGCCAGGGCGGCCAGGGCGGCCAGGGGGGGCGGAGGCCCTACACTTCCGGGTCGCCGGACTCCAAGAGCGACATGGAAGAACGGGGAACAAGACTGTCCCTTCCAGTTCGCGTCGGGCCGCTCCGGCGCCCGGAAGGACGCCGGTCCCAGTCGGCGCGTAAAACACGCCGCTCCGGAGCGGCGCGTGAAACCCGGCGCTCCAGTCGGCGCGTGAAACACGGTGCTCCGCGTGCCTGATTTGGAGGCGGGACATAGTATGGGGTTCGTGGGTTTTCAGGGCGGTTCGAGACTCGCGGCGGCGGCGCTCGTGCTGGTCATCGGCGCCGTCTATCTCAACTCCTTTCCGGCGGCCTTCCACTTCGACGATTACGCGCTGATCCTGGAGAGCCCGCTGGTGACCGGGAGCTTCGACTACGGGACATTCCTGGAACAGTATGGCGGCCGGCCGCTGACGCTCTGGACGTTCCATTTGAACTACCTGGTGGCCGGTCCCGAGCCATGGGCATTTCACCTGGTGAGCGTCCTTTTCCATCTTGGCGTCGTCCTGCTCCTGTTCCGCCTGGTTCTGGAGCGGTTCCGAAATCCAGGCCTGGCCCTGACGACGGCGCTGCTGTTCGGGCTTCATCCGTTGCAGACTCAGGCCGTGAACTACGTCTGGGCCCGCTCGGTGCTGCTCATGGGCGGTTTCGGCCTGGCGGCGCTCCTGCTGGCGGCGCGTCGGCCATGGGCCGCCGTCTTCTGCTTTCAGCTTGCCCTTTGGAGCCGAGCCGAAGCCGTTGTCCTGCTGCCTTTTCTTTGGGTTCTGAATCGGGAACGATGGCGCTGGTGGGCCGGATTGACCCTGGCCAACGGGTTGGCGCTGGCGTGGTCGCTGGTCAAGTACTCGCCGGCGGGAATGGCGTGGAACCATCCCGATCCGGCCGGTTACTGGCTGTTGCAGCCGGTGATGTTCTGGAAGGGTCTGGGGCTGTTTCTTTGGCCGGCCGACCTGAACCTGGACCATCAGGTCCCGGAGCCGAACCTGCTGCCGACGGTGATGGCCGCGGCCGCGATACTCGCTGTGGCGATCACGGTGATCGGCTCCCGTTGGCGCCGCTCCGCATTGGGGACAGGACTGCTCTGGGTCCTGGCTTTCAGTCTGCCGACGTGGGTCCTGCCCAACCTGGATCCCTTCAGTGAGACGCGGCTCTACCTGCCGTCGGCCGGATTGGCCCTGGTGGCGGCTTGGTTGCTGTTTCACCGCCGGATGAATGGAAGTTGGCCGAACCGTGTGCAGTGGGTGGGAATCGGGATCCTGGCGGCCGTTCTGATTCCGCCGACGCTGGCGCGCAACCGGGTCTGGAACGACGACCTGCTGCTCTGGCGCGACGCGGTGGCCAAGAGCCCGGGAAAAGCCCGTCCGCACTACAACCTGGGAGTCGCACTGCTCCGGGACGGCCAGGTCGAAAAGGCGGGCGAATCGTTCCGGGCCGCGGTGTCCCTCGACCCGGATGACGATTACAACTGGGCAGCCCTGGGGTACCTGTCGGAGTTGGCGGGGGACCTTGCCGGCGCCCGTGCGCACTACGGCCGCGCCGTGGGCATGAACCCGGACAACCGGTACGCCCAAGAAGGTCTGAAGCGCGTCGGACAGAGGGGTCCGAATATGCTGCCGGCCCCCGAATCAGGTTCGGATCAGCCTCCGAAGTAGGCCGGCTCGTTGCCCGGCTTCCACTTGATGTTGCAACCCAGGCTGGGCTGCTGTTCCGGATCGGGAGTGTCCCCGGCCAGGACGGCGTCGAGGGCTCCTCTCAGGTCTTCACCGGTCACCGGAGTGCCGGTTCCGGGCCGGCTGTCGTCCAACTGGCCCCGATAGGCCAGGCGCCGGTCCTGGTCGAAGACAAAGAAGTCCGGCGTGCAGGCCGCCGTGTAGGCCTTGGCGATCTCCTGGGACTCGTCGAAGCAATACGGGAACTGGAACCCGTGTTCCCGGGCCATGCTCTTCAGCTCGCCGGGGGCGTCTCCCGGGTAGGCTTCCACGTCGTTGGCGCCGATGGCCACCACGCCCACGTCCCGGCCCTGGTACTCGTTCCCCAACCGCGCCAGTTCCTCCTGGACGTGGACCACGTAGGGACAGTGCTTGCAGATGAACATGACCAACAGGGCCTTGTTCTCCGAAAAACTGTCCAGCGAAACGGTCTCGCCGGTGGTCACGTCCGGCAACTGGAAGTCCGGGGCCTCGATGCCGAGACCCAACATGGTCGATGCAGTCAAAACCATTGCTACGCTCCTTTCTTGCCTCACCGGATCAGAGTGGAAGGACGGTTCCCACCCCCTGGTCCAATGCACTCGTGTAGATCAATTGGGCCGTGGCCACGTCTTCCGCGCCCAGGCCCAGGTTGACGGATATGATCCGTTGCTTCTCCTTGTGGCGTCCACCCCGTCCCCGAACCACGTCGCCCAGGTCGGACAACCCGTCGGGGAGGCCCTTGAAGTACCCCACGCTGCGATAATAGTCGAGCTGCGCCACGTCGTCCGTCACCAGCAGATCGGCGGCGTGAAAGGCCGCGGGCGTCACGTAGGCGTCGAAGTCCAGGACGCAGACGAAGACGCCGTCCGCGAGCCAGTCCGGTTCGATCACGGGTGCGGGCGGACTCGGCATGGGGCCTGCGGTGACGACAACGTCCGCAGTTTGGACCGCCTGCCGGGGGGAGGCGCAGACCGTGCAGGAGAGTTCGTGACGCTTGACACACTCCCGCGCGAAGGCGTGCGCCGCTTCCAGCCGGACGTCGTAGACACGGATGTCCCGGAGTTCGGGGAGGACCACCGTCAGCGCCTCCAGGTTGGACCGGCCCTGGACGCCGCACCCGAGAATGGCGGCCGTCAGGGAGTCCCGGCGGGCCAGGTGCCGAGCCGCCACCGCCGTGGCCGCACCGGTGCGGACGGCCGTGATCCAGGTGGCGTCCATCACCGCCAGGGGGACTCCGGACTCCGGGTCGTTCAGGATCATGAGGCCCGTAATGTAGGGAAGGCTCCGGGCCGAGTTGCCCGGATAGCCGCCGACCCACTTCAATCCGGCGGCGCCCGTGGTTCGGATATACGCCGGCATGGCGTGGATGAACGCACCGGGCCGGGTATGGATGCCCGGCTTCGGCGGCATCTCCACGTTCCCCGATCCCTTCTGGACCAGGGAGTCCTCCACCGCCTCGACGATGCGGGCCACCGGCAGGCCGATCCGCTCGATGTCAGCGCGCGACAGGTACAGGAGTTCTCGGGCCGGCTCCACGATGCTCGAATCTCCTCACCATCGCTGGGTCAGGCGGTGTCCAGGTCCGGTTCGGCTCACTGCACGGCGCCCCGGGCGCTCACCTGCCATTCGGTCACCACATCGTCGTCCCGGATCCCGTAGATGCGGTCGTGCATGTTCACGCAGGCGCAGACGTGGTTGGGGATGACCCGGACCCGGTCCCCGACGCGGTATTGCCGGGAGGCATTGGCCAGAACCAGGTGGCCGTGCTCCTCGGAGAGATATTCCACCACCGTGCCCGGATCTCCTATCACATGGCCGAATCCCACGCCGTCGCCGGAGAGGAACTTGTCGCTGGAGAAGGTCTTGCTGCCTCCGTCGATGGCGGCCTTGCCGGGAACGCTGGTGCTCACCACGGTGGCCAGGACGGAAACGGCGCAGTCTTTCAGGTCGGCGGCCTGGCAACCGATGGTATTCCGGTCGTTGAAGATGTAGGTGCCCGCACGGACTTCGGTGATGTTCTTGAACTGGTGCGACATGTATGCCGTCGGGGTCGAACTGGCGCTGATGACCGGATAGGGGATCCCGGCGTCGTTCAGCAGGTCCAGCAGAGTCGAAAGCTGCCGGTTTTCCACTGCCAGAAGCTGTTTGCGCCGCTCCGGGTCCTTCAGGAAGTGCCCCGGGTAAATCAACAGCCCCTGGTAATCCAGTGCCGGAAGCTCCGCGATCCGCTCCACGACGGGTATGGCCTCTTTGCCGATGGCGAAGCCGCAGCGGCGCATTCCGGTGTCGAACTCCACCAGGATGGGAATCCGGACTCCACCCTCCCGGGCGTGCCTCGAGATGCCCTGGGCCACCTCCAGCGAATCCAACGCCACCGAGATGCGGGTCCGGCGGGCCAGGGCGGCCAGCCGCTTCCACTTGATCTCTCCGTACACCGGATAGGCCAGCAGGATGTCCTCGATGCCGCCGTCGGCCATGACCTCGGCCTCGCCCAACTTGGCCACGGTGACCCCCACGGCGCCTTTCCTGATCTGGAGCTGCGCCAATTCGGGATTCTTGTGGGTCTTGACGTGGGGCCTGAGATTCAGGCCGTGATCCCGGCAGTAGGAGGCCAACCGGTCCAGGTTCGCGGTCATGATATCCACGTCGACCAGGACCGAGGGTGTGTCCAGCCCGTCCAGCTTCATGGTCTATTCTCTGCAGCAGCCCAGTGGTGTTCCGGCCAATCCCGACCCGGATTCCGAATCAGCCGATACTCAGCATCCGTTGGATGGCTCCCAGGGAGGCCCGGCGGATCGGCTCCGGGACCTCCACTTCGTAGACCTCATGCTCCAGGCTGTGAAGGATCTTCTCGAGACTGATTCTGCGCATGTGGCGGCAGAATACGTTGCAGGTTCTCACGAACTCCACCTGAGGGAATTCGGTGGCCAGATTCGCCGCCATCTCGCACTCGGTGGCCATGTAGACGCGGCGCAGTTCGGCGTGATTCTTCACGTAACCGGCCATCTGGGAGGTGCTGCCGTAGAAATCGGCCTCTTCCAGGACCTCGGGCAGGCACTCCCAGTGCACCAGGACCGCGGCGTCGTGCCCTCCCCGGGGGATGTCGTACTGTTTCCGAATGTCCCGGATGTGGCTGGCGGTGAACTTCTCGTGGACCTCGCATCGGCCGAAGTTGCTGTCGTACTTGCCCGGGTAGATCAGATCCAGATCGGACCCCCTCCGGACCAGCTCCTGTTGCAGGTTCTCGCCCATCAGGGAATCGGGCAGGAAGACCACCTGTTCCGTGCCGAACTCCCGGGCCGCATGCTCGATGACCTTGAGCCCGTTGGCGGAGGTGCAGCAGTAGTCCGATTCGGCCTTGATCTCGGCGTAGCTGTTGATGTAGGTGACCACCGGGGCTTGAGGATAGCGCTTCCGATAGAACCTCACGTCCTCGGCCGAGAAGGGGTCCGCCAGACTGCAGCCCGCATTCAGGTCTGCGATCAGCACCTTCTTTTCCGGATTCAGGATCTTGGCCGTCTCCGCCATGAAGAGGACGCCGTCGAAGAGGATGATGGGCTTGTCCGACTTGGCGGCGTAACGGCTCAGCGCCAACGAGTCGCCTCTCTCGCCTTCGCCGGACAGATGGAAGACCAGCGGCTCCATGTAGTTGTGGCCCAGGATCAGGACGTTCTTGAGGTCCCGCAGATAGAGAATCCGCTCGATGATGTCCTTCTTGCTCAGGAAATCCAGATGCTGATCGGGATGCGGCCGCAGCGACCTGCCGATCGACTCCAGCCGGTCCTTGTAGGTCTCGACGTTTGTTTGTTGCATCTCTTGGCGCCGTCCGGACGATCAGCTAGTTGACGAGCTGTCCGCACATCCCCCGCTGGGGCGCTCCACAGCCGCAAGGGCCGGTCTCCTTGAGGGCGGATTCCATGGACCCGCCGCCGACTGCGAATGAGGAGAAGAGCTGCTCGAAGCGGTCTCCGCTGCAACTGGGACACTCGATGTCGTCTTGGGCGCCCAGGACGATCTGCTCGAAATGAGTGTCGCAGTCCAGACAGCGGTATTCATAAATCGGCATCGGACCAGTATACCGCAACTGCCGGGAGTCAAGAAGGTGCGACTGGCGAGGATTTCCGGACCGGGACGTCCCTCACCGGAGGCCCCTCGTAGATCTGCCGCGGCCGGGCGATCTTCTGTTCCC
The DNA here is from genome assembly GCA_022827025.1 of Acidobacteriota bacterium. Taxonomy (GTDB): domain Bacteria; phylum Acidobacteriota; class UBA6911; order RPQK01; family JAJDTT01; genus JAJDTT01. Next base: position 22,323 of record JAJDTT010000015.1, read on the forward strand.
GGTCCCGCGCCAACTCCTCCCATTGAGTCAGCCAGCCGGCCGTCCTGGCCAGGGCGAAGAGGACGGTGGACATGGAAGGCGGGAAACCGAGAGCCTGGTAGATCAGGCCGGAATAGAAGTCGACGTTGGGATAGAGCTTCCGCGAGATGAAGTAGTCGTCCTGCAGCGCGATCCTCTCCAGCTCCAGCGCCACGTCCAGCAGAGGATCCGACCCGGTGACCTCGAAGACCTCGTGGGCCAATTGTTTGATGATCTTGGCCCTGGGATCGTAGTTCTTGTAGATGCGGTGTCCGAAGCCCATGAGGCGGAGTTCGCCTTCCTTCACCCTCTGCACGTGTCCGGGCACCCGGTCCTTGGACCCGATTCCCTCCAGCATCCGGATGACCGCTTCGTTGGCTCCTCCATGCAGGGGGCCGGACAACGCGCCGATGGCGGCCGCCGTCGTCAGATACGGGTCGCACTGGGAGCTGCCGACGCCTCTCATGGCGCTGGTGCTGCAGTTTTGCTCGTGGTCGGCATGGAGGATTAAGAGGGCATCCATTGCCTTTTCGACCACCGGCTCAGGCACCTGGTCGAACGCCATCTGCAGAAAGGTTCCGGCGTACGAGAGTCCGCGCGCGGGCTGTGTCGGGGGCAAGCCCTGGAGGCGGCGGAAAACCTGGGCCGACAGGGCCGTGACCTGAGCCAGAAGCCGATGGATCTGGAGCAGGCGCACCTGCGGGTCCAGCACGGAACGGCCTTCAGGATAGAAGTTGGAGAGAGAGGCCACCGCCGTCGCCAGCATGGCCATGGGAAATCCTCCGGGAGGGAAGCTCCGAATCAACTGAAGGACAGCCGGCGGCAACTCGATATGTTTCCGGATGTCGTCACTCCATTGCCGGAACTCGGCTTCGTTCGGAAGCTCCCCGTACAGGAGCAGATACGCCACCTCCAAGTGGCTGTGCTCCCCCACCAGTTGCTCGATGGGGTAGCCGCGATAGCGCAGGATGCCCTTGTCTCCGTCGATGTAGGTGATGGTGCTCCGGCAGGATGCCGTGTTGAGGAAGGAGGGATCATAGGCCATGAGACCGAAGTCGTCCTCCGACGCCTTGATCTGGCGCAGTTCTATGGCGCGAATCGTACCGTCCGAAACAGCCAGCTCGTACTGTTTCCCGGTCCGGTTATCGGTAATGGATAGGCTCTCGTCGGGCATGCTGGATTACCTTTTGGCAGGTACGGGTATTGATCTGAAGAGACGCTCACGAGTCGGTCGAGCCTGGGGAATCCGCCGCCCGGTTGTGCGCTCTGTTTCTCCTTCCGGAACGAGGCTATAGGATAGCCAACGGCAAGGCGAAACTCAATGAGCCTCACTCCTCCTCTTCCTGTTAGACTGGCGGCGGGATGAATCGGTCTGCCGTCCCTCTCGACCCTCAACCGGCTGCCCGGTCCTTGCCGGGGCGGGTCAGCCCGTCATTCTCGATCCACCTGTTGAAGATCGGCTTTCCAATCGCGTTTCTTCTCGTTTCCATGCCGGCTCTGGAAGGGGGACGGACGCTGCGCATCAGGGGTCTGGACTATTCCTTTCTGGTGACCGAACCATCGGGCTGGACCATCGACGTGGGGTCGGCGATTCAGGTCGCCAACTTCGTCATGCACCCGGAGGGGACTCACTGGAGAGAGGCCGATGTCGTCGCCTTCTCCCGGTTCTTCCCCAGGAATCAGGATGAGGACCTGGAGAATTTCCTGCAGTCCGAACTGGCCGGGCAGGAGGTGCTCTGTCCGAAACTGGAGATCAGTGACCTGCATTTGGACCTGGAACTGAATCCTGAGACGCGCGAACGGCCCAGATTCGTGGCCAAATCGTGTGCCTGCCCCGGCGGCAAGCAGGAAGTCGTCGCCTTTACCGAAGTCACGGACTACTTCGTCATCTTCGTCCTGTCGGCTCGCGACGAGTCGTCGGTTTCCCAAGCGCTTCCCACTTTCCAGCAGTTGATCTCGTCGTTCCGCTGGCTGGGCCGGCCTCGATCCGCCGTCGAATCGCCCAGATCCAATCCGTAGGGTGAGATCCACGCCAGGCGGCCGGGAAAAACCGGCACGGGCGGCTGCCGGCGGGGCACCTCGCGGGGGGTGGATTTTTGACAGGATGGGGTTGGCAAATATACTATGCACCTTCTGAAAACGTGGATTCGGGAGAATCGGTTTGTACGCAATCATTCGCAGCGGCGGGAAACAGTACCGGGTCGCCGAAGGGGATCGGGTCCGGCTGGAGCGCATCGCCGGAGAGGTGGGCGACGAGGTCAGTCTGAAGGACGTGTTGTTGGTCGGCCATGCCGACTCCACCCGGGTCGGCACCCCGTCTCTGAATGACGTCCGCGTCACCGGGACCATCGTCGAGCAGGGTAAGGACCGCAAGATCACGGTCTTCAAGTTCAAACGCCGCAAGATGTATCGACGCAAGCAAGGTCATCGCCAGCGCTTCACCGAAGTGGAGATCGGGCCGATTCGGATCGCGGGAGAGGGCACGGACCAGGAGTAGATGCCATGGCACACAAGAAGGGTTTGGGCAGCTCTCGAAACGGCCGGGACAGCCATTCCAAGCGTCTCGGCGTCAAGCGATTCGACGGCCAGTTGGTGACGGCCGGCTCTATTCTGGTCCGCCAGCGGGGAACGCCCATCAAGCCCGGGAACAATGTGGGCCGGGGCCGCGATGACACCCTTTTCGCCCTCACGACCGGGAAAGTCCGGTTCCAGCGCCGGGGACGGCTGGGGCGGTTCGTCCACATTATCAGCTAGGAGTCTGCGCGGTAGATCAATTTCTGCCGCGCAGGCTCCAAGCCCGCAGAATTTCGGAGACCGGCCCCTGGGCAGGCTCCTGGATCTCCACTTTGCGTGCATGTTTCTGGACCACACCAGAGTTTTCGTCAAGGCTGGTGACGGGGGAAACGGTTGCCTGGCATTCCGCCGGGAGAAGTTCGTTCCCCGGGGAGGACCCAGCGGCGGCGACGGAGGCGATGGGGGAAACGTCTACTTCCGCAGCACCAACCATCTGAACACCCTGCTGCCGTTTCGCTACAAGCGGGAGTTCCGAGCCGGCAGCGGTTCTCCCGGGTCCGGCTCCCAGCGGCATGGGAAGAACGGCAAGGACCTGGTCATCGATCTCCCCGTCGGAACGCAGATCTATCTCGAGAGCACGCGCGAGCTCCTGTACGACCTGGACCAGCCGGGTCTCAATCGCCTGGTGGCCAAGGGCGGCCGGGGGGGACGCGGCAACGCGGCCTTCGCCACGTCCACCAACCAGGCTCCCAGAAGGTGGGAAGCCGGGCGGGCGGGGGAGGAGAAGCACCTCCTCCTGGAGCTCAAGGTGCTGGCCGACGTCGGGCTGGTCGGACTCCCCAACGCGGGAAAATCGACTCTGATCTCGGTGATCTCCTCGGCTCGCCCCAAGATCGCGGACTATCCTTTCACCACTCTGACGCCCAATCTGGGAACGGTTTCTCTGGGAGATTTCAAGACCTGCGTCGTCGCCGACGTCCCGGGCCTGATCAGGGGCGCCCACGAGGGTCACGGTCTGGGCGACCAGTTTCTGAGGCACATCGAACGTTGCCGGTTCCTGCTCCATCTCGTGGACGTCACCGACTTCGGTCCGGAGAATCCCGTCATTGCCGTGCAGACGGTTCAGGAGGAGCTGCAGGCCTATGGAGCCGACCTGCCGGCCAAGCCTCATATGGTGGCGGCCTCGAAGATGGATGCCGCCAACCCGGCGAAGGTGAAAAGACTCCAGGAGTACTGTTCCCGGCAAGGTGTCCCTTTTGGCCGCATTTCGGCGGTCCGGGGTGACGGAATCCTGGAATTGAAACGGTCGTTGGCTGAGCATTTGGGAGCCATCAAGGGTTGAGGGTCGGGATCTACGGGGGCACCTTCGACCCGGTCCACCGGGGGCATACGTATATCGCCCACCAGGTTCGGCGCCGGCTGGCGCTGGACCGGGTCCTCCTGATGGTGTCCCGTCTGCCGCCCCACAAGCCGCGGAACGGAGTGGCCGCCCGGCATCACCGGCTTGCCATGGTGGCGCTGGAGACCCTGAAAGAGTCCCACCTGTACGCTTCCGGCTTCGAGCTCAGGCGCCGCGGACCCAGCTACACCGTCCGGACCATGGCGCTCTTGCGCGAGAGCTACCCCGGCCACCGCTTCTGCTTCATCGGCGGCAGCGACTCGTTGCGGGACATCCATATCTGGAAGGACTATTCGGCGCTGTTGCGGGACAACTGCTGTGTCTTCGTGCAGCGAGTGGGAGCACGGGTCGATGCCGCCCATTTCCCCGGAATTCGGCTGGAGAGGCTGACGTCGAGAGGTTCCTCAAGTCCGGAGATCCGCCCCGGAAACACCTTCCTGGTGGACATCGGGGCGCCCGACATCAGCTCGAGCCAGGTCCGGGAGAGCCTTGCCGGAAGGGGCCGTCCCCTTTCCGGCCAGATTTCGTCCAAGGTTTTGCAGTACATACGGAAGTACCACCTCTATGAAGACAACACGAGAATTGCTGACCCTGGTCTGTGAGTCGATTCAAGAAAAGAAGGGAGAGGACGTCCTGGTCGTGGACATCTCCGAGATCTCGTCCTTCACCGACTTCTTCGTGATCTGCCAGGGGAGCAACCAGCGACAGAATCAGGCGATCTGCGACGAGATCCGGCACCGCCTGAGGAACCAGGAGAAGGTCAGGCCCACCCATATCGAGGGGTACGAGGGGGGCGAGTGGATTCTCCTGGACTACCTGGACTTCGTGGTCCACATCTTCTCGCTGCGTGCGCGAGCCTTCTACCAATTGGAGAAACTGTGGGGCGACGGCCGGATGCTGGCGCTCACTCCGCACGCCTGATCCCCGGATTTCGGACGTCCGCAGCGTCCGTCCGCAACCGGCATACCGGAACCTGAACTTTTTGCGGAGCCTGTCGTATATTGAGATACACAAAGTAGTGGAGGTATGGCATGACCCACAGCGACCTGAACTACTTCAAAAAACAGCTCCTGGAAAAGAAGACGGAACTCATCGACGTCGTCCACAAGACCGAGAGTTACGGCCGGGAGATGGACAGCGAAGCCGAGGCCATGGACATGGCGGATCGGGCCTCCAAGTCCTACGCCAAGGAGTTCATGTTCAGCCTCAGCAACCTGGAACGGCAGATGATCATCCTGGTTGAGGAGGCCCTGGATCGAATCCAGGAAGGCTCTTACGGTGTATGCTCCCACTGTGGCGAAACCGTGGGGCGCCGGCGGCTGGAGGCTGTGCCCTGGGCACTTCTCTGCGTCCAATGTCAGGAACTCAAGGAGTCGGGTCGGCTCGCCTGACGCGCCTCCTGGGGAATTCCCAACTCTCGTCGCAGGTTTTCCGGGCCAGACGTTCCAGTCAGTGTGTCTTCCGGTCCGGAACCCAGATCCGACGAGGCAGGGGCCAAGGTTCCGGAGCGCTCCCGGCGGACTCTGAGCGCGCGGCTCTTCCAGGTCCTCCAGGTCCTCTTTTTTCCCCAAAGCTGTGTCCTGTGCGGCCGCTGGGTCGCCAATCCGGATGCCAGTCCCCTTTGCGCCGAATGCTTCCTGCAACTGCCCCGGTTCCGGAGCAGCCTCTGCCCGATATGTGGCGTGCCCGCACCGGCCGGGGACTTGCCGTTTCCGAATCGGGAGACCGATCCCGGGGCTCCGGGACCCTGCCCGTCCTGCCGGGGGCAGCGAACCTTCCATCACTCGACCCAGGCGTGGGGTCCGTACGCCGGAACCCTGAGAGAGCTGATCCATCGCTTCAAGTTCTCCAGCCACCGCCGCCTGGCCCATCCTCTGGCCACGCTGCTCGAGAGAGCCTACGAGGCGCGGCCCGACCCCTTCTCCCCTTCCTGCCTGGTGCCGGTCCCTTCCCATCCGCGGCGCCGGAGAAAACGGGGATTCGACCAGACGCTCCTCCTGACGCGGACCCTGGGCCGAAGACTGGACCTTCCCGTGTTCCCGGGCCTTCGCAGGTCGCGTCCGACCCTGCCCCAGTTCGGTCTCGACTCGAAGGCCCGAAGGAGGAACGTGCGCAACGCCTTCCGGCTCCGGCAGGCGCGCCGGCTGAAGGGACAGGATCTCGTCCTGGTGGACGACATCCTCACCACGGGCGCCACCTCCCGCGAGATTTGCAAGGTCCTCAAGCGGGACGGCCAGGCGGGCCGGATCCTGATCCTGACCGTAGCCCGTGTCGTCCAATGGAGCGGCGACTTTTTGGTCGCCGAGGAGCGGCGTGTTTTACGCGGAGCGGCGTCTTTCAGGCGCCGACTGGGATCGGCGTCCTTCCGGGCGCCGGGAGCGGCGGCGTGGCGGCGACATCCTTGTCGCCGGGGGAGCGGCGGCATCCCTGCCGCCGACCAGGGGGGGTAGGGGGGGCGGCAGTCCCCTCTTTACACTTCGATTCCACACTTCGTCCCCACCTCCTCCACTGGAGGCTCGCCACGGACCGGTAATAGACTGCCCTGAAGGAATATGCGAAAGCACAACGACCGTGGACGGCAGACGCCCCCACTGGCCGAGTGCGTCATCAACGTCAGCGAGGGCCGAGACCAAACCAGTCTCCACGATCTGGCCCGGACCGCAAGATCCATCCCTGGCGCTGCCGTGCTCCACTGGGACGCCGACATCGACCACCACCGGACCGTGTTCACCTTGGCGGGCTCGCTTCCCGGCCTCGAACAGGCCGCGGCCGCACTGTGCCGCCGGGCCGTCGACCTCCTGGACCTTTCCCGCCATCAGGGCGTCCATCCCCGGATCGGCGCCGTGGACGTCATTCCGTTCGTGCCCATCCGCGGAGTCTCCATGTCCGACTGCGTCCGGAGCGCTTGCCGCCTGGGAAGGGCCCTGGCGGAAAAGATCCGACTCCCGGTCTATCTCTATGAACAGGCGGCCACCTCTCGGACGCGAAGATCCCTGGCGAACCTGCGGCAGGGAGGTCTGGAGTCGCTGCGCCGGCGCATGGCCAAGGACCCGGACTGGGCCCCCGACTTCGGTCCCCCGCGCCCTCATCCGACGGCCGGGGTCAGTTGCGTCGGCGCGCGGGACTACCTGATCGCCTACAACATGTACCTCGAAGATCCGGATCCGGCCGCGGCCCGCAAGGTGGCCGCCAGGATCCGGGAACGGGACGGAGGACTGCCCGGCGTCAAGGCGCTGGGGTTGTGGATGGCGAGCCGGAACCAGGCGCAGGTCAGCACCAATCTCACCGACTATCGCAGGACTTCCCTGGTCCGGCTCTTCGAGGTGACGGACCGCCATGCCCGCGAACTGGGCACCAGGGTCTCCTCCTCGGAGATCGTGGGCCTGGCCCCTCAGGAAGCTCTGGGCAAGGACGCGGGCGCTCGCCTCCGGCTGGAAAACCCGGCTTCGGAGTCGATTCTGGAAACGCGGATTCGACAGGCTTGGCCCGGAATCCACATTTGAGGCCGGAGTGCCCGGCAGACGAGATTCTGAATTCCGCCGGCTACGGCTCGATGCCCCAGGCCCGCAACGCGTCTCCCTCGAGGCGGCTGTAGGCCAGAGTCTCCCCCACCGCCCCTTCGCGCCAGACGCTGTTGCCCCCGTCGCGTATCGCGTCCCGGTTCTTGATGATGGTGGCGAAGACGTTGCCGGGCGTCGGCCCCATCTTGGGCGAGAGGAGCAGATTGTCCCGGTCGTAGAACACGGCGAGATCGATGACCGGAGCCCCCGAATCGGACCGGACCGGCAGTTGGAGGCCGGCCCCCAGCGTGAAATACATGACGTCTCCGGCCGCCGGAACCATCGAACAGTTCTCGGGACCCGGCTCTTCGGGAGCGAAGCCGGGGACCAGGATGTAGATCTCGTTGCTGGCGTACTTGGCGTGGTACACGTCTCCCTCTTGGGGCAGGGCGTTCCAGACCGCCTCGCAGGTCCGGGGCGCCTTCTCGTCCAGGAGCCGGGCAACGCAGCTGATCTTGCGCTTCTTGAGTGTGATTTCGATATATCGCGCCATGATGACCTCGACCTCGATTGCGAATCAGGATTGAGTTACGGCCGGCCGGAGGACGGCTACCTGGAACTGGCGGCGACCGGGTTTCCCAGAACGCCGATTTTCGAAATCTCCACCTCCACCCGGTCCCCCGGTTTGAGGTACTCGCCGGTGACGTATCCGACGCCGGAAACGGTGCCGGTGCTGATCACGTCTCCCGGCTCCAGAGTGACGAAAGCGGAGATGTACTCGATGAGGTTGGCCACCGGAACCAGCATCTGACTCGTATTGTTGTGCTGTTTTCTGTCTCCGTTGACGTAGGTGCTGATCTGCAGGTCCTGGGGGTCGCCGATCTCGTCGCCGGTGACGATCCAGGGCCCCATGGGCGCGGCGGAGTCCAGCCACTTCCCATTGAGCCAATCGAACCACCTGTCCTGGGGGCGATCCTCGCTCCGGGGCCAGATCTTGAGCTTCCGTTCCGAGACGTCGTTCATGTTGGTGTATCCGGCGACGTAGTCCAAGGCCTGGTCCCGGGGGATCCGCTTGCCGCGCCGGCCCAGGACCACCGCCAGTTCTCCCTCCCAGTCGATGGCCCGGGCCACGGGTGGAATCCGGATGCTGTCCTCCGGACCGATCACGCAGGTGCTGGCGGGCTTCATGAAGAAGCGGGGGGTCTCCTTGTCCTGGGAGTCCATCTTCTTGCCGCCCTCCTCGATGTGGTCCTGGAAGTTGCCGGCGAGGCAGAAGAGCTTCCGGGGCGTCGGCACCGGAGCCCTCAGACGCACGCCGGAGAGGGGGTGCACGGCGGATCCCTCCCGGGCTTCCCGGACGGCCTTTTCGGCGGCCTCCCGGGCCTGGCTCCCATGCTCCAGAAAGTCGATCATGTTGTGGAAGAACGCGTGGGGAGGCCTCGCCTCCTCGCGGGCCAGCTCGGCGTCGGCGGCAGCCAGGTCCACGACCCGTCCGTCTTCCGTGGCTACGGCGACGAAGGACCGGTCCTCCAGGCTGCAGGTAGCTAGTTTCATATCGTTTCTCCTTGCGAGCGGGCGAGGCGCGCTCCCGGCGTCCTCACCCTCTGTTGAACCCGTCTATGGTAGCAGCCGTTCTCCCGGTGTAAAGCGTGGATGGTATTCTCAAGTTCCAAGAATTTCGGGCTATAATCTTCTGCACTGTCCCGGGGACCTCAGATTGTCGAAAAAAGAGCAGAGAAGGCCGGGGAAGGGTTGGCGGCACGCCTTTGCCGTGGACGCTCCGACCGAGTTCCAACCCTCGGACCAGCAGCGGCAGGTGGCCGACCGGATCTGCCGGGAGCTGGTGCGGCGCCGGCTGACGACGCCGGCCCTCATGTTTCTTGAAATGTCCCGGCCCCTCAACTTCCTGGGTTCCCAGTTGCTGCATTTCCTTTCGCCCGTGCTCTCGGGGCTCACCCAGTCCCATGGCCACCGGCACCTGGCCGCCTTTCTTGAGCATCGGGGCTCGGTGGACTATCTTTGTCGCCGGATCGAAGAACTCGATTCGGCCGGCAAATGAAGCAGATCGATCCCGACTCCGTCAACGTGATCCTGGCCACCGACTGCGGGAGCACCACCACCAAGGCCATCCTCATCCGGAAGGTCGACGGAGAGTACCGGCAGACCCACCGGGGCGAGGCTCCCACGACCGTGGAGGAACCGGCGGCCGACGTGACCCTGGGCGTCGTCAACGCCGTCGCCGAAGTGGCCGAAATGGCCGGACGCCGCCTCATCGACGATGCGGGCCGGATCCTGAGGCCGGCTTCCGGCGGTGAAGGATGCGACCTCTACATCTCCACGTCCAGCGCCGGCGGCGGCCTCCAGATGATGGTGGCCGGAGTGGTGCGGGAGATGACCGCCGCCAGCGCCAAACGGGCGGCCCTGGGGGCGGGCGCCATCGTCATGGACGTCCTGGCCTCCAATGACCGCCGCCTCCCCCACGAGCAGATCCACCGGATCCGGGAGCTGCGGCCCGACATGGTGCTGATCTCGGGGGGAACGGACGGCGGAACCACCCGCCACGTGGTGCAGATGGCCGAGCTCATCGCGCCGGCCCGTCCCCAGCCCCGCTTCGGTGCCGAGTACCGGATGCCGGTGATCTTCGCCGGGAACCGCGACGCGGCGCCGCTGGTGGAGCAGACCTTCGACGAGTCGGTCCAGCTCTCCATCGTCCCCAACCTGCGTCCGGTCCTGGAACGGGAGAATCTGGGACCGGCCCGGGACAAGATCCACGACCTGTTTCTGGAGCATGTCATGGCCCATGCCCCCGGGTACGACCGGCTGATCCGGTGGACCGACGCCCCCATCATGCCCACGCCGGGGGCGGTGGGAAACATCCTGCAGAGGATCGCCCAACAGCAGCGGATCAACGTGGTCGGCGTGGACATCGGCGGGGCCACCACCGACGTCTTCAGCGTGTTCGACGGCACCTTCAACCGGACCGTGAGCGCCAACCTGGGAATGAGCTATTCCATCTCCAACGTCTGCGCCGAAGCGACGCTGCCCTCCATCCTCCGTTGGGTCCACCTGGAAATGGAGGAGGGAGAGTTGCGGAACCACGTCAAGAACAAGATGATCCGCCCCACCACGATTCCCCAGACCCGGGAATCCCTGTTCTTCGAGCAGGCGGTGGCCCGCGAGGCCCTGCGCCTGGCGTACGACCAGCACAAGCAGTTCGCCACCACCCTCAAGGGCGTGCAGCAGCAGAGGACCGTGGGCGACACCTTCAGTCAGGAGGCCAGCGGCCAGACGCTGGTGGACAACATGAAGCTGGACCTGTTGGTCGGTTCGGGCGGAGTCCTCTCCCATGCTCCCTTGATGCAGCAGACGGCGGCGCTCCTGGTGGACGCCTTTCAGCCCGAGGGAATTACCTGGCTGGCCAAGGACAGCATCTTCATGATGCCCCACCTGGGAGTGCTGGCCCAGGTCCATCCGGAGGCGGCGCTCCAGGTGTTCCGGAGGGATTGCCTCATCTCCCTGGGAACCTGCGTGGCCCCCAGGGGAACCGGCGCCTGGGGCAGCCCCGCCTTCCGCTACGCGATCTCCGGCGGCGGTCTGGAGGAGGAGGGCGCCCTTTCCTTCGGCGAAATCAAGCGGTTGCCGTTGGGCCTGGGAGCCAGCGCCCGAATTGTCGTGGAGCCGGCGCGGAAGGTGGACGCGGGGGCGGGTCCCGGCCGGCCCCTGGAGGGTGAGCTCAGGGGCGGGACGGTGGGAGTCCTGCTGGACGCGCGGGGACGCCCGCTGGCGCTGCCCGATGATCGAGAGGCCTGCCGCAAGGCCATGGCTCAATGGGTCCGGGATCTGGATCTGGTCCCCCCGGTCCCGGCATAGGAACGGCGAGGTCGACGCAGGATGGCCCACGCTTACACTCCCGGTCTGAAGGTCAGTCCCCGGACCCGGTACCGGTGCCGGCGGATCCTGCCCATCAAGGGAGAGGTTCTGGTTCGAACGGGACAGCAGGTGGACTCCCGCGACGTGGTCGCCCAGACGTTCATGCCGGGAAACATCACCCCGGTCAACGTGGCCAACCTCCTGTCGCTGCCCCCCGCGGACGTCCCCGAATGCATGCTCAAAGAGCCTGGAATGCGAGTCGAGGCCGGCGAGGCCCTGGCCCGGACCAAGGGCATATTCGGGATGTTCAAGTCGGAGTGCAAAGCCAGGGTTTCGGGGACCATCGAGTCCATTTCCCAGGTCACCGGACAAGTCATCCTTCGCGGGGAACCGATCCCGGTCCGGGTTCTGGCCTATCTGGCCGGCCGAGTGGTTGAGGAGATCCCGGGAGAGGGCGTCGTGCTGGAGTCGGAAGCCACCTTCATCCAGGGGATCTTCGGAATCGGCGGCGAAGCCTTCGGGCCCGTCCGGATGGTCTGCCGGAACGAGAAGGAAGAGTTGACGGCCGAGCGGCTGGACGAAGGGATGAAGGGAGCCGTCGTGGTGGGCGGCAGCCGGATGACGGGAGAAGCCGTCCGCAAGGCGTTTCGGATCGGCATCTCGGCTCTGGTCTCGGGAGGCATGGACGATGCGGACCTGCGCCAGATCCTGGGTTACGATCTGGGAGTCGCGGTCACCGGATCGGAACCGGTGGCGACGACCCTGATCATCACCGAAGGGTTTGGCCGTATCGCCATGGCCCGCAAGACCTTCCGGTTGCTGGCCTCCCGGGAAGGGGCCCCGGCGTCGGTCAACGGCGCCACTCAGATCCGGGCCGGCGTCCAGCGGCCGGAAATCGTGATTCCGTCGCCTGCCGGAGACGCCGGCGAAGTGGACGCGGCTCGTACTGCCGGCCTGCTGGAGGTGGGGACGCCGGTCCGGGTCATCCGGGACCCGCATTTCGGAATGATCGGGGTGGTCTCCGGGCTTCCGGCCGAACCCCGGGTCCTGGGCTCCGGTTCGCGGGCGCGGGTCCTGGAGGTCCGATTGGAGTCGGGCCGGCGGCTGGTGGTGCCGCGGGCCAACGTGGAACTGATCGAGGCGTGAACAAGATGGACAAATCGATTTTCTTGACGGTGCTGGCCGCCGGTCTCTTCTCTTGGGGCGGGGCCTCTCCGGTCCTGGCCCAATCCCCCCGGCCGCCCGGTGAAGTTCGGGCCGCCGACTTTCCCAACGACGCCGGGGACGCGGTGCGGGTCGAGTGGGAGCTGTCCCCCGACGACCAGCCCCAGCCTGCCGAACGATTGGTCGTCGCCTACGAGATCCTGAGGCGGGAAGCGGGCGAGGAGGCGTTCACCCGGATCGGAGAAGAGACCTACCAGACCCGGTCCTTCAAGGACGACGGGTGTACGCCGGGAGCAAGCTACTTCTACCAGGTGGTGGCGCTGGGCCCGGACGGGGCACGATCGCCGGCCGCCGCCGCCGGGAGTCCGGTGACGCCGGTGATGCAGTACTTCGACTTCTCCCAATTCTGGTTCGGCGTGATCCTGCTGATCGTGGGGGGGAGCGTCATCTACTTCATCCAACTGGCCCGGAGCGGGCGCGAGTTGAAGGTCCGCCCGATCGCCGGTTTGGAAGCGGTGGACGAAGCCGTGGGGCGGGCCACCGAGATGGGGCGTCCCTGCCTTTACGTTCCGGGAATCCTGGACATCAACGACATGCAGACCCTCGCCGGCGTGACGGTCCTGTCGCGGGTGGCCGGACTGACGGCCGAGTTCGACGCGCGGCTGGACGTCCCCACCTGCCGCTCCCTGGTCATGACGGCGTGCCGGGAGACGGTGGAGGCGGCGTACCTGGGGGCGGGCCGGCCCGACGCCTTCAACGAGGACTCAGTCTACTACCTGACCGACGAGCAGTTCGGCTACGTGGCCGGCGTCACCGGGAAGATGCTCCGGGAGCGGCCGGCGGCCTGCTTCTACATGGGCGCCTTCTTTGCCGAGTCGCTGATTCTGGCCGAGACCGGCAACGCCGTCGGAGCCATCCAGGTGGCCGGGACCGCCATGCCCTCGCAGTTGCCCTTCTTCGTGGCGGCGTGCGACTACACCCTCATCGGCGAGGAGCTGTTCGCCGCCTCGGCCTACCTCTCCGGGGAGAGCCACCAACTCGGCAGCCTCAAGGGACAGGACGTGGGAAAGGTCCTGGGAGGAACGCTGGTGGTCGTGGGATGCTTGTTGTCCACGGCCGCGGTCTTGACCGATGCCGCGTTGCTGAACCAGGTGCTGTCCTATCTGACCGATCACGTCCTGGGAAACCAGGGCTGGTAAGGAACGAACACATATGAAGAGAACTTTACCCCTGCTCATTGCCGCGGTGACGGGATTCGTCCTCATCGGGGCCCACTTCGTCCCCTACACCCAGTCGTGGGGCGAAGAGGCCATGATCTGGTTCGACATCCTGGCCGCCATCGCCTTCATTCTGGGGGGCGCCAACCTGGTGAGGCTCAACCTGCAGAAGATCTCGGACCGGAGGGCCGGCTGGGGCTACGCGGCCGTCACCGTCATCGCGTTCTTCCTGACCCTGGTGGTGGGCATGGCCAAGATGGGGGTCCACCCCAGCGCCCAGTTTCCCCAGTTCGCCTGGTCGGGGGACTACGTTCAGGAGGGCAGCTCTTTCTGGTTCATTTACCAGTACGCCTTCTACCCCCTGGGGGCCACCATGTTCGCCCTGCTGGCCTGCTTCATCGCCTCGGCCGCGTTCCGGGCCTTCCGGGCCAAGAACACCGAGGCCATCATCCTGCTCTCCACCGCCTTCATCGTCCTGGTGGGGCGGACCTACGCCGGCACGGCCCTGACGGGATGGATGCCCGAGGCGCTCCAATTCGACAACCTCACCGGGACCATCATGAACGTCTTCAACCTGGCGGGGAACCGGGCCATCACCATCGGTATCGGTCTCGGGGTTGTCTCCCTATCGCTGAAGATTCTGCTGGGCGTCGATCGCTCCTATCTGGGAACGGAGGAATAGTTCATGAATCTCACCGAATTCTTCCGCAATCTGGACCGGCGCTGGATCTTCCTCCTGATGCTGTTGTCCATCCTGATTCCGCTTCTGTTCGGGCTCCGGTTTCCCGAGAGTCCGTCGCCCATGGTCCTGAACGTCCGTTCGGCCATCGAGGAACTCCCCGAGGGATCGGATGTTCTGATGGCCTGGGACTTCGACCCCGCCAGCCGGGGCGAGTTGAGTCCCATGGCCGCCGCTTTCGTCCGCCACTGCGCCTACAAGAAGCACAAGCTCTACTTCTTGACGCTGTGGGCCACCGGCGGTCCCTTGATCCAGGAGAGTATCGACATCCTGAATCGCGAGTTTCCCGGCTACGAGTACGGGCGCGACTACGTGAACCTGGGCTTCCGTCCCGGCGGCGAAGGGGTCATCAAGGTGGTGGTGGGGGACCTGAAGAAGCTCTTCGCCAACGACGTGGACGGAACCAGTCTGGACGAGCTGGCGCTCACCCGGAATCTGAAGAACATCCGCCAAATGGACCTCATCGTCAACGTGAGCGCGGGCTATCCGGGCACCAAGGAGTGGGTGCTCTATGCCGCAACCCCCTACGACCTGGAGATCGTCGGGGGGACCACGGGAGTCTCGGCCCCGTCACTGTATCCCTATATTCCAGGGCAATTGACCGGCCTGCTGGCGGCCATCAAGGCGGCGGCCGAGTACGAGCAGGCGGTCATCGACCTCTATCCCGCCCTGATGGAGAATGACACGGCGCAGGAGGGACTGCGGCGAATGGGTCCACAGCTCCTGGCCCACATGCTGGTGATCCTGCTCATCGTTGCAGGCAACGTCATCTACTTCTGGGAGCGGAGAAAGGGGGTGGCGTCATGAGCCGCTCCGGTTGGATTTGGACGGCATTGATGGTGGTGGCCGGGATCTACCTGTTGGTGAGGCTGGCGACGGGAGGCATGGGACTGGTCTACGTTCAGGACCAGCCGGTGGAGGTCCAGGAACCGGGACAGGAATCCTGGAGCCGGGCCGTGGGTGTGGATCCCAAGCGCCAGGGTGAAGCGGGGGTCCGCGTGAGTTGGTCCCGAACCGTGGGAACCTGGCTGGCCGCCCTCTTCACGCTCTGCATCCTCTCCTTTCTCTATGGAGACAATCCCCTCTACAAGTTGGCTGAGGCCGTCTTCGTCGGGGTCTCGGCGGGCTACTGGATGGTCGTCGGGTTCTGGACCGGAATCGTTCAGAACCTCTTCAGCAAGCTGGCTCCCGATCTGATCCGGAGTTCGCTGCTTCCGGGCCTCCCCGAATCCCAGGACCAGGAACTCATCTACCTGTTTCCGCTCCTGCTGAGCGTCCTGATGTTGATGAGGCTCTCCCCGGTCGGGGGGTGGATCTCCCGCTGGGCCCTGGCCTTCTTCATCGGCGCCACTGCCGGGATCCGGCTGTTGGGCTATCTCCAGAGCGACTTTCTCCGGCAGATCCAGAGCACGATCCTTCCCCTGGTGGTGGTCGGGTCCCAGGGATTCGATTTTTCGGCCTCCCTCCAGAATCTGACCATCGTGGTGGGAGTCTTGTCGTGCCTGACCTATTTCTTCTTTTCCATCGAGCACAAGGGGGTCGTGGGAGGCGTCTCGCGCCTGGGAATCTGGTTCCTCATGATCACCTTCGGGGCCGGATTCGGCTACACGGTGATGGGGCGCATCGCGCTGATGGCCCAGAGGCTGGAGTTCCTCGCGGACGATTGGCTCTGGGTCATCGATCCGGCGAGTCGGCGGCTCGGCATGTAGGCTTCGGGTATCGAGTAAGGAGCGATCCATGAAATCGATTTTGCGGATGTTTGTATTGCTGGTTCTGGCGGGCGGTTCCGGCGCCGGGGCGTCGAGTCACGGGAAGAAGGCCGCCGATTCCGTCCCGGCTCCCGACCTGGGGAACCGCCTGGAGCTTTTCGTCGACGACACCCTCATCGAGTCCATGGACGGCGTGGAGCTGGAAGTCCAGCAGCCCCGGCGCGCCGAGAAGGTCTTCGTCTTCGACCAGCCCTGGGAAGGGAACATCCCCTTCCACGTGGCGGTCTTCAAGGACGACGAAATCTACCGCATGTACTACCGGGGCAGCTCCGCGGTCGACTACATCCACCGGGAAGAGCTGGAGCCGGGGGAGACCTGGGTCGCTGCCCACGAGAAGGTCGTCTGCTACGCCGAGAGCCGGGACGGCATCCACTGGACCCGTCCCTCCTTGGGGCAGGTGGAGTTCAACGGCTCCCGGGACAACAATATCCTGGAGGTCCGGGGCGCCGCCAAGCTGAATCCCTTCCGGGACGACAATCCGGCGGCTCCGGCCGAGGCCCGCTACAAGGCGGTGGCTTTCGCCAAGCCCGGGAACCACCGGGGCCTGGTGGCCCTGGCCTCTCCCGACGGTATCCGCTGGAGCTGGATGCGTGAGGTTCCGGTCCTCACCGACGGCGCCTTCGACTCCCACAACGTGGCCTTCTGGGATGGAGAGCGAGGCGTCTACGTAGCGCTCTACCGGGATTTCCTCCACGGGGTCCGGACCCTCAAGTACGCCACCTCAAAGGACTTCGTCGAATGGTCCGAGGGCCGGTGGGTGGACTACGGCGACTCTCCCACCGAACATCTCTACACCAATGCCACCGTGCCCTATTTTCGGGCTCCCCATCTCTACCTCTCCTTTCCCAAGCGCTTCGTGACCTACCGGATTCCCCAACATCTGGATCCCGCACTTGCCGCGGAATGGCCCGGCCTCTCCGACGGTGTCCTGATGAGCAACCGCGACGGCGTCCATTGGCACCGCTTCATGGAAGCCTTCATCCGCCCCGGAAGGGACCGGCGCAACTGGATCCACCGGAACGGCCTCGTAGCCCGGGGCATCGTGCCCACGGCGCCGGGGGAGCTCTCCCTCTACCTGGTGCAGCATTACACCTATCCGTCGGCCCACCTGCAGCGCATCGTGGTCCGGACCGACGGCTTCGCCTCCGCCAGCGCCGGCTACCCGGGAGGAGAGCTGATCACGAAACCGTTCCGTTTCAGCGGAGAGAACCTGGTCCTGAACTACTCCACTTCCGCGGCCGGCTCCATCCGGGTGGAGATCCAGGACGTCAACGGCAACCCGGCGCCCGGACTTTCGCTGACCGAATCGGTCCCGATCTGGGGAGACGAGCTGGAGGGGAAGGCGGGATGGGTTCACGGCGGCAAGGTTCGTGGGAAACCCCTCCGTCGAATCGCCGGAAAGACGGTCCGCCTGCGCTTCGTCCTGCAGGACGCCGATCTCTACTCGTTCCGTTTCCGATAGGGAGCGACCCTTGTGGCCGCCCTCCCGCGGCCGGAATCTATCCTCAACGGGTCGTTCCCGTGTGCCTTCGGAAATCTATCCTGAAAAAGGGGACAGTCCATTATTCCGGGCCGGTCATTTTTCTGGGGCGGGAGGCACCATGGGTCTCGAAGAACGAGCCGACATCGTGATCGGTCTCTTCAGGAATCTGTTTGCAGTGAAAAAGGGGACAGTCCATTATTCTGGGCCGGTCATTTTTCTGGGGCGGGAGGCACCATGGGTCTCGAAGAACGAGCCGACATCGTGATCGGTCTCTTCAGGAATCTGTTTGCATGCGAGGGACGGCAATTCGGCAGTCGGTCGCTTGGCGTATTGGGCATCTCGGACGGTTGCGAGGGCGTACAGTGGAACGCTGCGTACCACGAGCGCGACCAGACCGCCAGGTTGGGGGTCAACCTTGAGGGCTTGAAGTACGATGGCTGGCCCATTGCTCGACTCATCGAACGGGAGATCTTCCATCCTCTCCTCCTGACCGAATACCGCGACAGGGTTCCGAGACCGCAGATGGTCACCGTGAGGTGGTGGCGGGATGCTTGGCAGGTCTCCAGTCGCGTCCCGATCAAGGAGTCAAGGCTCCCGCCAACCCCGATTGCGCTGGATCGACTTGATGGCGAGGGCTGGGCGCATGCACTGCGCCAAGCGAGGGAATGCCTGGATCCCGAGCGCGGGTATCGAGGCCGCCGCCGAACCAAGGTCACGCTGCGCCCTTCGAGTCGGATCGTTGAAAAGTGGGTGAGCCCCCATCTTCAGTTCACTGCCCGGTTCGCCGAAGACTCAACTCGCTCACTGCGACGGGCGAAGGACGACCTTGAGGTGCTTCGCGAATTCGCCGTTCGCCAAACGCGACCCGCCATGCGCCAATGAGTTTCGTGAGGATCTCCCCCAACACCTGCGCACGGTTGGCGGCGGTCAGCGCGAAGAACGGCGGCGACCATGATGGTGCATCGCTCAGCCACGGGTGCACCGGGGCGGGGTTCGGGCGACGGC
>JAJDTT010000198.1 GCA_022827025.1 Acidobacteriota bacterium
CATGGAGGCGTTCTTGGTCCGCACCGAACCGGACTCCAGCATGGTGAACCCGGCGCACATCCACATCACCATGGCGCCCCAGATCATGAACGAGAAGGTGTTGAACACGTACAGCACCTCGTCGTCCACCGCCGCCTGCGCCGCCGTCGTCCCGAACAGCACGCAGATCGCCACCAACAGCAGTTTTCCTGCCGCACCCCGCACCAGCCGCTTGTGCAGCGGCATCTTCGTTCCCTCTCTCATCTCTCCCTCCCCAATTGCAGTCGAGTCATTCCACCAGGAATCCGTCGTCGGGCGCCGCGTGGATCTCGCGCCCCCATCAACTCAGTCTCCCAACACCCACAGGTCTTTGCCGCCTCCACCCTGGCTCGAGTTCACCACCAGGCTGCCCCGGCGCAACGCCACGCGGCAGAACGCTCCGGGGACGATTCGGATCCGGCGTCCGTTGAGAACGAACGGGCGCAGATCGACATGGCGCGGTTCGGCCCGTCCGTCGATCACACAGGGCGCTCGTGAGAGCGACAGGACAGGCTGCGATATGAAGTCGGCCGGGTTGGCCCGCACCTGCTTCGCGTAGTCGTCGCGTTCCTCCGGAGTCGAGTGCGGTCCGACCAGCATCCCGTATCCTCCGGACTCTCCCACCCGCTTCACGACCAGGTCCTGCAGGTTGTCGAGGGTGTATTCGAGCTCCTCGGGTCGACGGCAAAGCCAAGTCTTCACGTTTTTCAGAAGCGGCTCTTCTCCCAAGTAGTAGCGGACCATGTCCGGGACAAAAGCGTAGACGCTCTTGTCATCGGCGACGCCGGTGCCAGGAGCGTTCACCAAAGCCACGTTTCCCTGCTTGAAGGCATGGATCAACCCGGGGACACCGAGCAGAGAGTCGGGACGGAAGACCAGGGGATCGAGAAAATCGTCGTCCACGCGCCGGTAGATCACGTCGACCCGCTTCAGGCCCGCCGTCGTTCGCATGTAGACATAACCGTCATTGACCAACAGGTCGCGGCCCTCCACCAGCTCCGCGCCGATCTCGTTGGCCAGAAATATGTGCTCGTAGAAGGCGGAATTGTAGACGCCGGGTGTCAGCAGCACAATGCAGGGTCCGGACCGGTCTTTGGGCGCCAGCTCCCTCAAGGTCTGGAGCAGGACCCTTCCATAGTGCTCCACTTCTCTGACCCGGGAGTCTCGATAGAGGAGGCGGAAATTGGCTTTCACCGCCTTCCGGTTGGCGACCATGTAGGAGACCCCCGAGGGGACCCTCAGGTTGTCTTCCAGCACATGGAAACCGTCGTTGGTACGCACCAGGTCGGTGCCGCAAACGCCCACCCAGACGCCGTGGGGCACCGAGACGCCCCGCATTTCAATGCGGTACTGGGGACAGCCCCTCACCACGTCCACCGGGATCACGCCATCCGCGATGATGCGCGCATCGTTGTAGATGTCGCCCAGAAACAGGTTCAGCGCCCGGAGCCGCTGGGTCAGGCCGGTTTCCAGCCAGCGCCACTCCTCGGCGGACAGGATCCGGGGAACGCAGTCGATGGGAATGATGCGCTCCTCGGCCTCTTCGTCGCCGTAAACGGTAAAGGTGATTCCTTCGTTGGAGAACGAACGCGTGACCCGTTCCTGAATACTGCCGACGTCTTCGACCGACAGCCGCCTCAGAGCTTCATGCAGCGATTGGAATTGTTCGCGAGGAGTGCCGTCCCCTAGGAACATCTCGTCGTAGTACTGAGCATCGAGGTCGTAGGAACGAAAATCCATAAGGCTGACTCGCGATGCGGAATTCGGCCCGATATTAGAACATCTGGTTTCCCGGCACCACTCCCGTTGCAGGAATGAACCGGCGAAAATTCAGGGCCAGGCTAACTCGCTTGCCGCCCGGGAGCCTCTTCCATGGCAACGGGGCGCATCACGGGGATCTCGACAATCATTTCGGTGTACTCGCCGGGTTCGGTTTCCACTCGAATGGATCCTCCGTGCTCCCGCACGATGTCGTTGGAAAGAGCAAGGCCCAGCCCGGTTCCCTGGTCCGTGGGTTTCGTGGTGAAGAACGGATTGAAGATCTTGTCCACGATCTCGGGTGGAATTCCGTTCCCATTGTCCTTGATGCGGATCTCGATCCGGTCTTCGAGACGCCGGGTGGCGACCCACAGAGTCGGCATGTAGTCGAAAAAACCTTTCCCCGCCTCGACCGCCGCGCGCCGTTTCTGATCGGTCGCGTAGCAGGCGTTGCCCACCATGTTCAGAAAAACCCGGCCCATGTCCTGCGGAACGACTTCGAACTGACCGGCCTCCGGGTTCAGACTCATCTCCATGTGGAGTTGAAAATCGGGATCGGTCGCCCTCGCGCTGTGGTAGGCCAGACGGGTGTGCTCGTCGAGCAGGATGTTGACGTCCGTCACCTGCCACTCGCCCGAGCCACGGCCCATCATGAGCATGTCGTGAACGATCCGGTTGGCCCGTTCGCCGTGCTGGTGGATGCGGCGCAGATTGTCGGTGAGATCCTGCATCAGCTCCGCGACCAGCTCACGGTCGTCCGCGCTCATTTTCTCGCCTTCTTCCTCCAGGATTTCCTGGAGTTCCTCCAGAAGCTCCTCCGACGCCTCCGCGAAGTTCTTGACGAAGTTCAGGGGATTCTTGATCTCATGGGCGACGCCCGCGGTGAGTTCACCAAGCGCCGCCAACTTCTCACGCATGACGATCTGGTCCTGAGCTTTCCGCAAGTCTGCGAGCACGTTCTCCAACTGGTCGTTCTTGGTCCGCAATTCCTCCGCCAGCTTCTCCACCAGGTTCAGACGCTGGACCTCCAGCGCGTGGCGCCGAAACACCTCCAGGGCCGCGGCCATGTCGGCCACCTCGTCCCTGCCTTCGATCTCGACCTTGCCCTCCAGTTCTCCGCCGGCCATTCGCCGCATGCGCTGTGACAACAGCGCCAGGCGGCGCAGCAATATCCGTCCCACGATCAGCCAGGCGATGAGCACGGCGCCGACGATGCTGAGCCCGTTGATGGCGACCAGGAGGACTCGGCCCGCCAGAATGGCCTGGGTGGATTCTTGAGTGTCCGCCGCCGCTCTCGCTTGCGACGCTTTCACCAACTCGTCGACCGCCGTCACCAGGTCGATGGCGATTCCTCGGTTCTCCGCCAAAAGGCCTCTCTGCCGCGCGGTAAGCCTCAGTTTCCGGACCAGCAGATCAAGGCAGCCCTCCTCTCCGGCGCCCAACTCGAACAGACGTTGGAAATCGGCGGAGATCTGCCCAACCAATTCGGAGTCTCCCAGCGCCGACAGGCTCCTTTCGATGCGGTTGCGGGACGCCTCGAACTTGTCTCGCAAAGGCTCGATCAGGAAGGCGTCCGAAACCGTGAAGGCACTGTCCAGAAGTTGGGTGGCGGCATTGGCGTCCGCCAGCAGATCGGTCAAGTGACGAAAGCGGTCGAACTGATCTTCCGAGAAATGTTTCCAACGAGGAGCCGGAGGCTCACCCAAGGTGCGGTGTCCCGTGATGGTGTAGAAGAATTGGTCATCCACGGACGGGAAGATGATCCGCTGCAGGCGTCCCTGCAGATCACCGAGTTCGGTGCGCAGAACGGAACTCCGCCCGGTCAATTCGTAAATCGCCGACATGTCGCTTTCGATCGCCTCGATGTTCGATCTCAAGGTATCGGCGTGAGCGCGTATGCGCCGGAAACGTTCATCGGCCGCATCCTGGCGCTCCAGAACGGCCAACTGCTCCTCGAGCGCCGTTTTCACCTCATCGATGCTTGCCGCAACCTGGAGGAAGTCGTCGGTCGTTTCGGCGGTGGTCAGCCGAGGCGCAGCCGCGACCAGGGCGGCGCTGTACTGCGCCACACCGAACGCGGCCTCCAATTCCGGGAACCGAAGTTCATTGACCCGGCTCTGGAGATCGCCCACGCGGTCAAAGGAAAACCAGCCCACGAGGCTCGCGGCAATCGTCAGGGCGACCGCGCCCCCGATGGTGGCGTAGAGCTGCGTCGAGATCCGAAAGCGGCTCTGCAGCAGACTGCCGAGCAAACGGTTCAGTCGTTCGATCACGGCGCCGCTTCCAGCAGTGAGCTGATGGGACGATATCGGCCGTCACGACCGATTACGGTCAGAAAAACGGCATCCGATCCCTGGTTGTCCCGGGTGCCGAAACGAAGCCGGAACCCGCCGAGGTCGATCCTTCCGGCCTGGCGAAAACCGTCCAGAAAACCGCTTCGACTAATCTCACGCCCGGACTTCTTCAGGCCGGCAATGGCCAGGCGTCCGGCCAGATAGCCTTCGAAGGAGATGAACCCGGGAACCACGCCGGATGCGTAGGCGGAAAGGGCGCGATGGTAGTCGCGGACGATGGGAAGCGATCTGTCGGTCGGGAAGGGCACGACCTGAGTGACGTAGACACCGGCGCCGGCGGAGCCGAGCTCTTTCGCCAACGCGTTGCTGCCGACGAAGGAGATGTTCATGAATACGGCATGGAGGCCCGAAAACCGCGCCCAGGATATGAACGTGGCGAGAGGCTTGTACGCGCCGATGAGAATCACGGCTTTGGGGTCCCCGTCGTTGATGTCCAGGAGAGCCATCTTGACCGCCAGGGTATTGCGAGGATACAAGCCGATGGCCACCGGCGTCATCTTTCTTCGATCGAGTGCGTTCCGCACTCCACGGTATCCGGCTCGACCGAAGGAATCGTCCTGGTACAGCACGGCGATCCGCTTGATGCCCATGTCCCCGGTCAACCTGGCCACCATTTCCTCGGTCTCCTGGTTGTAGGAGGCCCGAAGGTTGATGACGTTGCTCCACTCGGCGTCGCGCAGGAACTCGGCACCCGTGAACGGAGCGATATAGGGCACGCTGGCGTCCGCGGCAACCGGTACGGCCGCGCGCGAGGTGGGTGTGCCGACGGCGCCGATGAGCGCGAAGACCTCTTGTTCCCTGATCAGGGCATGGGTATTGGCGACGGCGGCCTCCGGTTCGTAGGCGTCGTCCAGCGACGTCAACTCCAACCGCCGGCCATCGATGCCGCCGGCCCGGTTGACCTCATGGAAGGCGGCCTGGATGCCGAGACGCATGCTGATCCCCAACTCCTGGGCAGGACCGCTGAAAGCGGCGGACTGTCCGAAGAGAATGCGCTCGTCGGAAACGCCCGGTTCCTGCGCCGGCGCCGGCAATGCCGTCAGCAACCAGGCGGCTGCCGAAATGAGAATGCCTGCCGGCCGGCGGCAACATCGCTTCACCGGACCCGCTCCTTGACCAGAGTCACGTGGTTTCTCCCCCCTTGACGCCGGTAGCGCAAGTTGTCCACCAGATTGCGTACGATATGGATCCCGAGTCCGCCGATGGCACGTTCCCGTAGTCCCACGTCCAGGTCGGGCTCGGGAGCCTCTCTGGTCGGATCGAAAGGATGGCCATTGTCCACGATCTCGATGGTGAGGGACTCCCCTTCCGCGGTCAGCGTGATCTCGATCTTCTCGAGATCTTCGCTCTTCCCGTGGGTCATGATGTTGAGTCCCAGCTCTTCGATCACCAGATTGATTTGAAAGACCATATCGGGCGGCCACTTTTCCGCGTCCCCGAACTGCTCCACGGCGGCCGTAATCGCACTCAGTTCCTCGACTCTGGGATCGATTTCCAGAGACAGCTTTCGGCTCAACGATGCCTCTCGCGATAACGGACCTTCATAAAGGACAAGACGGGCGGCTGCGCCCTGCCGCCGACGCAATCTCCGTCCGCTCTGAATACGGCTCGACATCGGGCGCGCCCCGACAGCGAAATGGAGAAGATCCGACCGGCGCCCAACCCGGTCTCCACGATGAGATCCTATCCGCCGTGTTTGGCGACGGCTTCGGACCGGGAGGCGTGAGTGGGGATAATCCTGCTGAAACCACTGATCTCGAACACCTCGTTGATGGTATCGGTGAGCGAGCACACCACGAGCTTTCCACCCCGTCCCTGGAGCTTCTTGGCAATCATCAGAAAAGCTCGAAGGCCGGCACTGCTGATGTAGGAAAGATTCTGCAAGTCCATGATCAGGAGGCGATCATCCTCTCCGATTGCCGCGTGGAGCGCCTCCTCGAATTCGCGGGCATTGGTGCCGTCGACACGGCCCTCCGCTCGGGTGATCAAGATTTTTCCTTCCCGCTCGGCGTGAACCTCCATTGCACTGACTCCCGGATAGTGTGAACTGCTCCTCCCGACAATTTTCCGGCGATATTACCACCGGTGGACCTCCAAGCGAAACCACAACGCCGCGGCCATCCGACGGAATTCCTTGCCGGGACAGGGTGCAACGGGACGGACTGTCAGAAATTGTAGATCAAGTTCAACTCGACGAAGCTGTCGCGCCGAGTCAAATAGGTGAGATCCACTTCCTGGATGCCCCGGAGGGCGATCGCCTCCAGACGCAGGGACCACTGATCCGAGATGCGCCGGTTCAATTCCAGAGTCAGCACCTGGCCGGAACTGTCGGCGTCTCGCAGGATGCTGGCGAGAATCTCTGTGCTCTGAACGTCGTTGAAGGCGATCCTCGCGCCAAGGAAAAAATCATTCTGGAAGATGTTGGTGGCGTATTGGCGCCGGCCGTCGTAGTTCCATTCGCTGAGCAGCGTCAGATCCACCGCCGAGCCCGATACGGAATAGAACGTGTACTCGCCACCGAAGGTGGAAGCCGAGTAGTCCTCTTCCACGCCGAGGAGGTTTCGGGCGCCGTTTCGCCGAATCGCCTCGAGCTTGAACAACCAGGACCCGGCCGTGAGCTGGGCGTCCAGTCCGAACTGGCGTATCTGCTCGTAGTACGGGACCAGGGCAGGTTCTCCGCTGCGGTCCGGGTCCGGAATCAGAAAGGGATCCCGGCTCGTGCCGTCGAATACGCTCATGCCCAGGTCGAGAGGCCCGAAACTGCGGCTGTAGCGGCCGGCGAGATCCAGATGCCACTGCTTGGCGTCGCTCTCATAGGTGACCTTGTCGTTGTCCACGACGAACGGAAAACGCAGTCGGCCGGAGCGGCCCGGAAAGGTGCGGCCACGGTGATACGTCAGGCCGAAGACTTCGGCCGTTCCCCAATCGCCGGAGAAAGTAAGGTGGGCCATGGGTTGGCCCAGCTTGGGCTCCTTGTAGGGATGTTCCACCAGGTCGATCTGGTTGACGATGTTGACCAGGTGGCGGGATTCGGTGACTCCCCAGAACACCCGGTCCACGCCCAGCCGCAGTTCCCACTCGCTGTTTGCGGCGTCGCCGTACAGCAGAAGATAGGCTTCGCGCAGATCGAAATGGGTTCGGTCCGGGTCCCCGGCGTCGTGACGGTAAAACGGCGCCAGGTTGAAGCTTCGGCCTCCATGGTCTTCGAGATAGAATTCGGGCTCGAAGACCACGCCGCCTGCATGTGAGCGCTGGCCTGCGTAAGCCGCGCTTTGAGGATGCCACCGGCTTTCGAAGCTCACGCGTCCCGAAGTCTCGTGCCTGACGATCTCGGCCGGGAGCCCTCCGGCACAGACCGGGAGGAGAAGACCCGCAGTGAAAAACCTCGCGCACCGAAAGACGAGACGGTGGGGCATCAACGGACCCGTTGCAGACCGGTGCGGGTGAAGTCGCGATCGTTGAGCCTGGTCCGGAATTCATACTCCGTCCAGGTCAGAACGGTGCTCTTCCCGGTGAGATGATTCACCATCGTCATCTCGCCGGCCTGCCAGTAACGATCCAGGTACTGCTGGTAGTTCCCCAAGGTGAGGGTCTTCAGATGCGAATCCTTGCGGTCGTAGTATTCCACCTTCCAAACGCGAAATTCGTCTTTGTCCTGCCAGACCAACTGCCGGCGGTAACCCGATTTCCTGTCTACGGGGACGCGCTCGGAGACGGTGCACGTCAACTCGCCGCAAGGCTCGTCTCGCAGGTATCGATAGCTGAATCTCTCCACTTCCTGCGCGCTCATGTCCTCATAAGCGAACTCACTGCCCATGAAGGAGCCGGAACGATTCGACGAGCTGATCCGTTTGACCCGCTTCAGCGCCGGGAGATAGAGCCACTGGTCGTCCGCCTTGTCGCGATGGGAATGGATCAGGAAAGCCGTTCCCTTGACGTCGCGCGGCTCATCGAAGACGAACATGCTCTTGTCTCCGTCTCCGGGCACTTCGAGTACCCGGACCCGGAGTTGGCGCCGACTCTCCCTCCCCTGCTTGTTCCGCAGCAACATGGTCTGCCGAGCCGTAAAATTGCCGAATCCGTCTCCGCGCTCCCGGGCTTCGAGCGCGATCTTCAGCCCGATTTCTTCGGGGGACGCGTCGTCGGAACGGGCCAACGCCGACGAACCCAGACAGGCGATGACGGCGGCGGCAGGAACCACGTGCGCGAGTGGAGACCGGGCAGGACAAGTGCGAATCATGATTTTCTCCGATCCAGGGCCATCAACAGAGGCGGCAGCAGGAAGAAGTCGGCGAGAAGCGCGAACACTATGGTGATCGTGACCATGAGTCCGAGCGACCTGCTGACCTCGAATCCCGATGAAGCGAACACCAGGAAGCCGGCGGACAAGACCGCGGTCGTGGTCCACAGAGCCCTTCCAACGGTGTTGAAGGTGGAACGCACCGCCCCGGCCGCATCCAGGCCCTGGCGGCGCCCCTTCAGATACTTGCTCAGGAAATGAATCGTGTCGTCTACGACGATGCCGAACGCGATTGCGGTCATCACGGAACCGGCCAGACCCAGATTGCCCACCAGGTAGCCCCAGAGTCCGAAGCTCATGGCTGCGGGAATGAAGTTGGGTATCAGACTGATGAGCCCGTGGCGCACGCTCCAGAATACCAGGACCAGGATGAACGAAACGATGGCCATGGCAATGATCGTCCCCCGCAGCATGCTTTCGATGTTGCGCAGAGAAAGGTGGGCGAAGACCACACTGAGGCCGGTAGCCGGGACCACTCGATCGGGCAGGTTGGCGCGGAGCCAATCTTGCGCGCGAGCGTCCAACTCGCGCAGGCCCCGTGACGACGAGTCACGGACCGTCACCGTCATGCGGGTTTCGGACTTGGCGATGTCGATCCGGTTGTTCAGGTCATTGCCGAAGGGAAGCGACAGTTCGTAAACCAACAGGTATTGGGCCGCGAGTTCGGGATCGTCCGGCAACCGGTAGTAGCCGGGATCGTCGCCGTGCATGTTCTTGTTCAGGCGTTTCATGATGTCCGGGAATGCCTGGACATGGGTCACTTCGGGTTGCGTGCGGTACCACTCGGCGAATTTCTCGACGGCGGCCAGATATTCGGGATCGGTGATGCCGCCTTCCCGTCCCGCTTTCAGCGAATACTCCAGCGTATCCAGGCCGGTCAGGTTTTCGATGACGAAATCCGTATCCCGCCGGAACTGGTAACGCTCGTCGAAATACTTGGGCCAGTTGTCGCTCAACTGGTTGCGGGGGATGCCCATGAGGAGGCCGATGGCGACCAGGGGAACGAACCAGAGCAGGAACTTGCGCTGTGCCACGACAAAGGCGCCGAAGCGTTCGAAGAAAAGAGTCTTTTCGGGACGAAGCCGACGTGCGCGCAACGGCAGGATCGAAAGCACCGCCGGCAGAAGCAGCATGGAATAGACGAAGGCACAGGAAACGCCGAACGCCACCAGGTTGCCCAGGACGCGAAACGGAGGCGAGTCGGAAGCGTTCAGGCTGAGAAAGCCGATCACCGTTGTGAGAGTCGTCAGAAATACCGGATAGGCATTGGTCCGCACGGATGCCGCGATCGCGGCGTTCCTGGTCAGACCTCGGCCCATGCCCAGCAAGGTGCTGGTGACGATGTGAATTGAATCCGCGACGGCGACCGCCATCACGATGATGGGCACGCCGGCATTGGTCGGACTCATTACGGTGCCGAGCCAACCCGCGAATCCCATTGTCGTGTTGACGATGAACACCAGCAGGATCGAGATGGACAGGGTGGCGAGAAACGAGCGCAGAAGAATGGCGGCGGAGGCTGCGATGACGAGAAATACGATGGGCACCAGAATCTGAAGATCGTCCCGCGTGGCTTCGGCGAAGGCGCGGTGCATGACGACATCGCCGGTCAGGAAATAGTGGAATTCGGGGCGGAGTCCGCGGGCGTTTTCCAGGGCGGCATTGAGATAGTCGGTGATCTCCGCCACTGCGGCGTCCGGATCTTCAGGCAAGACGAAATTGATCGTCAAGCCGCCGACGCGGCCGTCGGTGGAGACCAGGCGCCCGGCGATCTCGGGAGCAGTCAGGGCAATGGTCCGGATGCGGGCCAGGTCGGCATCGCTCAGAGACTGTGCGTCGTCGACCAGCGGCTCGACCACCAGATCGTCTTCCACCGCTTCGCTGTGGGAATAGTTGGTGAGGGAATCGACCCGTGTGGAATAGGGGGTGCCCCAGGCGGCCTCGGTCAGTTCCTCGATCGCCCCCAGCGCCTCGATCGTGAAGACGGAACCCACCCCGGGCGCAATGGCGATCAATGCCCGGTTGGATGCGGCGTACGTGTTCTCCAAGGCATCGAATGCCGCGAGTTGGGGATTGTCTTCGTCGAACAGGATTCGGTAGTCGTTCGTGGTGGTGATGTACTGAGCACCTGCCGTCATGACCAGCATGATGACTGTCGCGATCACGGACACCGTCCACCGGCGGTTCAGGATGACAGTGATGTAGCGGTCCAGGACGGGCGACGTCATTTCTTCCTTCACCAGGGACTCGACTTCGATGCCCGAACATGATCGGGCATCCGGTAACTCATGGCGCCCAACACGGCCTCATCGTAGACCGAGATTTCGAGCATCTGACAAAAATTTTCCGACCTGATCAACTGCTGGCTCTTGAGCAGATGCTGAAAACGCTGTTTCAAGCGGTACCCGAACAGCACGCCCAAGGTATTCGTCTTTGGAAACTGCAACTCGTTGGCCAGCCTGTTGCCGATCAGGCACCTTGAAAGCCGGTAAGCCAATTCTTTCACGGCGGCCTGTTCTTCCGGGTCTTCGATCCCCGCCGTCAGGGGAATCGCGCCCACCAGCGCGTTGGCCATGGTGGCCGAATCACTGTCGGGAGTCGGCTCGCACATATGGGCCACGTCGAAGATTCCTCGCGCGTGCTCTTCACTGGAAAAGAGGATGGCCTCGGGCACGCCCATGACGTAACCGGCGTATCGCCAGACATGAAGCACACTCTCTTTCTCTTCCTCGGAAAACCTGGCCCCCACGGAAACCGAGTGTTGCAGCAGGCGCATGGAAAAGACGGTGGTGGCGAAACCCAGGTGCGCCGCGCTGATCGGCGTGCCCCACGCGTCGAAATCCCAGGCGTCGGACTTCGCCAGCAGGTTCCTCACCCGGGCATGAACGAAGCGAAGGCGCGTGGAAAGCTTCCAGCCGTCCCCATCCCTCCGGAGACCTCCGGGGAAAAACACCTCCAGCAGATGGCGGTTGTTCTGCATCAGGCGCCTTCTCGCGGTCAAGGGGCTCAAGACTCGTCCGGTCGTCGCGAATGACTTGGCGATCAACGTGGCAAACCCCTCGATCAGGACACCCGTGACAAAGGCGACGAGTATTTTCGTGGTGTTCAGGTGAAATGCGCGGACGCCGGGACGAAATGCTTCGTAGTCGAACCAGGGTGGATCTTCCAGGTTTTCGAAAAAACCGCGCAGTGCCTGCGGCGCCGCGCGAAGACCCTCTTCCTCCTGGTCGATCCCGGCTTTGATGAATCGATGCAGATGGTGGGGCGGTAACGAGGAGACCTCCTCCATCACCGGGTCGAGCGCGGGGTCGCCGACGGTCGTATGCCGGATATAGCTGTCGGCAAGCGCTTTGTCGTAGCGCCGGGCCTTCCGATAGCCCTCGACGTACGCCGAGGGGGATTGCAGCATTCGTCGATCTCCTGACAATCTGCCTGACTGCCGGTCAGCAGTGGATGTTCAAGACCATCCCTCTGGTGAACTGTCCCGGCCGAAGGACATGCGGGATTCGAACGGGAAGCCCCAGGCCCGATCAATGCGCCACGTGTGCCGGTCAATCACCCGCGGCCGGACCGAGAACGTCCGCCGTAAAGGGTTGATGACTCGAAACAATCTGCTGATTCCAGACGACAATCCGCTGACTCTAAATGACAATCCGCTGATTCCAGCCGGCAAGGAATCATAGCACACGGCAGCGTCTCCACAGCTTCGGCAAGGCGGCTGCCGGATCATGACGGCCGGCCGCATCCGGCTATGGCGCGAGCCGCCATCCGGCCGGATCGAACAGCGCCCTCGATGGTTGCGGGCAGGCCCGTATCGATCCAATCCCCAGCCAGAAACAGGTTGGAGAACCCGGTCCTGGTCCGGGGACGACGCTTCACCTGGCCGGGCGTCTGCGCGAACGTGGCGCGCTTTTCCTTGACGATACGAAAGGGCGGCATCCTCTCCCGGTCATGGCCCAGCGCCGCCGCAACGTCGTTCCAGCTTCTGCGGGCAATGATTTCGGCCGGCTCCGCTGCCAGTGCGTCCGCCGCGCTGACGGTGATGGAAACGACGTCGCCACGAACGAAGAGCCATTGCGCGGTTCCCCCGATCAGCCCGAGAAGGGGAAGCTCAGGCGGCATACCGGCCGGTTCGGACAACCGGAAATGAGCGTTGACGATGGCGTGGGTTCTGCCGGGGACGGACAACCCCGGCACCAGCTCCGCCGCAGCCGGCGGCGGAACCGCCAGAACCACGGCCCCGCCATCTCTCAACTCGATTCTCCCGGAGCCGAATTCCAGTCCGTTTGCACGGCGGCTCGTGTAGCTGATCCTGCGTAAGCGGCGGCCGAACCGAACCCTTGCTCCCCTTTGGCGCAGGAATTTCAGCGCCGGATCCACGAAGGCGGCGGAAAGTCCGGTCCTGGCGATCCGCGGCCGGCAAGCCGCCTCTCCCCGGGCGAATGTCTCACGCAACACGGACCACAAGAGGCGCGCCGCACCGGACCGGGCCGGCGTATTCAATGCCCCGACCGCCAGCGGTTTCCAGAATCTCTCGAAAAGAATGCCGCTTCCTCCAACGCAGTCGGTCACGGCCGCATCGGCGCCCGCCGTGACGAACCGGAATGCCGAAAAGTAACTCCAGGCCCTTGTGTCCGGCACTCGCCGCCTGGAGCTCAGGATCCACCACGGGAGTCGTCCGGCATTCGGCCGCAGCATCCACCGCTGACCCGTGCGCAAATCCAGGAAGGGAAAGCAGGCGGAAGCCGGGCCGATGAGAGCGTCGGTGGCCTCGATGTCCGCCAGGTAACGCATCGCGGCGTGGTTGCCGCTCAGCAGCAGATGGTTGCCGTTGTCTATGGTGCGATCAAGCCTGGCATCGGCGTATGAACGGCAACGGCCTCCGGCATGCCCGCCCGCTTCGTAGAGCGTCACGTCCCGGCCTCTCCGTACCAGCGACACCGCGGTGGCAAGACCCGCCAAACCGGCGCCGATGACGTGGGTTCGGGGCACCGTGAAACTCCGTCAGCACAGTCCGTAACGCAGAGCGAGCAATAGCTTTCGGAACCTCGACAGCCGGACCGCAACGTCGATCCGCGTCCATCCCCGCTCTTCCAGGCGATCGAGCAATTCCCGGTACACGGCCATCATGAGAACGGCAGGCCGTATCCTCCGCCAGCCGAATTCCGCGATCAGTCCTTCGGTTTCGGCGTAGTAGCCTCGAGCGAGTCCGGCCAGTTCGGCGCAGGCTGCGCTGAAGCCCGGATGACCCAGGATTGCGTTCAACGACGTGGCGGAGACACCGTGCTTGCTAAGCAGCTCCAGCGGCACGTAGAGACGCTGCAACGCCGCATCCGCCTTCAGGTCACGAAGGATATTCGTCAATTGCAGAGCGTTTCCCAGCGTCTCGGCGATTTGAAATCCGGGGTTTCGCGGCACGCCGAAAGCATGGATGGACAGCCTGCCGACGGCGCCGGCGACTTTCCGGCAATAGTGCAGCAAATCATCCAGATTCTGCATCCGAACGGTGGGCCTGGCATCGATTTCCATACCCTCGATCACCGCCAGGAATTCCTCCCGAGGCAAGCTGAAACGATGCACCGGTTTCAACAGGGCCCTCGTCGTCGGCCGACTCGGTTCTCCCGCATAGAGCCGGTCGATTTCTTGCCTCCAAGCCGCCAGCGCACGCCTCTTGTCAGCGTCTTCGCCCGGTTCGTCGGCTATGTCGTCGACTTCCCGGCAGAACGCGTAAATCGCGTAGATCGCACGGCGCCGTTCCGCGGAAAGCGCTCTCATGCCCCACAGGAACGACGTGCCCGATCGCGCCACCACGCGATTCACGTGATCCGCGGGATCGACCCGCTCACCCGGCCGACAACCCGGACCGGCTTGCGGTCGAGACGGCGTCCTCACGTTGTCAGCCTTCCCGCGCCGGAAATCGTCATGCCGCACAACCGACGCAACGTCGACCCTTCAGCCCGCGTTTCTCGATCGGGGGTGCGACGATCATGAAGAAATTGCGCCTTCCCTGCGCCGGCGCCAGACCCTCCGGAGCAGGGTGCGGCCGACTCCGCGTAAACAGCAGCCGGCGAATTGAGCCGCGTTCAGCACGACACGTTCCGCCAAGGGATCCCTCCGGCGCAACTCTCTGCTGAGCTTCCTGGCGACGGCCACGATCACGGCCGTCTCCATGGCGAAACGGAGGCTTCGAAATTGGTCCGGCAGGCGATCGGCCGACTCCAACAGCTTCTCGGTTGCATCGAGGCACCGGTCCAACACTCGCCTGAGTGCCGGAGTCGAACGCCCGCGGCCCAGCGCCTTGACGCCGGCCCCGGCTGCAGCCATCCAGTTCTGAGGAAGATAGACCCGGTCCAACGAATTGTAGTCCTCTCCGCAGTCCTGAAGGTGGTTGAGTACCTGGAGTGCGTTGCAAAGGGCATCGCAAGCCGGATATGCGGTCTTGGACTCGCCATGGAGGTCGACCAGGTAGCGCCCCACGGGCGCGGCCGAGAGATCGCAGTAACCGATGAGATCCTTCCAGTCGGCATAGCGCAGCTTGGTCGCATCCTGTTTGAAGGCTCTTGTCAGATCGACACAATGCCGCCAGGTGACCTGGGTGACCTCCAGACTGCGGCGGACGGCGTGAGCTTTGCGAAAAGCCGGATCACCCGTTTCGGCGCCCCTCACCGCTCTGGCGAAGCCGTCCAGCCGCTCGATCTTGTCGTCCGGATCCAAGTCGGGGTTGTCGGCGATGTCGTCGATCGCCCGGGCATAGGCATAGAAGGTCGCAATATGAGGTCTCAGGCGTGCCGGCAGCAACCAGGATCCGACGGGGAAGTTCTCATCCGCCGCAGCTTTGCCGGACGGCGTTTCCATGGCAGCGGCCCTGTCCATCGCGAATCCGTACGCGACCGATCGGATCGCTCGAGTGTTTGACACCACCGGCAATCAGGCGCCTGGAACTGCCAACGTCAGGCTGTCGCGAAAGTTGCCTTCCGTTCCACCCGAGCCGGCGCGGCGCACCTGAAGCCGGGACAAGGTGGAGCGGCCGCTGGCCGAGCTGGATTTTTGCGTCACTTGGCCAGCTCTTTGACCAGGGTCAGGTAGTTTCTGCCTCCGTCGCGGCGATAGTGCAATTCGTCCATCATGGTTCGCACCAGATAGACGCCGAGGCCACCGACCGCACGCTCTGCGACTCCCGAGTCCAGATCGGGCTCGGGCGCATCCTTTGTCGGATCGAAGGGACGGCCATTGTCCACGATCTCGATGGTGAGCGATCCCGGTTCCGAAGTCAGAGTGATCTCGATCTCATGGAGATCTTCGGTCCCGCCATAGTTGATGATGTTGAGTCCCAACTCCTCAAGTACCAGGTTGACCCGAAAGACCAGCTCGGGGGCCCATTTCTCGGCGTCGCCGAATTCTTCCACGGCGGCCGTGATCGTATCCAATTCCTCGGCCCTGGGCTCAATCTTCAGGGACAGCTTCCGGCTCAACGATCGCTCTCCTTTCGATAGAGCACCATGCAGGTGATATCGTCCGATTGAGGAGTATCCCCGACAAAGTCCCTGACTGCCTTGAAGACCGCATTGTTGGCCTCCTCGGAATCTTTCGGGGGCCCGTCCGCGAAGATCTCGAACAGACGCTCCGTCCCGAACTCTTCGCCGTCGTCGTCCATGGCCTCGGTGACGCCGTCGGTATAGAAGATCACGGTGTCTCCGGGTGACAGGACCACGGTGTTCTCGAGGAAATCGAGATCGGGAATCACACCCAGGGCGATCCCATGAGTGAGAGGGAGCAGGGACGAGCGCCCGTCGGCATGGACGACGAGCGGGGCGTTGTGTCCGCCATTGGCGTAGGTCAGTGACCCGGTGGCCGGATTGTACACCGCGTACAGGAGGGTGACGAACATGGCGGCATCGTTGTCCTCGTCAAGGAGGTTATTGACCTCCCCCAGAACCCGGCCCGGATCCAGGGTGCCGATGGCGGCGCCCTTGAGCAGAGTCCGGCTGGACATCATGAAGAGAGCGGCAGGCACTCCTTTGTCCGAAACGTCCGCAATGGCCAATCCGACCCGGCCTTCGTGGAGGTGGATGACATCGTAGAAATCTCCGCCCACATTGCGAGCCGCCTCCATGCTGGCGGACACTTCGTAGTCAGAGCCCTTGGGGAACTGGCTGGGAAGGATGGACTGCTGCATCTGGTTGGCGACGTTGAGTTCGTTCTGCAACGCCACCAGCTTGTCCCGCGATGCCAGGGCCTCGCGCCACTCCATCATGTGCTGGACCGTCCGTTCGATGGTGATTCGAAGGTCCTTGAAATCCAGTGGCTTGGTGACAAAGTCAAACGCTCCCCGATTCATGGCCGTCCGGATGTTCTTCATGTCACCGTACGCCGAAATGATGACGGAACGGATATTGGGATCGACCTTGGGAATCTGCTGCAACAATGTGAGCCCGTCCATTTGGGGCATGTTGATGTCTGAGAGCACCATGTCGATGTCCTGCTCCTCGTTCAGCCGTTCGAGGGCTTCGACACCGTTTCGGGCAAACACGAACGTGTACCGCCCGGAGCGTATTGCCCGCCGCATGCGCTGAAGCATGAGCGGTTCGAGATCCGGCTCGTCGTCCACCACGAGGATCTTGCACGGACGGTTCGTCAGGTCTAAGTTATTCGTTCCCACTTCAGGTCTCCCGTAGACTTCGCCATACGCCTACTCTTTCCGATTGTCCATGCACCACGTCGGGAACCGGCTGCAGCAACTGCGTCCGCATCCCGGCAGGGGGCACCGTTGGGGGTCAGATATCCCCGTTGTTCGACGTTGTCGCCACCTGTCCGACGGATGAGTCTCCAAAATCAAGGGTACGCGGGAGTTTCCTACTCGCCCAGGGCGGCGAGCGCTTCGGAACGGGTCGCGTGGGTCGGGATGATCCGGTTGAAGCCACTGATCTCAAAGACCTCGTCGATTGATTCCGAAAGTGAACAGACCATGAACTTCCCGCCCCGCCTCTGGAGCATCTTTGCAACCATCAAAATGACCCGAAGGCCCGCGCTACTGATGTAGGAAAGAGACTGCATATCCAGGATCAAGGCACTATCCTGCTTGCTGAGCGTCGCACGCAGAGCACTTTCGAACTCACGCGCGTTGGAGCCATCGATGCGGCCCGCAGCCTGCGCGATCAAGGCGCCACCGTCCCGCTCCGCGTGAACTTCCATCCAACAGGCTCCCTGAGAATATGGGCCGGATTCTAATTACTGCTTAGAGACAATGCAACCGCACGGGATCTTAGCAAAGCGGTCCCCAGATCACAATTTGCTCCGATGAGGAGTCCCCCCAATCAGGGGGAAGCAAGTCAAGTCGCTGATAACAGGGAAGTAAGAAGCTATTGATGGCCGCGTCGACGTCCTTGCGGGGCAGTGCCAGCCGGTGCGTCACGATGTCGTTCCGCAACGCTCATTTCTGGATCGGGAAGGGCCTGAGGGGATGTCGCAAGGGACGAACGATGCACCCCCCGCGTTCGGACCACCGGCCGGGCCGGCTACCCAATAGAGGCGGGCCGGTCGCTGTTCCCGCTCACAGCGCACCGCGGACGGAGTGCCCGTTGCCATAAACCATTTTGAATGAGCGCGACAGATCCCTCTGCAATAGAGCCACGCCCAACCGCGAACCGTTCAAACCGGTGGCGATTCATTTCAGCGGGCACTTCGAGTAAAACACCCGCATCACGCGAGGCATTGGCCCAATCCAGGAGCAAGTCATATTGCCACTGTTCCTGGAGGCCTCCGAACCACTGCATCCCCTTGCGTGAGATGACACAGAAGACATTGGCCATATCGCACGGGCCAAGGCATCCGGAGATCGTCAGTTGCACTGACTTGTTGAGTTTCGCGTCTTTCCACTGCTGCTTGAGCCAGTCGCGGGGAAACGGCGGGAAGCCCTTGTCAGGCCGACCGCAGCAACAGCCTTCGCAGAACACGATCTGCCCAAGAACGCGGCCTCGGGCCGTAGCCAATGGCTCGTTTCTGCTGAGCGTATCGCGGATGCGGCGAGTCTGAGCATTCATGGGCCTGGCTTCTCTGTCCACCGGATGCCGGTTCGGACCTGGTTGGCGGAGAATATGAACGCCAACATCCTGCTTCGGTTGTGCTTCATCAGAGGCTCACCCGCCAAGCCGTCGCGCCACCCTGAGCGTCGAGCGCAGCAAGCGCGCGTCCATCCGGTCGCCAGTACAAGGAGCCGACCACCTCTGCCACAGGTGCGGCTCCTATGGGATCGCCTTGTCCATCGCGCCCAAGTGACCACACAATGACGACGCCATCCCGAGCTCCCGAGGCCAAGCGCATCCCGCGGCGAGCGAAGGCGAGTGCCGTAACAGCTTGAACATGATGAATCAGAACGCCGGGCCGCGTGCCTTCGGGACCACTTCCCCAAAAGCTCCAGACCGTCACCGCCTCTCCTCCGCTGGTGGCCAAAAGGGTGCCGGTGTCATCGAAGGCCAAGGACGACGGCTTACCGGGATATCCCGACATCATCGAGTCCTCCCCGGTGGAGCGACGCCAGAAGTGCACCGAGTTGTCCTGGCTGCCGCAGGCCACGATATCC
>JAJDTT010000165.1 GCA_022827025.1 Acidobacteriota bacterium
GTCTCGCGAGCATCGAGACCGTTCCTGCGCCCGCCGGACAAGGCGCGATTCGGGTGCATACCGGGAGTATGTGCCCGAATCGCAACGCAGTCCGCCGGGATGCAGGGACGGTCGAATGCCGCGACGACTTTTGCCACGGGCAGTTGAGCAAGATTCGATAGCTTTCGGGCCGCTTTTCGCCACCCCGCTAATTCTTTCTCTTACCTGCAGCAGGGAGCAAACTTGCTTTTTGGCGGGCCTCGCGGTTTTTGAGCGGAACACCTGTGAGATTGGCGAATAGGCAGTGATGATGAAAC
Source organism: Acidobacteriota bacterium (assembly GCA_022827025.1). GTDB lineage: Bacteria > Acidobacteriota > UBA6911 > RPQK01 > JAJDTT01 > JAJDTT01. Next base: position 297 of record JAJDTT010000165.1, read on the forward strand.
TGAAGAGCCTCGGCTTGATCCTGCTTCTGTGGCTGCCGATGGCCGTTCTCTCCAAGCCGAATCAATACATAGAAGTCTCAAGCGAACTCGGATTCCTGGGAAAAAATATCACTGGCGACGCCGACAAACCCCTGATCGTTGATTCGATGAGTGGAGGGGTCCTTTGTCTTGACTATAACAACGACGGTTACATTGATGTCTACCTGGTCAATGGAGCCCAGAGAGACGGAAAGAAGACTCCTAACCTTCTCTTTCGCAATAAAGGCAACGGACACTTCGAAGAGGTAGCTAAGGAGGCAGGAGTAGCAGATTTGGGTTGGGGGATGGGCGGGACAGCGGCTGACATCGACAACGACGGCGATACGGACCTTTACGTCACAAACTTCGGTCCCAATCGGCTTTACCGCAACAACGGCGATGGTACTTTTACCGACTTCACGCAGGCTTCGGGCACGGGCAGTAGTGCCTGGAGTGCCAGTGCAGCTTTTGCGGACCTCGATGGGGACGGCTGGGTCGACCTCTATGTGACCAACTACGTGGACTTCGACTTCTCTGACCCTCCCACATCCGGCCGATTCTGCCGCTTCAAAGGACGACCGGCCTATTGCGGACCGAAGCGCTATCCGGCCTCCCGCGATGTCCTTTACAGAAACCTGGGCAACGGAGTCTTTTCGGATGTCAGTAGAACGAGTGGTATTGCCGACCGCAGCTACTATGGACTTGGAGTGGTCTGCACCGACTATGACAACGACGGCGATCTCGACGTTTACGTCGCCAATGATTCGGTTCCCAACAATCTTTTTCAGAATAACGGCCGGGGTCAGTTCAAAGATGTGGCGCTGCAGGCTGGCGTAGCCGTGGATGCCAACGGAAAAGAGCAAGCGGGGATGGGGGTCGACGCCGGGGATTATGACAACGATGGCTGGATGGATCTGTATGTGACGAATTTTTCGGAAGAGTACAACACCCTCTATCGCAATCTGGGGAACGGCTTTTTTATCGACAGCACCCGCGAGACCGGATTAGCTCAACCCACTATGAGCTATTTGGGATTCGGCACAGGTTTCATCGACTTCAACCGTGATGGTCGCGTGGACCTCTTTGTCGCGAATGGTCATCTCTACCCCAACGTGCCACCCTATTCGATGCCGGATCAGTGGTTCTTGAATATTGGGAACAGCCAGTTTCGCGATGTTTCGAATCAGGCATTCCCCTCACCAACCGCCGCCGTTGGACGCGGGGCGGCATTTGTCGATCTCGACAATGACGGAAGTCTCGAGATCGTCGTCTCCATTCTGGATGATCAGCCGCTGGTCTACCGTCGAGACCAACTGGAGAATCACTGGCTGGGCCTGAGCCTCCAGGGAACATGCAGCAATGGCGACGCCCTGGGGACGCGTGTCTTTCTGTCTTCAAAAAAAGGTGGTCCTCAGCAGATGAGAGAGGTACGGAGTTCCTCCAGCTATTGCTCACAAAATGACCCGCGCATTCTCTTTGGCGTGCCCGACGGGGAAGCGGCGCTCAGGGTTGAGATTCGTTGGCCCAGCGGAAAGACATCGGTGCTCCAGGACCTTAAACTCAATCGCTATCACGAAGTTGTAGAACCGGCTTGTGACGAGCCCGGCTGATGGGATTCGGAGCCTGAGGCTCCCACATTCCGGACCCCATAGGCATATTGGAGAATGAAAGGTGGGAGGCGCCTCAGTGCCGAACCTCGCGAAGTGCGAAGTCGAAGTGCGAAGTTCGAACTGCGTCCAACTTCGGCGTTCGCACTTCGAAGTTCGAAGTCCAAGGCTTCGGCCGCCAGGGGCCCCATCAGGGTCCGGACTTCTTGCCGGATCTCCTGCGCCAGCGTTTTTTGGAGCCCTATGGCCCGTCCGGGCCGAAGAAGCGTCCAGCTGAGCCTGACAAATCTGCTCGCTGACGTTCTCTGGCCTTCATCATCAGCATCGCTTTCGTGTCGTGCACCCAGGAGAGCGCGGCGTTTGACATTGACGGGCGGCATCTCTTAGACTTTCGCAATCCCAGGTTAGCGGATTTTGAATGCTCGATACCGGATACGCTGATCTTTTTTGTTCGATCAGTCCCAACGACTCGACGGCAAAAAGGGGGATGCGGCGCATTCGCGCCGGGTATCGTCCTCAGCCCCAATGTTTTCCACCGATTCGGAGAAAGAGAAATGCAACGTAGTTCAATGGCCGTAATCTTGTTGGTCGCTTTCGTGCTCGCGTCGACCGGCGGTCTCCGGGCCCAGGCCGAAGGGTCCGGGACCATCGCCGGCCGGGTTCTGGACGACAGCGGTGCTGTGGTCCCAGGGGCCGACGTTGAGGCCGTCAACGAGGCGACGGGCCTCCGAAGAGCCGGCATCTCCAACGACCAGGGGGTCTTCAGTTTCGCCGCCTTGCCGGTGGGCTCCTACACCCTCAGTGTGGAAATGCCCGGCTTCAAGAAGGCGGTGGTGGAAGGGATCCAACTCGAGGTGTTCGCCGTGGTGGATCACACCCTGACCCTTCAGGTGGGTGAAGTCAGCGATACGGTGTTGGTCACGGCCGAGGCGACGGTCGTCGACCGGAGAACCGCCGAGTTGGGCACGGTGATCGGCGAGGAGATGGTCGAGGAACTGCCGCTGAACGGAAGAGGGTTCCTGCAGTTGGCCGGGATTCAGGCCGGCGTGCAGGCCGGCGCTTCGGCTCCCGGCGTCGCACAATGGGCTTACGGTCCGCGCCAGACGTCGGCGGCCATATCCGGAACGCGGGTCAGCTCCACCTCGTACGTCTTCGACGGAATTCCCTTCAAGGAGCATTTCTACGGCGCCCCGGGGGCCCTCGTTCAAGTCGACGCCATCTCGGAGTTCAAGGTCCAGAAGGGATTTTTCACGGGCCGCGGCCAGACCCCGGGCGTGGTCAGCGTCGTCACCAAGCAGGGTACCAACGAGGTTCACGGCAGCGCCTGGTTTTTTCACCGCAACGACAACCTGGACGCCAGAGGCTTCTTTGACCGGGAACTCGGAGAGTTTCGCCAACACCAATGGGGCTTCGAGGTCGGAGGCCCGGTGCTGAAGGACAAGTTGTTCTGGTACGTCTCTCTGGAGGGGTTGGACTCAAGCCGGTTCAACACCCAGTTCCTCACCGTACCGCCCACGAGATTGCTCCAGGGAGATTTCTCCTCGCTGGACACTCCCATTATGGACCCGATGACGGGCGAACCCTTTCCCAACAACCAGATTCCGTCGAATCGCGTTCACCCCTGGGCCCGGTTGTATATGGAGGACGGCCTGATCCCGGCGCCCAATGTTCCGGGAGCGACTGCCAACAACTTCACCGGTGCGGCGCCGAGAATTCAGACCGACAGGAAATGGATCTGGCGTGGAGATTGGCAGATCACGGAAAACGACAAGTTCTTTGCCCGGATTATCCACTCCGACTCGCAACTCTATGACAGCAGAATCAACAAGGGGGCGAATGTCGAATATCCGCTCTATGGAAGGAATGCGGTCGTCAACTGGACCCACGTTTTTGCCAACAATCTGATTCTGGATGCGCGGGCCGGATTGAACCGCGCCATCATGTCACTGGCGCAGAACCTGGAACGGGACTCGGACCCGATCTGGTCCGAGCGGTATGGCATCAGGAACATCAACACGACCCGGACCTGCAACTATGCCCCGGCTGCAGCCATGGTCACCTACACTCGTTTTGGGGGCGCCGGCAACTGCATCGTCCCGGTCAACAACGACCTCTACTACATGGCCGACATGAGCTACACCCAGGGCCGGCACGAGATGACCTTCGGCATGACCGTCATCGACCGGTTCACACAGCAACTGGCGGCCTCATGGACCCAGGGGAACTTCCAATTTTCGGGAATCATTACCGGGAACGACGTCGCCGACTTCCTGTTGGGACATCCCGAAAATTCCACTGGCGCCGCAGCGGCTGGAGCGAATCGAGTTTCCTTGTGGTGGGACGCTTATTTCGAGGACCGCATCCGCGTGACGCCCAATCTCAGCCTGACCCTGGCCTTGCGCTACCAGGTGCATCCCTGGCTGGCTCTGGAGGTCGGACCTGAAGGGGGCAACTATCTGGACATCATGGACTTCACGCGGCCCCGTGGAGGCGTGATCTTCGGAGGACCCGGGAGCCTCATCGACACCGACTTCAATGACTTTGCGCCGCGGATCGGGTTCGCCTGGACACCCACTGCCAACCAGAATTTCGTGCTCCGGGGCAGCTACGGTGTCTTCTATGACGAAACGCCCGGCAACGATCTGGCCTGGGACAGCAGCGGTCCACAGAATGCATTCATCAACAATGCCATCAGCCGCGATCCCAGGAACCCCATCGACATCGGCACACTGTTCAAGGATCCGCCGGTATTCGATGCGGAAAACTTCAATGAGATTCTGGATATGAGCGATCCGATCGGGTACGTCTCACTGATTACGAGCAAGAGGCGGAGTCCGTATCTGCAAAACTGGACCCTGAGTATCCAGAACATGCTTCCGGGACAGGTCCTGCTGGAGACGGCTTACGTCGGTTCGACAGGCAGGAAGCTCTCCCAACGCCAGGAGCTCAATCGTCCGCTTCCGCAACTCGGCGCGCCTCCCTTCGAGCAGGAGCGGCGTCCCTGGCCCAATATCGGTTTCAATATCCAGGACGCCGGTGCGGGGATGTCCGATTACAATGCACTTCAGGTCACCCTCAGAAAAACCGGCACCAAGTTGAGCTTCCTCATGGGCTACACGTACGCGAAGACGACCGACTGGGATTCCTTCGGGTCCGTGACGACGTACCGGCTCACCGACACCAACAACGCTCGAAGCGATTGGGACATGGGACACCGGTTGTCCTTCAGTTGGAACTACCTGCTTCCGAAGATGGAAGGCCAACCCGGCTTGATCCGGAATATTCTGGGCGGTTGGCAGTTTGGCGGAATTACGACGCTGAACAGCGGACTGCCGATTACGATCGGCATGTCCAGCGACAACTCCAACACGGGATCCACTTATAACGCACGTCAGCCGAACCGGTTGCGCAACGGCACCAAGAGCAGCCCCACCCTCGAGCAGTGGTTCAACACGGCCGCCTTTGCATTGAATCCTTTGAATACCTACGGGAACAGCGGCCGCAACATCATCGATCGAGACGGCATCATCAATCAGGATCTGGCTCTGATCAAGAACTGGGACCTGACCATGTTGCCCACCGAAGAGGGGCGGTTGCAGCTCAGGTTCGAGTTGTTCAATGCCTTCAATCACCCGAACTTCGGTGGCCCGAGCTCCAACATTCAGAGCGCCGCCTTCGGAAGGGTCAGCAGCGCGTCATTCGGCCGGGTGATACAAACTGCTTTGAAGGTATATTTCTAGGAGAGGGGACATTCTTGTCCCCTCTTCGCCGCCGACCCGGAATCGGGGGTTACAAACCCCCGTTCCCACGCCCTCCATTGTAAGTAACGTAGGGGCGCCCCTTGTGGGCGCCCTCTTTTTTTGCAAGGAGGGGTGCCCGAACGGACGACTATCAGTCAGCCCGTCACTTCTCGCTCCGTAGTTACTGCCGGATTCGGCGGTTGGAACTCGCCGCCGACGGGGCGGCTGGAAACCGCCCCTCCTTTGAAAAACATGGGGCACCCGGAGGGGGGACTTTTAGTCCCCCCGTGAGAGTGGCGGTAGGAAAACCCCCACTCCTTTTCACGCAGGATTTCGCCGGACCGGGGGCGGTGGGGGAGCTCTTATCGCCGATTGGAAATCGCCGCTTCCCCCCAATCCGCCAGATCCACACCTGACCGCCGCATGTAGTCGCGGATGTATTCGAGGGTGTCCTCCTGCCCGTGACCCGCGTCCCGGTACCGGGTGACGAGCGATTCCACGAGGGGACCAGCGTCCAGCGGCACGCCGAGTTCTCTTCCCAGTTCGACACACAGGCGCAGATCCTTGACCGCCCCGTCGGTCACGAAGTGAAGCGGTTTGCCGCCGAGGGACAGCTTCATGCTCCTTTCCATGAACGTGCTGTAGCCCATGCTCGGCTTGATGACGTCGAGCAGGGTCCGCGGATCCAAACCCGCTTTCACGCCCAGGGCCATCCCTTCGCAGGCGCCGATGAAGTTGATGTACATGATCAGGTTGTTCACCAGCTTGGCGACACTGCCGGAACCGAGCGGCCCCATGTGGACCACCGTCTTTCCGATGCACCGGAAAAGCGGACGATACTTTTCGAACGCTGCCTCTTCTCCACCGGCGAACACGGTCAACGAGGCGTCCCGCGCGCCCCAGATGCCCCCGCTGATGGGCGCATCCAGGACCTGAATGCCCCTGGAAGCACCCTCTTCCGCGATTCGCCGCATGAGTGCAGGTGAATTGGTGCTGGTATCGATGCAGGCGCCTCCCGCGGCCAGACCGGAAAAGACGCCGTTCTCACCCAGCACGACCGATTCCACTTGCACCGGACCGGGCAGAGACAGCAGCACCACGTCGGATCGCTCGGCCGCCTCCGCGGGGTTCGCCGCCCAAACGGCGCCGGCATCCTCGAGGTTGCGCCCCTGCTCGCGGCGGATGTCGTGGATGGTCAATTCGTATCCGGCCTTCTGCAGGTTGGCCGCCATGGGGTTCCCCATGGCGCCCAGGCCGATGAATCCGACTCTCATTTGGGCACCTCTCTACGGATCTTTTTCGTTTGAGGAGCGCGGCCGGTTTGAAGTCCGGTCTGGTGTGGATTCAAGGGGTGCCGCGTCGGTCCCCTCCGTCCATGTAGATGGAACTTCCGAACACGTAGGAGCAGACATCCGATGCCAGGAAGGCGACCACGTCGGCAATCTCCTCCGGCTCGGCGATACGGCCGGCAGGAAGTCCGCTCCCCAGGTCCTTGAGAACTTCCTCCACGTCGCGGCCCTCTTTGTCCGCCTTCGCCTGAAACAGATCGCGCGCCCTCTGGGTGTTGGTGAAACCGGGGCAGATGGTATTGACCAGGATGCCGTCCCCCGAGACCGCGTCCGAGAGTGCGCGTGTCATGTTGAGGATGGTGATGTTGGCCAAGCTCACCGGGATGTTGCCCTGGGCCGGACTCGCACCGGCGCTCCCCGCAATGTTGACAATACGCCCCCAGCCGTTCCGTTTCATATGGGGAATCACGAGTTGAGACATGCGAAGGTAGCTGTAGCTCTTCAACCCCAACGCATCGTCGATCAGCTCGGTCGGTAGATCCAGGATGTCGTGCGCCCGCGCCGCGCCGGCGCAGTTCACCAGGATATCGACGCCCCCGAACTGTTCCACCGATTCGCCCACGACGCGGCGGCACGCTTCCAAGGCGGTCAGGTCCGCCGAAACGGCATACCCTTCGCCTCCCGCCTCGTTGATTTCTCCGACCGTCTGATGCAGCAGGCTCCGGTCACGGGCCGTGATGCAGATCCGCGCACCCTCGCGGGCAAGCGCCAGGGCGCAGCACCTTCCGATCCCGCGATTGCCGCCGGTGACGATCGCACGTTTTCCCTCCAATCCCAAGTCCATTTGTGTTCCTTTGTCAAATGTCGATAAACAGCAGATCAGCCGCGCCGGTACCGGGTGGTCCAGATGACTGGGCTGGCCGGCTTCGATACAAGTACCCGGGATCCCGGATGGTGTCCCTAAAACCGCCGACAACAGCATGACTCACGCGGCTCTGAATGTATTTATAGTCGTATCCTTCTCCAATAATTCATAAGTCAACAGGCGGAACGAGACGCTGACACAATCATGTCCTTGCAAATAGATATTTCTATCCCAAGACGGGGGTTGTATCAAGCAAAGGTGCCGATATTCGTGCGGTGGCTTGGGGCGCCTGAATATATAGCAATACATGCTAAGATGCTCCCATGCTCCGCACCCGCGCAATCACGGCTCTTGCCGGTTTCCTGCTGTTGGCGCCGGCGGTTGGCGGCCGGGCCGGGGCGCAGAGCGAGACGGAGCAGGCTCTGCGGCGGGCGGTGCAACTGCAGCAGGATGGTGATCTGGACGGAGCCATCCAACAGTATCGGGTCTTGCTGGCCCGGCACCCGGACCTGGCGGAGGCCCGCGTCAAGCTGGGCAATGCCTACGCTTCCATCGACCGCTTTCAGGATGCCGCCGTCCAATACGAACAGGCTCTGGAATCCGGTCGTCTCGCAGACCCGAACGGCGCCCGATACGCCCTCGGGTGGGCCCATTTTCGAATGGCCGACTTCGAAAGGGCCAAGCAGGTCCTGGTCCAGGTCGTTGCCGCTGGTTCGAAGGGCAGGGAAGGCCTTCAGTTGCTGGCCTCCTGCCATTTCAATCTGGGCGAGTGGCGGAAGGTGATCGACCTTCTGTCTCCGCTTGAGGCGGAACTGTCCGGATCTCCCGCTCTGAACTATCTCTTGGGTGTCGCACTGGAAGAAAGCGGTGAGATCGCCAGGGGAACGCCGTTCGTCGAGTCTGCACTGCAAGACACCGGCTGGCCCACATCACGTTTCCGGTCGGAAATGCGCTCGGACTGGCTCAATCGGTTGGCCCGGCGAGGAACCGTCCTGATGGAAACGGGGGACTACCCGGGAGCCGCCAGGCACTTGGGGAGAGCCATCGCTCTCGACCCCAGAGTTCCCGGCTTGAACGCCACGTACGGGAAGTTGCTCCGGCTCATGAACCGGCATGACGAAGCCGACCGGGCCTTCCTGCGAGAACTCGAGATCAATCCCGACGACTATGACGCCAATCTGTATCACGGCATTTTTCTTTTTGAGAATGAGCAGAAATATGAGGAAGCCGTGGCGCGCTTCGAACGTGCGCTGCGGACGCGGCCGGGGGATGCCGATGCGCGATTTCAGCTGGGCCTGGTGTACAACTCCGCCAACCGGATCGAAGAAGCCGTTCACACCATAAAGAGCGTGGTGGATGAGAACCCGAATTTCATGGAGGGCCACGTCACTCTCACGGGTCTGTACTTTCGGTTGGGACGGGAGGAGGAAGCCGAGCGCCACCGCGTCGCCGCCGAGCGGTTGCGGACCAGCCGAGATGGGCAGCACCTGATCAAAATGGGGCAAACCTCGCAGGCGTCGGAGTTGTTCCAACGCCAGAAAGAGGCGGACCCCTCAGATCCCGAGCCCTACTTCCATGAGGGAATGGCCCATTGGCAAGAGCAGGATTGGCCGGGCGCCGCCGCCGAGTTCAAAGAGGCCGTCCGATTGGGCGGCGGGAATCCCAAGTACGCCGTCTACTACTCGAACACGTTGGCGCAATGGGGTGAGCATGAGCTGGCACGGACGGTCCTGGGATCTTTGGGTCGGGACCGGCGGCAGCAGTTGAACTCCCGGCAGGCCTGGATTCTGGGAGACACCTTTTTTCAGATGGGAGAACACGACCAGGTTCTTCAGGTCCTGGATTTGCTGGCCGAACGGGACCCCAAGAATGCACGGGTCGATCTCATGCGGGGCCAGATCCATCTCCGCAGGAGAGACTATGAGCAGGCCCGCATGTCCGCGGAAGGGAGCATCCGAAGGCAGCCCGACAACGATCTGGCCTATTCGCTACTGGGTACGGCCCGGTACCTGTTAGGGAACATGCCTGGGGCAAAAGAGGCCTTTCTCAAGGCGGTCGAGCAGGCTCCCCACAACCCGAACCATCTGCGCAAGCTGGGCGCTCTCTATCTGGAGCTGGGAGAAACCGAACCGGCCATCCGGACTCTCGAGCGTGCCCGGTTGGCTGCTCCCCAATTTCCCGGTATCCGCCGTCTTCTGGAAAGGGCGTACCGGGCCAGGGAGACCCGGTCAAGGTAATGGCGCCGCCTGCTCTTGGTGTGCTGTCCCTCGAGTAGAGGTAGGGGCGACCCCTTGTGTTGTGGTCAGCCTCCCGGCACCGGCGTGTGGAGTGTCCATGTTGCAAGTGAAGGAGCGGCGTCGTCCTCGCCGCCGTCTTACGACCTCGCATTCGAGAAAAACCGAGCGGCCGCATCGTCCCTACCCGCCTGTGTTGGTCCTTACCCCCACAGCGCGAAAATGAGCGAAAGGACCGACCTCCCCTCGAAGAAAAGAACCAAGACGTCCAGCCCCCGAGCTTCGATTTCACCCAACGCTCGAAAGAGGGCGACAAGGATGTCGCCCCTCCTAGTCCGGCTCCTCGACCTCCAGAATCTGGTCGGCTTTGACGCCTTTCATCACCTGGACCTTGCCCGACGGCCAGCGGATCTCCAGTGACTCGATGTCTTTTTCCTTGCCCAGGCCGAAATGAACCCGCCTGTCCGGGGAGGACATGAGGCCCACCGTGGAGGACACATGGTTGTGGAGGGTCCTGCCCGAAGCGGTTTGCAAAAGGACAGCGGCTCCGATGGCGTCCCGGTTGCTGGCCCGGCCGCGGAGGTCCAGCATCAGCCAGTGGTTTCCGTTGCCTCCGGAATTTTGCAGAATCCTCGGACTCCGGTTCAGCGAGGTGACCACGATATCCAGGAATCCGTCATCGTTGAGATCTCCGAACGATGAACCGCGCTGGTAGGCGATACGCATGAAATCCTGCCCCAGGCTCTCGGAGACGTCGGCAAAGGCCGTCCCGTCCAGGTTGCGCAGCATGGTGTCGTGCTGGGCGGTATCGGGACTCAGGTATTCCAGGCCCCCATTGGCCGAGTAGATGTCTTTCCAGCCGTCGTTGTCGAAATCGATGAACCCGCTCCCCCAGCCCGTGAACCTGCGGCTCAGCTTGGCCACCTGGGTCCGGTAGCTGACATACTCGAAAAACCGCCCGCCCCGGTTCTGAAAGAGCCCGTGGAGCTGATTCCTGAGGTCGTTGTAGAAGATGTCGACCTGCCCGTCATTGTTGAAGTCCTTGGCGTCGGCCCCCATGCCCGAGCCGGCCACCGCCGATCCCTTGTAGGCGACGCCCAGGAAAAACGAGGCTTCCCGAAAGGCGCCGTTGCCCTGGTTCAGGTAGAGAAAATTCTGCACCGTGTCGTTGGCGACGAACACGTCCGGGCGGCCGTCCTGGTTGAAATCGGCGATTCCCAACCCCATGCCCTTGCCCAGCGCCTTGTCGAGGCCCGCCTCGCGTGAGACGTCGGCAAATTTGCCGCCCCCCAGGTTCCGGTAGAGCGTGTTGGAAACACTCTGGACGGTCTTGGGACTGCAGTAGAACGGAGTGCCGTCGGGAAACAGGCAAGGTTTGTCGGTCCTGGCATTCCAGAAGGTGTATTGAGAGACGAACAGGTCCAGCAGCGAGTCCTGGTCGTAGTCGAACCAGGCGGCGTCCACGCTCAACAGATCGTCCGGCTTGTCGTCGAGGCCCGACCCGGCCGTAACGTCGGTGAAGGTCCCGTCGCCGTTGTTTCGAAACAGCGCGTTGGGTCCGGCGTTGCCGATGAACAGGTCGCGGTCGCCGTCGTTGTCGTAATCGCCGGCGGTCACCCCGAAACAGTAGCCCAATCCGGCCCCCGTCAGGCCGGCTTGCCGGGTGACATTCTCGAATCTGCCGCCGCCCAGGTTGCGCAAGAGGCAGTTGTGAAACGAGGGGCCGGTCTTCTCCACTTCCGGCAGCTTGGCGCCGTTGGTGAAGAAGATGTCCTGCCTGCCGTCGCCGTCGTAATCGAAGATGGCCACGCCGCCGCACATGGGCTGGGGAAAGTACTTGCGGCCGGTGAAGTCGTTATTGGACTGGTAGCGGATGTCCGACTGGGGCGCGATGTCGATGAATCGAATGGATCCCGTTTCGTTGCCGCGGGCGGCTGGCTTGGATTGGATGCCGAGGACCCCCATGAATGGAAACGCCAAGACCGGAATGAGCAAGTGGCTCCACGCCAGGGTCCATCCCATGGGATGCATCGGAGTCATGGTACGACAAACACTGGTTGATACGGGAGTTCCGCAGGCTACGGCCGCTGACGCCAGATCTGGACCAGCTCCCACTCCACGCCCTCCCGGGCCTGGCCGAAGTTACCCAGGATAATGTCGGTGCGGCCGTCTCCGTCGATGTCACCCAACTTCAGGGTGATGTAGTCGCACGGAATATTGGCCAAAGAGCGAGGTTGGAAGGATCCAGGTTGAGTCTGTTCGTACCAGACCACGCCCGGCAGATTGTATTGACGGCGCACCTCTTCAGTCAGATTGGGGAAATAGGAAGCCGCCGCCAAGTCGAGATCGCCATCCCCGTCCAGGTCTCCGGCTTCGGCGCGGAGAGCGCCGTAGTAGACGTCCACCAGGTGATGGACGAAGGAAAGATCGCCCTTGTTCTCCAGCCACGACAGCCCATGGTAGGGCCTCATCTCCGCCGCGGCGTCCAGGGTGTCTCCGTGGGTGAAGAGCACATCCGGGTCCCCGTCCTGATCCAGATCGACGACGTCGAGTCCGCTTGAGCCCCAGTGAGGGTGGGGGGCGGCGAACAGGGTCTTCTTTTCGAAGATTCCAGCGCCCCGATTGAGGAATGCGACCACCGCTTCATGCTCCTGCGACAGAAGGGCGAGAAAGTCGGGACGGCCGTCCCGGTCCAGGTCCACGATGGGAATGTGGATCGCCCCGGCCCGGTCATCCAGTTCCAGGGACCTGAAATCTTCGGCTCCGAGATTCGAGGCCTTGTCCGGATCGGATCCGTTCTCCAGGTAGTGGATGCCGCCCACCGTCCTCCAGCCGAACTCGGCGACGATGACGTCCAGGTCCTGATCCCCGTCAAAGTCCGCCGCCTGGACGTCGGCGACCCGGCCGACCCCGGTGACCAGGCGGTGGACCTCGAATTCGCGCTTCCCGGTCCGCCGTAGCCAGACCACCGATCCGGTTCGCTGGTCGGTCGGTTTGGGCCATCCGAGATCCGCGATCAGCAAGTCGGTCCTTCCGTCCCGGTCCAGGTCAACGGCCTCCGCGTGGCAGGGATTGTTGAGTTTGGCGATGGGCTGAAGGTCCATCCGGCCGTCGTCGGGATCCGTCCAGCTCACCCACCCCGAGATCATGTCGCTGACCACCAGTTCGGGACCTTCGAGGTCCGAATAAAGTTCCAGAAGACGGACATTAGCGGCCCCCGGCTGGAGGCCGCGAACCTTCTTGCCCGGCAGGAGCCGCCGGCTGAACCGGAGCTCGGGCCCCCCGCGCTTCGCCGCCCAACGCGGCGTTTTCAATCGGGCCGGCGCCTTCGACCGGAAGTAGGAGGCCACCTGCAAGGCGTCGAGTTCCCAGATCGGTTTGTTGTGAGATTGCAGGAGGGTGATATTGGCCAGCCTGAACTTCCTCTGAATCAGGCCGGGCCACTCCTTCTTGGGCAGGATCTCCGGGGGCGTCCATTCGTGGCACCGGGTACACGCCTTCCGGATCTTTGTTTCCAAGGCTTCCTCATCGGCCGGCTGGGGGAATCCGGGTGAGAACCCGCCGGCGGCGAGCCGGACCGGACTGAGCAGAAGGACGCTCAGACAGAGAACCGAGAGACAGCCGGCTGACCGGCCTCGCAACGGCATGCTCGAGATGGTAGCCAGGAGGGGGGACATTCCGGTCCCCCGTTCTTGCCCCCCACACAATTCCAGGAAGCGGGGGTAAACTCACCCCGCTTCTTCTTAGTAACTTCACCTCCTCGATGACCGTAGGGGCACTGCGGGTGCCCTCCGGCGTCGCATCGTTCCCCGGCACCCGGTCCGGTCGGGACCGGGTCGTTCGTCAGACCGCAACGCGGACAGGCGCCGCCGCCGAC
>JAJDTT010000112.1 GCA_022827025.1 Acidobacteriota bacterium
TCAACCACAACAAGTATAGTTAATTACAAAATATATGTCAATTAAATACATGGGTACACTCTACGACCCAGAATTCGACAGAAGCCCTTTCGAATCAATGACTTGCAATGAAAATTGGGGTCAGACAGGCTGGAAGTTCAGGCTAGGAGGGGGACTTTCCTTCCCGACTGTCCCACAGTCATTCCGAAGTCAGCATAAAAGGGATAATTGTCAGACGAAAATCATTTCATTGTTTTATAATACTTCGCAGCTTCCTGGTTTTTGGTCATCCAGAGAGGTGACGGTCATTCGTTGCGATGAATCTTGGGTGGAGAACCCCTCATTTGCTTAGCTCATTCTCGAGTTCGCTTCTGCCTTAATGGAGACCTCGCTATGAAAGTTGGAATTTGGAAAATCAGGACCTCTTTATTGCTTCTTGAAGTTGGCCTGTTCATGCTGGCCGGCGTTTTTTCCGATGCTCGCCTGGCCTGGGGACAGGTGGACGTGGGATGCGTACGCTCGGAAGGGGTCATGGAGGCCCCGGTCCCCAGCATCACGGCAAGCCAGGTGGAGGCGAATCCAACTCCGGAAAATCTGAAGACCTTTGCGGTGGAGGCGAAAAACTACCTGGAGGACTCGAGCGCCCTCGACGCGGCGTATCTGTTGTGTGTCATCAGGCGCGAGGGAGATTGGAAGTCCGGGTCCGTATACATCGCCATTCTGACTGCCGATGGCACAGTGGATACCAATGCGGGCGATATGGGACTGTCAGGCAGGCAACTCCGTGAGGAGGTATTCTCGCAAATCGTTGCCGCAGCCGGCCTGGTGGCAAGCACGGATCCGCACATACGAGGAACGTTCACCAACCCGGACGGCGGCGCTTTGCCGGAGGAGTTGGGAGGCTACGCCGTCGGGTACCATTTCCCACCTTCACCAGATCCTCGAAGTGCTCCGTACATCTTGCTCGCCGGATTTGATATTCAGGAGTCTCACCTGAAGCCGGTCGTGTTCGATCCCGCCGATGCCCCGGCGGTGAGCGCCAGTGACGTGGTGGACCGGGAAACGCTCAGGGCCTTCGTCAACGGAGCGACCGATTTTCTGACAGACCTCTTAATGAGGGAAGGCGGTCTCGCTCTTTTGAAAATGAAGCCCATTCTAAGGGACGAGAGGGGGCCTTGGAGAGAGGGCTCCGTCTACCTCTACGTGCTGGATACCACCGGCTACGTCTGGTTCCACGGAGCATTTCCGGATCAGTACGAGTTCGTGGTGGCAAGGGGCAGAGTTAAAGATGCCGTTACCGGAGAAGCCATTCTGCCCCAAGTCTTCGAGGCGGCGGAATCAGGCCCGGAGGGCGCCTTCATCGAGTATCACTTCGACGATCCCGCCGACGATTCCGACAGTGCGGAAATACCCAAGGTCGCCTTCGTCCGTCCGCATACCTTTCCGGGGGCCCCCTTCCGCTTTATCCTGGTCTCCGGCTTCTACAAGGGGAATCGGACGACCCTGGACTTCGCCCATTTTGCCAACGGGGAATCCTTCAATTCCGACGTGGTGTTGATGAACCTGGCTGCCACGCCGATTCAACCTCTCGTCTATTTCTACGGCGAGGACGGCGAGCTCATCGATCCGGGGTCGATGGTGGACGTCGCGGGGAATCTGGAAACCACAGACTTCGGTGCTCTGACTCTCCAGTCCGAACTGCCGTCCCTGGGAGAAATCACCATTTCGACCAATGGCATGGGAGAGTTCGTGACAGGGTCGGTGAAGGTGATCACCAAAGACCTCAACAGTCCCATCAGCGGGGTGCTTCGCTTTGATGCTCCCGGCATCGGTGTGGCCGGCGTGGGAGCCGGCCAACCGGTCCGCGACGCCATCATTCCGGTACGCCGTCAGATGGGGGGCATCGACACGGGAGCGGCCCTCCGCAACCTGAGCGAGTCGGAGCTGACGCTGACCTGCCGCTTGATGATGGGCGGCGAGATGATGGAGATGGAGACCGTCACGCTGCCGGCCAATGGTCAGACGGCCAGGTTCATCAGCGAGCTGTTCGAGCACGACACTTCGGACTTCACCGGGTCCATGCGTTGCACGGCACCTCCAGGAATACAGGAATTCACCGGTGTGGCCGTAGAGCTGGACGCCATGAACGGCATCTTCACCACCCTGCCGGTGATTCCCTTGAGCAGAGACGTGAGTTCGGATGAAGAGCTAACGCCGGAGGAATAAGCGGTGGCGGAACATCTTCCCCATGAGGGTGTCCCGTTTTCGATTGGCTGGGTCACCGCTTCGGCAAGTCGATCCGGATCGGGCGGGGGCTTCGCTGCCGTTCGCGGTGAGCCCCGCCACGATCCGCGCTCCGGGCTCCCCCGGAACGTGGTTGGTCACTGGGGGAGACGACTTATGTCCGCCGCCGGGATGGGAGGGGGGACATTCTTGTCCCCCTGCTTCGCCGCTGCCCCTCCGACCTGTGGGGAACTTCTCACTCTCCCAGTGCCTCGATCACCGGTGGGTCCCGCCATTCCTCGCTGATTCCCTCCACTCCCTGAACCCGGAACCGGGCCTCAGCCAAGTCGAAATCGGCCGTGACGCCGTTGGCGTACTCGACGCGCTGCAGCGTCCGTTCGTCGTTCAAAAACTGGTGCCTGCTCATCTCGGCGAATCCCACCGCCTGAAAATACGCGTGCCAGAGACGGAGCCAATCCAGCCTCCGTTTCATGGCCTCGGTCTCCCAATGGCGCCGCTCGATCAGCGCCTCTCCCCCCGGAAGCCAGTTGTGTGAGGGCATGGCCCCGTACATGAGTTCATAGAGCCGGGGGTGGCGGTCGGCGTACCAGTCGTATTTGGGGGCGAAATAGTAGCCGCCGCCCGAGAAGTGCGCCGCGTAGCAGTCGTTGAAAGCCAACTGGAACAGGGGGATCGGTTCGCCCTCCCGGAGCCGGTCCCGGGACCAGTCGGTAAAGAAGAAGTAGTCGCTCTCCCCCATGCACCAGAAACGGGCCAACTCGGCGCCGGGGACGATTCCCCTCCGCCGGGCCTCCCGGAAAGTCTCGATCTGGGTCTCATATGTCATCCGCCGGGTAATGGGGCCCTCCGCCGACCGGTGTTCCGAGTGCCCACGGTGGGCGGCATGGCCGTCAAAGTAGAGGGCGTCCATTTTCAACCCCTTGGCCTGGACGTGATCCAGTAGCGTCTTGAGGGCTTCCAACGCGTAGCCGTCGCTGAACCGGGGAAACTGGACTCCGCTGAGCTTGGAGGGGTCGTAGCCGGGTGCGTCTTCGTGGAAGACATGGGGCATGACGAAGAACTTGACGGAGCACCCCAGGGCGTGGACCTGCTCCTCCAAGCGGCGGGCCGCGGGCCATCCTCCGGCCACCGTCGGCTCCTCTCTCAGGTACTCCTGCCAGCCGGCCGGCGTCCTCTCCCCTGCCGGCCACTTGGGGTGGAAGAACGTGACCGGAAGGCCCGCGGCCTGGAAGCGGCGGATGTTCTCCAGCACCTGCGGGTGGTGCTCCGGGTTCCATGTGATGAGCCGGTATTCGATCCCCGAGAGAAACCGTTTCAGGCCCGGTTCGGAGGCCATGCGATCACTCAGGGAGGGCAGGGGACGGGTGGCCTCCACATGCCTCCGGTAGACCTTGGCCATGTCCACGTGGTCTTGCCCCTCCTTGAAGTTCCACAGGACCCGCCGCGGATAGCTCAGGCTGTCCAACGAAGCCTTCCAGTCCAGGGCGATCCGGGACTGCCGGCCCGGATCGTGATCCACGCGGACGGCCGCGTTCCACCAGGTGTCGACGATGGGGTAAGCCGAACGGCCGCCCGCCACCAGTCCGAACAGGGGGAGGCTGTACTCGGCTCCCAGAAGGCCGGCAAGCGCCACCGGACTGGAGGAGTCGGACCGGATCATGTACCCGGAACCCCAGGGGACCACCAGGTAGGACGAGGGGTCCGGCTCCAGACTGAACGAGTGCAGGTCCAATACCTCCCGGATCGTGTCGCCGCCCCCGGCCTGCGACACTTGGACGTGGAACCGGCCCTCCCGGTCCAGAGCCAGATCGCACCCCAGGACCGCGTCCGTTCCCTCCCAACCGCTGAGCCGGACCCGATAGCCTTCCAGTTCTCCCCCCCGGTAATCTTCCGCTTCTTGCCGGGTTGCATCCTTGCAGCTCATGGTCCGTGGACCGGACTCCTCCGGGGAACCGGACGTTCGGACCTCGACGACGGGCGTCTCCGACCTCCACGTGGGAGTGGGATCCGATCCGTAGTAGACCGAGAGCGACAGATCCCGGTCGATGCCGAGCGTCAGTTCGCCGCTTTCCAACTCAAGCCAGTGTTGCGACTCCCGGACCGAATCCCCACCGCAGGAGGCGAGCAGGAAGACGAGGAGAATCGGAAGCCGGCGGAATGCGTTGATGATGTTCATGGGATCACCTCGGTTCCATGGCAACATGCCTGCCTGCCGGTGGCAAGTGCGCCACGCGTTTCCACCGATGGGATCGGTTCCTGGTCCCGAGCACGGCTTCTACCTCCGGACACGCTGCGATAGACTGCGCCGCATGACCCGCAATGGACGAAGCGCGCTGTGGATTGGCCGTCTGGCGGCTGTTGCCGTCGTCCTCGTGGCCGGACTGGCCGGATGCTCTTCGCACCCGTCCCCGGACCGGACACCGCTTCGGGTCGGTACTGCCAAGCAGCTTTTCATCGACGACCGCGTAGTGGAGAACACGGAGTCCATCTCCCGAGTTCTGAACCGGCCGGTCAAGCATCCCCGAGGACCGGTGTTGAGGCCGGAGCGCAAGTGGGAAGGAAACTTCGCCGCCGTGAGCTCCGTGATCTACGATCCCGAGGACGCCCTCTTCAAGATGTGGTACGTCCCCAGCCTGATCACCGCCGAGCGGCCTCCCGGACCACTGGAGGAGTATGAGAGTCTGCTTCGGGCCAGCAACTACCGGGAGGAACTGGACCTGTCCTGCTACGCCGTCTCGCGGGACGGGGTTCACTGGGAGAGGCCCGAGCTGGGCCTGGTGGAGTTCGAGGGCTCGACCCGCAACAACATCATTTCGGACCGGTCGGTCCGCTCCGAAGGCGGGCTCTACAACTCGGGCCGCGCACCCAATGCGTTCCGGGACCACAGGGAGCAGGATCCGAATCGCCGCTACAAGGCCCTGGGATACGCCCGCGGGGCGAATGGAAAGATCGGCATCTGCATCTACTTCTCACCTGACGGACTCGCCTGGAACGAGTATCCGGGAAACCCGGTCATGGTGGGGACGGGCGACACCCACGCCGTGCTGGGTTGGGACCCTTCGCGAAAGAAGTACGTGGCCTATCTCCGGCCGGGATGGAAGGACTACCGGGAGGCCGTCGCTGCCTACGACTCCATTCCACCCGAGGTTCGAGCCGCCAGCCTGCCCTCCCATACGCTCGACCACTTGGCGCCCGCCGCGGGAAACCGCCGGATGCGGACCATCGGCTTCTCGTCCAGCGACGACTTCGTTCACTGGTCTCCCATCGAACCGGCCCTGATTCCCGATTCGACGGACCCGGCGGACCTCCAGTTCTACGGCATGCCGGCTCTGCTGTACGAAGGAATCTACCTGGGGTTTCCCTGGGTGTTCCGAACCAACAGTCTGACCATGGAGAGCCATTTCGCCTACAGCCGCACCGGCCGGGAATTCCGGCGCCTCCCGGACCGGGGTCCTTTCATCCCGCTTGGAGCCAACGGCACCTGGGACGACGGCTGCGTCTACGTCCGGCAGCCGATCGTGCACGACGGCAGGATCTGGTTCTACTACCTCGGCGTCAACTGGCGCCACGGCGTGGAGGATCTTCTCGCGGAGGGAGACAAGGCCGAGGCGGCCGTGGGTCTGGCCACCCTGCCCCTGGACGGCTTCGTCTCGCTGGATGCGGGTCCCAATCCGGGGACGGTGACCACCCGTCCGCTGATATTCCAAGGGAGCCGCCTGCTGGTGAGCTTCGAGGACTCGCAAAAAGGGTCGGCCGGCGTGGACCACCACTCTTCCCTGAGGGTGGAGGTGCTGGACTCCAAGGGGGAGCCGGTGGAGGGTTTCGGTCTGGAGGAGGCGGAGCCCGTCACCCGCACCGTGGTCGGCCAGCCGGTCTCCTGGGCCGGATCGTCCGATCTGTCGGCCCTGGCCGGCCAGCCGGTTCAACTCCGCTTCCACCTTCGCAACGGCAAGTTCTACTCCTTCCGGTTTCAATAGGATCGAGCCTTCCTTTACCGCACCTCGTGAGGTGGGACTCTTTCCCATCGGAGTCGATCAGAGGAGGTCGTAACCGATCTCCTGGCATGCATGTCGTATCCGCTTGATCACCAGCGGACTGCTCAACTCGCAGTGGAAGCCGGGTGAATCCGGAAACGGGTTGACGGCGAGGGCGCGTTCATAGAGCGCGATCACAGGCCGGTTGGTGAGCGAGGAAGGGTAGTAAAGCCCATGGATGTCTTCGTAGCATCTGTAAAACGCGCGCGACCAGTTCTGGGAGTAGACGGCCGGTCCGCTGACCAGTTTCATGGAACCGCCGGCTCGGACGCAGAAAGTGCCGGTCAGGTCGAGCAATGACAGGTCGTTAGCCAGCTTGAAAGACATCAGCCAAGGCCGACAAAGAACTCTATCGACGGTCCGCCGTTCTTGAAAGACTTCCGCCAGCGCAGTCGTAATATCGACGGCAAGATACAGGATGCCGCGCGTCTGTTCGTGAGATCTCTCCGCGTCGTCGGGGTGGTGGTGATCGAAGCGAGCCGAGGTCGGCCCATAATGTCGGAACTCGCGCCACTGGGCCGGATGGTCACCGCCGCGCCGGTAGATGCGGTGGAGCAGGGTCCCGGTGGACAGCGAGACCAAGCTCGGAGGAATTCTCTGAAGTCGGACCGGATCTGGTCTGTTCGGAAGCTTGGCCACGGGGCCCCTCCATGCGGTTGGCGAGGAACACCACTCGCTCGGCGTCGTACCCTCCCTTCAGCCAATCCAGTGGTCGGATGGTGTCGTCGATGTTGTCACCCAGGAACAGATCGAGGCTCGGCAGGTGATACCAGTTGTACACTTCAACCGGGTGCAGATTAAGCGGGAGCGCCTTGTTGACTCCCGCGATGTTGGACACCAACCGGTTGCCCTGGAACTGGAAATCCGGAATGCAACGGCGATGGCCGATCCGAAAGCTGTACAGTGATCGATCCGCGATCATCCGGCGAATCCGGCCCAGGCTCAGTCCGAGCCTGCGGCTCGCGGCTTTGCTCGAAAGGCTTCGCGTGACGATGGCAGCGTATTTGACGGTGGTCTGAGCCATTGGATCCGGTCCCGGCTGCGGCTCCAGGACCAGACCGCCTTGACGAAGGATGTCTTGCTCCTCGGCCGTCAGCTCCCGAGTGGCGTCGCCGTAGACCATTGGCTCCATCTGTTCGAGAACGAGCATCAGGGCTAGGTTCGCGGCATATTTGACGGTGGCCCGAGCCATTGGATCCGGCCCCGGCTGCGGCTCGTCTTGGCGAAGGACGGCTTGCTCCCCGGTCGTCAGCTCCCGAGTGGGGTCGTCATAGACCGTCGGCTCCATCTGTTCGAGAAAGAGCATCAGAGCTTCGTTCAGCGATTCAAATGAAGTTTCGCGGAGGCCTCGTGCGGCAAAGTAGCTCTTGGGGAGAGTTTTCATGACGATACCCTTGGAATGCAAATTCGAACACTGTTGATTTTGGCTAGTGTACTCCATTGTCCCAAAGAGCCTCTTGCGAAACGGCTGTTCTGGCGAGAGAGTGGGGAGTTCATGATCCCTCGCCTCAACAGCCCGTGACGACTTTCGCCACGGACTGTAAAACCCAGCTGTTTTCGTTCTCTTCTACAGTAACGACGCCGACTCGGAAGTCACGATCCGGCCTTGGTTGAGCAGGATCGTTCGCGTGGCCAGGCGGAGGACGGCCTCCCGGACGTGACTCACGATCAGGGTGGGGATTCGCCACTCGTCGATGACCCGCGCGATGTAGTCCAGGATGCGGTCCCGCAGGGGTTCGTCCAGCGCGGCCGTGGGTTCGTCAAGGAGCAGGAATTCCGGGTGGATCAGCAGGGCCCGGCCCAGCGCCACCCGTTGCTGTTCTCCACCCGAGAGGTTGCGGGGGTAGCGTGTCAGCAGGCGCCCCAGATCCAGGACCTCCACCAGGCGATCGAACCGGATCCCGTCTCCCGGCCTTCCGTTCTGTCTCCGGCCGAAGCGGAGGTTGCTCTCCACGGTGAGGTGCGGGAACAGCCGCCGGTCCTGGAAGACGAACCCGATGCGGCGCCGTTCGGGCGGCACCATGATTCGCCGCTGCCGGTCCAGGACCACTTTCCGGCCGACTTCGATGCGTCCCTGGTGGGGTTGCTTCAGTCCCGCGATCATCTCCAGAATCGTGGTCTTTCCGCTTCCGGAGGGGCCGCAGAGAGCCGTCACCAACTGGTCCGTCTCGAACTCGGCCTCGAGGCGGAAACCGGTGGAGAACCGGTGGCTGGCCCGGAAGTCAAGATAGCTCATGGCGTTCCCGTCTCCGTTCCAGGATCTCGCTGGCCGCCAGCGTGACGCAGGCCAGCAGGATGGACACCAACAACAGCGGCCAGCTCCGGTCCCACCCGCCCGGGCTCTGGACCAGGGAATAGATGGCGGTGGGGATGGTCTGGGTCTGTCCCGGAATATTGCCGGCCACCATGATGGTGGCGCCGAACTCGCCCAGGGTGCGGGCGAAGCCCAGGACCGAGCCGGCCACGATTCCCCGCAGGGCCAGCGGCAGGCTGACCCGGTAGAAGGTGGAGAGACGGCTCCGGCCCAGGCTTCGAGCGGCTTCCTCCAGGCGCGTGTCCACGCTCCGGAACGAAACGCGGATCGTCCGGACCATCAGGGGAAAGCTCACGATGGCTCCCGCGGCCACCGCGGCGTACCAGGTGAAGACCACCCGCCAGCCCAGAAACTCGTCCAGCAGCCGGCCCAAGGGGCCGTTTCGCCCCATCAGGAGCAGCAGAAGATAGCCGGTGACCACCGGCGGCAACACCAGGGGAAGGTTCACCGCCGTCTCCACGATCCATTTGCCGGCCGACCTCCACCGAGCCAGGAAATAGCCCAGGCCGATGGCAAACGGCAGGCCCAGGGCCACGGAGGCGGTGGCCACCTTGAGACTCGTGAGGACGGCGTTCCACTCCGGTTCGGTCAGCATGGGACTCCCGGTGGAAGCATCGAGAACCCGAATCGTCGAAAGACCTCAGCGGATTCCGGGGAGGAGAGGTATTCGAAGAAACGCTTGGCCGCCTCGCCGGGAGATTTCAAGAGGACCAGGGGGTACACGATGGGCCGGATCGAGGCGGAGTCGAGTTCCAGGAGCGGTTGCACCGCCTCCGAGATGCGCAGATCGGAGGAATAGACGATGCCCGCCTCCGCTTCTCCCCGCTCCACGAAGAACAGGGCCTGGCGGACGTCGGAACCGCGCACCACCTTGGATCGGAGGGACTTCCACAGGTCGAGTCTCCGCAGTGCGTCCCGGGCGTAGATCCCCGCGGGAACGCCCTCGGGGTCGGCCAGACTCAGGCGGGCGATTGTCGAACCCAACAGGTCGGACGCTTTCCGGAGCTGGAGGCCGCTCTCCGCCGGGGCGATGATCACGAGCCGGTTTCCCAACAGGTCCCGCCGGCTTGAAGCCAGGCCTTCGGCCATGACCTCCTCCACCCAATGAACGTTGGCGGAGAGGAACAGGTCGCCTCCGGCGCCGGCCAGGATCTGTTGCGCCAGGGTCGACGAGGCGGCGAAGTTCAGGGTCACCGGCACTTGGGTTTCGGCCTCGAACCGGGTGGAGATCTCCCGGACGGCGTCCTGGGTGCTGGCCGCCGCGAAGAAGAGGATGGAAGACGAACCTTCTTCGCGGGCGCCGCAGGCAGGCGCCGCGGCCGCAATCAGGACCGCGGCGGCCGTGCGCAAGCGGTTCGGGAGGGAGCGTTTCTGCATGAGACGTTGCTAGATCCGCTCCCCGGCGCCGGCGGCCTCGAAGCCGGGAAGCTGTTGCAGATCGTTTCGATAGGCCCGGGAGCGGAGGACCTGCACGAGACTCCGAATGGGGAGCGTGGACTCCAGGTCGGCCCGGTAGCAGAGGTCGTAGCTCTCCTCCCGGACCTTGAGAAAGCGCAGGCCCCGTTCCTGTGCCGGCAGGCGCACGCAGATCCCGGCCTGGGCCCAGCCGGTCCGAATGGTTTCGCTGACGCCATGATGATCGCGGGCCGTGTGGTGGTAGCCGGCGGGCTTGTTCCCCGATCCCAGAATCTGATCCAGGCACTGCCGGGCGGCCGAACCCTCCTCCCGGCCGACCCAGCGCAGGTTCGAGGCCAGGACTTCGCGGACCGAAGCGGCCTTCTGAGCCGGGTCCAGAGCCACGCCCGCCTCCCATCGAGCCACGCGGACGAGGCGGAAGTTCTCGCCCAGGACCTCGCGCGCCGCCCGCAGGTTCTCGGCAGGGTCGAAATGAAGGCCCGCCGCGTGCACCAGGCCCCGTCCCAGGAGCCGGATCGCTTCCCGGCTGGAGCGGATCAGGGGAAGGACCCGGAGACCGCAATCGGCCCCGACGTGGGAGGAGAGCAAGCCCACCGACGGGTCGCACCCGGCCACGACCAGCGTCTTCTCGGGGTTCATGGTCCGGGTCAGCTCGAGCTTGTGTTCTCCGTAGACGCCGTCGTGGCGCAGGCTGCCCGCCAGCGTCCACTCGGTGGGGAAGGCGAGGGTCCTGCCGCCGACTCTCGCCCGCCAGAAACGGCCCCGTTGCCGCCGGGGCTCCCAGGCCCAATCGACATGTTGGCCGTCGATGCCGCCCAGGCTGAAGAGATCCTCCACCGAGCAGTCGAAAGCGCGGGCCAAGGCGAGTGCGGCCGCGGTGGAAGGAATGACCCGTCCCGTCTCGATGGCGCTGATGGCGGCGCGGGAGAGACCCGAGCGCCGGGCCAGCTCCTGCTGGGACCAGTTCAGACGCCGTCGCCGGTGAGCAAGACTGTTTCGCATGGATACAAAAGTATCCAACTCTGATACAAAACTGTCAACTCACCCCGACTTCACCCGGGTCCACTCTCCTTTCGTCCCCGGCAGAGGACGGCCACCATGGGGACTTCCAGGCCACCGCCGGATTCGTAGGCCGAAGCCCGCTCCAGAATCGCGGTGCGGATGCGGACCAGGTCTTCCGGTCTCTGCGCCAATAGCGTGGGACCGGTGCGGGCTGTCCCCTCTTCGAACGCCCGCAGGAGGACCGCCGCCGAAGGGAGCCGCCAAGTCAACCGGAGAGACTCGACTCGCGGTATCCGGAACCCGGTTGCCAGGAGGACCCGGCGCGATTCCTCCGGGGCGCCGAAACGGAAGAAGGGAGGCCCGGGCGGCAGCGGGACCTCCAGTGTGCCGTAGTCGCGAATGGAGCCGTAGACGACTTCGAAGGCCCGGGACTGGTCCGGAGCCGCCCAGACCGTGAAGGCGGCTCGTCCGCCCGGCCGCAGCACGCGGAAGGCCTGGGCCAAGGCCCGCTCCGGATGTTGGAAATGGAGCATCCCGAAATTGATGGCGACGGCGTCGAAGCTCCCGTCCGGGAAGTCCAGATCCTCGGCGTCCCCCAGCCGGAAGTCCAGGGTGGGGTGGAGGGTTCGGGCTCTGGACAGCATTTCGCTGGAGAAGTCGACTCCGACCACCGAAGCCCCTTCCGAGGCCGCCGCCGCAGCGACGTGTCCGGTCCCGCAGCTCACGTCCAGGAGGCGGGTTTCCGGAGCGACTCGAAGCGCATCCAACAGGGGCGCGACGGCCTGGCGGGTCAGATCGGCCCAGAAGCCCGCGTAGGTCTCGACGGCTTCCTGCCATCGTCCGTGCTCGAATTCGCGAAAGCTCGTCATATTCGATGGTTCCCGTCACCCTGCCAGGATCTCACCGCTGCCGCCGCAGGTCCCGGTGACCTCCTCCACGGTCTCGGCCAGAATCCGTTCCACGTGCCCTGTGCCGAGGGCCCGGGTGGCGCCCACGATGAGCAGCGCGTTGGTGGTCTCGGGGGTGATCTTGCTGAACTCGGCCTGGCGGACGTCCAACCGGCAGATCAAGCGATTCCGGGCATCCACGTATCCGAATTCGCCGCGCCCGAAGGGTTCCGGCTCCCGGCTGCCCAGGGGCACGAAGGATTCGTCGCCGTTCAGGAATCGGAGTCGGACCGGCGGGGCGAGGCGGTCCAGGTCGTGGGCCCCCAGGGAACAGCTCCACTTGAGACTCACCAGATTGTAGGTGTCCACCAGGTTGTTGATGGACGGAATGGCGCCCCGCTTCAGGACCAACTGCACGAGCCTTTCACAGGACGGCTGCAGCTTGCGGGGGTTGACTCCAACGTTCCTGAAGATGGAATGCAGTTCCACCATCGGGGGCGACTCGCGAACCGACCGGGGCGTGGGAAAACGGGCCCGGAGATCCGCTGCGATCCGGCGGACCCGCTCCGGGAATCCGGGCGGCGAGGGCCGGATCGAGACCCCCCGGAAGAGGATGGCGCGAGAGTGGAGGCCCGCCTTCCGGCAGGAAGGGGATACGTTGAAAAGCTCCATCTTGGAATGATCCGAAGCCTGGACCAGACGGGTCGCCGTGTCAATCCATCGCAGGTCGTCTGACCCATGTCCGCCGCCTCCGTAGTAGACTGGCCCCGAAAAATGGAGAACGAGTGGTCCGGCGCCCAAATAGGTCTGGCTTCCAGCGTGTTCCAGGTGAAGCCCTCCCAGATTCGGGAGTTGGCCGACGTGGCCTTCACCATGGAGGGAGTGCTCCGGCTCCAGTTCGGCGAGTCGGACATGCCCACGCCCGGCTTCATCAAGGAGGCGGCCAGCCGGGCCATGGCGGAGGGCTACACCTTCTACACCGAGAACTCGGGTCTGCCCGGTCTGCGGGAGGCGCTGGCCGAAAAATATCTCGAGCTCCATCAGGTCCGGCTCGACCCGGCCTCGGAGATCCTGGTGACGGCTTCAGGCGTCCAGGCCCTCAACCTGTCGATCCGGTGCCTCTTGAATCCGGGGGACGAGGCGCTGCTTCTGACCCCCAACTGGCCCAATGCGGCGGCCATTGTCAGTCTCTTCGCCGGACATCCCCGGGAAGTCCCCTTCCTGCGCCGGGAAGGCCGTTTCGTTCCCGATTTCGACGCCCTGGAGTCTGCGCTGACGCCCCGGACCCGGCTGCTCGTCTACAGCTCGCCCTCCAACCCCCTGGGCTGGGTCGCGTCCCCCGGCGACCAGCAACGCCTGTTGGACTTCTGCCGCCGCAACGGCTTGTGGCTGCTGGCCGACGAGGTCTACGAGCGCATCTACTACCAGGGCGAGGCGGCTCCCTCGATCCTGCGGATCGCCGGCCGGGACGACGCGGTGGTGGTGGTCCAATCCTTCTCCAAGAGCTACTGCATGACGGGCTGGCCTCATTTCCATTTTATTTTAGACGATTCTATCTGGTTCTAGAAATCCGTGCTATGTAATATTCGTTTCCATGAGATCGTGTGCGTGAAATGTTAGTTCATATGAACTG
>JAJDTT010000162.1 GCA_022827025.1 Acidobacteriota bacterium
TTTAGAGATTCGCCGGAAGGCCCTGGAACTTCTCAACCAGAACAAATCGGCCGAGGCCGAGAAACTCTTTCGAGAATACCTTGATTCTTACCCGGACGACGCTCAAGCCCTTTACTACCTGGGCGTCAGCTTGCACTTTCAGTCTCAATACAAAGCAGCGATCGAGGTCTTGGAACGGGTTGTGGCGCTTCGTCCCCAGGTGGACAATCCTCAGTTCGAGCCTTCGCGGCTGCAATACTTCCTGAGCCTGCTCCACTTCCAGAATGGGGATTTGGACTCGGCACAAAGCAAGCT
This sequence comes from Acidobacteriota bacterium, assembly GCA_022827025.1. Taxonomy (GTDB): domain Bacteria; phylum Acidobacteriota; class UBA6911; order RPQK01; family JAJDTT01; genus JAJDTT01. Next base: position 295 of record JAJDTT010000162.1, read on the forward strand.
CGAACCACTCGTCAAAGAAGGCGCCGCCGCACCCGCTTACATTCTGCAAGGCCGGATTGATTTCGCCAGGAAGGACTACGAATCCGCCGAGCGGCACATCTCCAGGGCCTTGCAAATGGACCTCCCGGATTCTGCGGAGGTTCACTACCAACTTGGATTAATCTATTCCGCCCAAGGAAAACATGATGAAGCCGCGCGCTCTATAAAGGCAGCTTTGGAGCAACAACCCTCAAATCCAGATATTCTTTTCAAGCTGGCCGATACTTATTTTCAACTGCAAGACATTCCCCGTGTTGAGGAGCTGTCCCGCGAAGTTCTGGCTGAGGATCCGTCCTCGGCCATGGCGCACTACAACCTGGGCCGTGCGGAGTTTGCACGTGGCAATCTGGAGAAAGCAGGCGAGTATTTCGTCCGAGCGACTGAACTGGAGACGCGTCCCCGGTACTTCAATTCTCTGGCCCAGGTGCGGATACAGCTGAACCAGCCGCAGCGGGCCATCGCTGCACTAAGAGAGAATATACGCCTGGATCCGGCGACGCCCTCTCCACGGCTTCAACTAGCGGGACTCCTTTTTCAGGCTCTCGACATGAACGGGGCCGAGGTGGAATACAAAAAGATCCTCAACATGAACCCCGACAATATGCACGCGCTGTTCGGATTGTCCTTTACCCTCGTCGCTCGGGGGAACGAAACGGCGGCCGTCGAGACGTTTCGCAAAGCCTGGGGGACCGATCCCGGTCTACTGAAGGATATGATCGTCTCAGCAGTCATATCAGCCCAGGAACATCCCGGATACACTCAGATCGCCGGTAGGCTGCTGCGGGCTGTGGCCCCTACGGCAGCGGAGCACAGCCTCGAATTCATTGTGGCGCGTCAGTACCTGTCCGCCAATCGAGCCGGGAAAGCGCTGGAATGGATCGACCGCTATCTCTCAAACGGAGCCCCCGACGATCACACCCGTTTGCTCATGGGCTCGGCATTGCGGATGCTGGGCAGAACGCAGGAAGCTGAGAAAGAGTTGCTGGCTATCAATCAGTCCTCACCGTTGGGGGTGCACGCCCTCTATCAGCTAGCGGTTCTTGAAGCCCTCTACGAGGAAAACCAGAAGGGCGGGAAAGCCGACGAATATCTGGATCGTGTGCTGGCGCTGGACTCAGATCATTTTCAGGCTCTCGTGATGAAAGCCGAACGCCAGATCAAGGATGTCAATCTGGCCGGGGCCGAAAGGCTGCTCAAACGTGCTGTCGGCATCCAGCCGGATAGTCCTGAAGCGCACTATGCCTTGTTCACGCTCTATCGGCGGTCCGGGAGGAATCAGGAGGCTGAAGCAGCACTCAACCAGTACAACCGGCTCAAGGCGGAGTCTGCCCTGTCTCCGGAACTGCAGTATCCGTAGCAAGGGACGGACACCGAAGGCACCTTCGGTGTCCGTGCTCTAGCTTCTCAAGGGGATACTAGAAGATGACCTTCAATCCGAATTGGATCCTTCGTGCATCGGTAGCTGTCGTGATCCGCCCGTAGGATCCGGACTCCAAATTGGCGCTTGGTCTTCCAAAGTTGACGTTATTGAAGACGTTGAAAAACTCTGTCCGGAACTGTACTTTTGCTTCTTCCGAGATCCCTGGGAAACTGAAATTCTTGAATAGCCCGAAGTCCTGACCGACAAAACCATCGCTGTACAGGTATTGAGCACCCGCGTTACCAAAGGTGCCAGGGGCCGGCAATGAAAAGGCGTCGAGATCAAACCATCGATCCGGTGATCGCTGACCGGCCGGCAGGTTGCCGTCTCCCAAGCGATTGGGACGCTTGTTGAAGATGGCCTCACTGTTGGCTGGATCCGAGCTTGTAGTTGGGTGGAAGTTGAAACCGCTCATGAGCGTCGTGATGCCCGACAGTTGCCAACCTCCTAATACGTGTCGCATGGCTGTGCTTTGGCCTTCAAAAAGAGGCAACTCGTATACGAAGCTGAAGTTAAAACGGTGCCGCAAATCGAAAGTACTCAGGCCTTTGTCCCGATCCCAGGGCACATAGTTACGGGCTCCCTTACTGTCAAACGAATCAGTATCCAGCGATTTCGCCCAGGAGTAAGTGGTCAGAAAACTCAATCCCTGACTCAAAGCTTTTCGTAGTGTGAATTCCAGGCCGTGATACCAGGACTGTCCCATGGCATGATCCGTGAGAATGAACTGAAAATCAGGCCAAGCACGATTCGCCTGACGGCAGGCCGAATCGCAGGACGGGTCGTTTGCCGTTCGCCCCCCTTCACGCCAACGTGCGATGGACCGATTGATATTCCACCGCTTCGACATGCTCACACCATGAGAGCCCACATAAGCCATCTCACCAAACAAGCCCCAGGGAAGCATACGTTGGACGCTCAGGGTCCATATCTGCTGATAGGGATCCGACCGCCTCTGAGGAGTACTCAAGAGTATGAGGGATATGTCTTTTATATCAAACGGATCACCCGGGGGCGGATCCGGAAAAAGTGTTGAGATTTCGATCGTCGGCTTGTCGGTGTCGCTGAAGAAGGTCTGGACAATACTATTGTTGGGCGAAAGGATAGCGTCCCACGCCAGTTCGTTTCCGGGCACCTCGTCGTAGAAGATTCCAAAACTGGAACGGATGGCAAAATCCTGAGAACCCCCTGGGCTCCACGCAATTCCAATCCGGGGAGCAAAGTTGTTCTTATCGACGTCAATCACGCGTCCGACATCCCTCTCGGCGCGAAAGCCTCCGGCGCCTCCGTTCGCGGCTCCGTCAAATAGGCCGAGCCGGTCCCCGGTTGTGGAGACCAGCCAGGGGTAGAGCTGATAGCGCAGACCGAGGGTCAGGCTAACGTTGGGGCTGATTTTGAACTCATTCTGGATGAAGCTGTTGAACCAGATTCCTTCTTTGTCGACTTGGGGACCGGTCTTGTGACCGATAACTCGATTCGTATGCCCCAGGAGAAAGTCTCCTACCGGATGCCCGGTGAACTGACCCAAATACTGAAAGCTACCCTGCTGGTTGAAGGTGCCGATCAGCGTGTGACCCTTATCGCGCACCTCGAGTCCCCAGGACAGGTTATGGCGCCCCTTTATCCATGACATGTTGAAGATGTAGTGCCAGTCATTCTGGAAAGGGGCTATGCAGCTGCCTGGCCCACCAAACGTCGAAAAGCCACCCATTGACACACCTGGCACCGCATTGCACTCAGGAACAATGTTAATGTTCCGTATTCCAAATTCCGTCGGCCAGTCGGGATCCGTCAGGGCGTTTGTTGGACTCCAGTAGCTGATTTCCACCTTGTTCAGACCTGCTTTCGCATTGGCTACCAGTGTGGGTCCAAACGAATGAACCCAATCAAAAACCACATTATGGGCAGTTAACGGACGCGCCGTTTCTGACCCGGGCAACAAACTTCGATCGTTGACGATACTGTCAATCCCGGACCATCTTCCGAAGAATCTATCCGTCTCCGAGAGTGCAAAATCCACTCGCGTGATGAATTTGTCATCATTTCTCACGAGACCCGTCTCGCCAATGAGATTGAAGACGTCACCGGGCGGCTGATTGGGCGCCGGTATGAAACCGAGACCTATGTATTGGGTGGCAAATGGATGAAACCTGTTCGACGGGATGATATTCCCTGGGAAGGGCTCTCCCGTGAGTGGATCGATCAGGGGCTCTGCCAAATCCGAGAAATCTCCCTGTAGATGCTGAGACGTGGGGACGATGTTGCGACCGGTCGCGGCCTTTCGTGAGCGAAAGCCTTCGTAGCTAAAAAACCAGAACAGTTTATCTTGAATCACCGGACCGCCCACCTCAGCTCCGAACTGGTTCTGGAGGAACTCCGGATTGCCGACCGAAAAGAAGTTTCGCGCGTCCAGATTGTCGTTACGATGAAACAGCCAGCCGGAGCCGTGAATTGCGTTGGTTCCCGACTTGGTGATTGCGTTGACGACCGCTGGATTATCGTTTTCACCTGAGAAGAAACCCCGCTGGACTTTCACTTCAGCCAAAGCATCGAGAGCCGGAAGTTGAGCGGAAGATCCGTAGAAGGGCTCTTTACTCGGGATCCCATCGAACATGTAATTGGTCGAGGTCTCCCGCTGACCTGAAATCGTGACGGTGGTCACCCCACGGCCTATGCGAAAACCATGGGATTCGCCTGCGTTACCGGACTCTGTAAAGGGGGAACCGTGGGCCCCCGCAGTTAAGCGAGTCAGGCCGACAAAACTTCTCTGATTGATGGGAAGCTCTTTGATCTCCCGTTCCTGCAGTACTTCACCGATCGCCGGTGTTTCCGTTTCGACACGAGTCGCCGCAGCCTGGACGGTCACTTGTTCCGTGACCTCCCCCACTGCCAACGTCACCTGGCGACGGACGTGCGAATCCACCCGAATCTCGATCTGGGTCAGTAGGGCCGTCTTGAAGCCGGGCATTTCGGCTCTGAGGTCATAGACACCTGGTCTCAAATACGGAAGTCCGAAAACACCCGAATCATCGGTGATCGCTTCACGTTCTTCACCGGTGTCCACATTGGTTACAGTCACGGTGGCCCCTGGAATCACCGCCTCGGAATCATCGACGACGGTGCCCGTTATCTTCCCCGTCGTAGCCTGCGATAGAAGTAAAGGAGTAACTGCTAAGATTGAAATGATTAATAGAGAAGTTACTTTGAGATGTTGTTTGCCAAGTAGCATACGGTGTCTCCCCTTGACGAAAATCCAGCCCACGCAAACAATCAAAATGCTAAGGTGACTGTACAGTGTATTAACAGTGGCTGTCAATAACGATTCCACTCGAGGGTGCACGACACGAAAGTGATGCTGATGATGAAGGTCAGAGAACGTCAGCGAGCAGATTTGTCAGGCTCAGCTGGACGCTTCTTCGGCCCGGACGGGCCAAAAAAAGGGCTCCAAAAAACGCTGGCGCAGGAGATCCGGCAAGAAGTCCGGACCCTGATGGGGTCCCTGGCGGCCGAAGCCTTGGACTTCGAAGCTCTGGAGACCGCCCTCCGGCACCAAGTCGCCGCGTTCCCAAGCCAGGATCAAGAATCGAGAGGACCGGACCAAAAACGGCCCCACTGCCGACTAGGAGTTTGCGCCGTAGAAATGATCGTAGCGAGAAAGTGGGGAATCGAGGCCAGATTTTCACGATTTGGAGGTGCATAGTTGTTCTATTCGCCGAGAAATCGCACGAATATGGACCGATTCTACCGCTTTCGCAGTAGATCAATTTCTGCGGCACAGGCTCCTAGGCCAATGGAGGAGAACCGATGAAGACCGGAAACGGATATCCGAAACCGACCCGCCTGATGACCAAGGGACCGGCGGCCTTGCTGCTGCTCCTGCCGGCTCTCCCCGGATGTGCAGGCATGTTCTCCGGAAGCTTGGAAATCACCACTTCCCAACGGGTGCATCCGGTGCTGATCCGAAACGAACACAACCCGTTGTTGCGACTGACTGTCGAAGCGGACTCCGGCGGTCACACCGCCGGACTGTTCAACTTTACGCTCGACGGAACCGACGATCCCAACGACATCGAATCCTTGGAGTTGTTCTACTCGGGCGACCAGGAGGAGTTCGAGGCCAGGAACAGGTTCGGCGTCCCCGCCCGGCCGACTGGCTCATTCGTATTCACGGGCAATCAGGAACTCTCGCCGGGGAAGAATGTCTTCTGGCTCTCCGTCCGGTTGCGGCCGACCGCGGACCTGGAAAACAAAATCGATGCCGTCTGCAATTCCGTCAACACCTCCGCCGGAGCGCTGATCCCCGCGGACACGACTCCCGGCGTCCGCAAACGAATCGGCGTGGCTCTGCGCAAACACATGGACGACGGGGTCCACACCTATCGCATCCCGGCCATCGCCACGACTCCCGAGGGCACGCTCCTGTGCGTCTACGACATCCGGTGGCGGAAGTCTCGGGACTTGCAGGAAGACATCGATATCGGTCTGATCCGCAGCATGGACGGCGGCCAGACCTGGGAGCCGCAGCGGGCGATCATGGACATGGGGGAATGGGGCGGGTTGCCGCAGGAGGAAAACGGGGTCGCCGACCCCGGGATCCTCGTGGATGAGAACACCGGAGAGATCTTCGTCACCGCCGTCTGGATGTGGGGCAAACCGGGCAAGCACCAGTGGCGCGACGACGGCTCCGAGCCCGGATACGAAATCGGCAAGACCGCCCAGTTCCTGATGGTCCGATCCAAGGACGACGGGCTCACCTGGACCGAGCCGGAGAACCTGACCCGGAAATTCAAGAAACCGGAATGGTGGCTCTTCGCCCCGGCGCCCAACACGGGGATCACTCTTTCCGACGGGACCATCGTCATACCGACCCAGGGGCGTGACGAGACCGGATACCCCTTCGGCAACATCATCTACAGCCGCGACCATGGCGCCACCTGGACGGTGAGCACCCCTGCCTTCAGTGGAGGCAACGAGACCCTGGCGGTGCAGCTCGGCGACGGGTCCGTCATGTTGAACATGCGCAACGACAAGCCGGACCCCTACCGGGCCGTCTACGTGACCTGGGATCTGGGCCATAGCTGGACGCCGCACGCCACCAACCGCAAGGCGTTGGTCGAACCGAATTGCAACGCCAGTCTCTTTCGTTTCGACTACGAGGAAGAGGGGGAGTCGAAACACATCCTGCTATTTGCCAATCCCAACTCCACCGACGGACGGCATCACCACACCATCAAGGTCAGCTTCGACGACGGCATGACCTGGCCCGAGGACTACCAGATTCTGCTGGACGAGGGCTTGGGCCGCGGCTACCCGGGCATCACCCGCGTCGACGACCGGCACATCGGAATCGTGTACGAGGGAAGCCAGTCGGACCTGGTCTTCGAGCGGCTGTCGTTGGATGAACTGCTGAAGCGGTGAACGGAGTTCCGTTCTGCTCTACTCGATCTCGGAGCGGAAGAAGCGGGCCGCAGAGGCGCTCCAGCACAATACTCTGGCCGGGAGTTGGGTCGAGATCAGGCAACTGTCGGGCGCGAGAGCCCCTGCAGCGCAGGCAAATCTTTCCGGGTGGCAGAATCCGTGACTGCCGAGATCCTTGAGCCCGAGAGCTGACGGATGCGTATCAAGAACATCAAAATAGAAAACTACCGCGTGTTCCGCAGTGTGAAGTTCGAGGATCTCCCCCAACTCTCCATCTTCGTCGGCGCCAACGGGTCGGGAAAGTCGACCCTGTTCGACGTCTTCACGTTCCTCAAGGACGCCCTGACCCACAACGTTGCGGCCGCCGTGACGCGGCGGGGCGGATTTCGGGAGTTGGTTTCGCGCGGCAGCGAGGGACCGATCGGGATCACGGTCCAGTTTCGGGAGAGTGGTGGGCACCTGGCCACGTATCTTCTCAGGATCGCCACCGAGAATGGACGGGTCGTCGTATCCCGCGAAGTGCTTCGGTACCGGCGGGGGCGATACGGAAGGCCGCGGCACTTCGTCGACTTCAGCGGCGGCGAGGGATCTGCCATCACCAATGAGTCGGTCTACGGACAAGCGGGCGTCGAGGAGGAGCGGGAGGATTTCAAGCTGGACAACCCCAGTGTTCTGGCCATCAAGGGACTGGGACAGTTCCAACGATTTCGAGTGGTGTCGGAGTTCCGTAGCATGATCGAGAATTGGCACGTCTCGGACTCGAGGCCCAGCGTGAAAGCGGGGTACGCGGAACATCTGTCCACCAGAGGCGACCATGTCGCGCAGGTCGCTCAGTACCTCTACCAGCATCACCCCGAGTGTTTCGACCGGGTTCTGCAGGCGATGAGTGCGCGAGTTCCCGGCGTGAACGGAGTGGAGGCGAGACTGACGGAAGACGGCCGGTTGATGCTCCGCTTCAAGGATCACGCGTTTCAAGATCCATTTGTCGCCCGCTTTGTCAGCGACGGAACGATCAGGATGTTCGCCTACCTGATTCTGCTCTATGCCCCCAAGACACACCCGCTTCTCGCCGTCGAGGAGCCCGAGCACAAGTTGTACCCCGACCTCCTGCTGGAACTCGTCGAAGAGTTCAGAGACTACGCACGGCGGGGCGGACAGGTCTTCGTGTCGACCCATTCCCCGTTTTTCCTCAACGGCGCGGGGTTGAACGAAGTGTACTGGTTTGCGAAGGAGCACGGCTTCACGAACGTGCGGCGGGCGTCCACCGACCGGCTGCTGAAGAAACTTGTGGACGAGGGCGACAAGCTGGGCACGTTGTGGAGGCAGGGGCTCTTCGAAGGCGCGGACCCACGATGACCCGGGTGATCTTCCTGCTGGAGGAGCCCTCGATGAAGACGTTTCTGGACACCCTTCTTCCACGTGTCTTTCCGGATCTGCTCTTCCAGTGTGTGCCTCCAGTCTCGGGGCCGGTGCCTATCGGATGGGTTGGAACTGCCCATAGGTCAGCGAGCGCCACACCCACTCCGTGGGCCCGTAACGGAACCGCTTGACCCACCAACTGGAGGCGATGAGTTGAACGATCCAGACTGCCAAGACGATTGCGACCTGCGCCGTTCTCTCGACGCTCCCGAAGAGTCCGAAGCCGTGACCGTAGAACAGCGTCGTGCAGAGGACCGTCTGCAGCAGGTAGTTGCTCAACGCCGTGCGTCCGACTGCCGATACGGATCGCAATAGACGTCCCCCCACCTGTGATCTGCTGATCAGCATCACCAGGCTGAGGTAGCCCAGGCCCACCAGAATGCTTCCCCAGTAGTTGTACTGACTTCCGATGAACTGGCAGTCCAGAGACCAGTTCCTGGAAAAATTGTGAACCAAGCCGTAGCTCGATAACGTCCAGCCCAGGGTCAGACCCGCGGCGGCAAGACCGAAGTAGAAACGAGTCGAACGGGCAGCCGTCAGGACACCCCATTTGAAGAACGCCATCCCGATCAGCATCAGTCCGCCCGCTCGCCAAAGCCCCCACATCAGGAACACTTTCGTCTGGATACCGAGTGCCGTGTCCACTCGTTTCTCCATCTGTTTCAACCACCCGGACCGGTAAACCGTCACCTCCTCTTGCACCCGTTCGGCGGACGGTTTCCAGTTGTCCATCATTTCGGCTTGATCTTCGGGCGGGATGTATCCCAACGACAGACCGATGAACAGAAAAATGACGGACCCGATCAGCACACTCCCCAGGCCCAACGTCAGCAGCGTCTTGGGAGACAACTTGCGAAGTGGGAAGACCACCAACGAGCAGAGGGCATAGGAGACCAGCACGTCGCCAGCCCATAGCAGGTAGGCGTGCAACAGCCCGAAACCCAATAGAATTACCGTCCTCCGGTAGTGAAGGCCCGCGGAGCTGACCCCGCGGGCTTCCGCCCGGGAGGTCATCAACACGATGCCGGCGCCGAAGAGAATCGTGAACAGCGTCATGAACTTCTGATCGGCCAGCAAATGACTCAAGATGTAGACCCAGCCGTTGCTGCCGGTGAGGTCCCCGAATGCCGTGGGGTTGAAGTAGGCGGCTCCGACCATCGAGAAAGACTGAATGTTCATGATCAGAATACCCAGCAGGGCAAACCCGCGAAGCAGATCCAGCGAGCGGATCCTTCCTTGAAGTCGGGTTGGCGTCAGGGACTCTTTAAGACTGTCGGTCTTCATGGAACTGCGTTGGGCAACACGTATTGTGCTTAACAGCCCGTGGCAAGTATCTTCACGGGATTCGACCGGATCTGCATCCCGGCGGAGACGCGTTGCTCCCCGGTCGCCTATTATCAACATTTCGAGGAGATTCTCTCGCTCCCGTCCTTCTCCCTTCTCTCCAAGGCAATCTGTGCTAGCCTTGGAAAATGATGGCTAAGGGAGGATCCGTGCACAACGGGTCCGCACGACTTGGCTCCGGCTGGCGCGCCTGGATCGTCGTCCTGGCGCTGGCGGTCGCCGGCGCCACAGTCGCCGCAGCCATCTGCCTCGATGAGCACGCAGTCGACCACGACTGCGTGGCCTGCCAGTTCCGGCACCAGCCTGCCGTCGAGCTCCCCGGATCCTTGCAGATCGGTTTCTCGGTCGTTTCGGCGCCGCTCGAGCAGGCTGACGACGGCGGGTGGTTTGCATCCGGCCATTCCCGCAGCATCTCCGCCCGAGCGCCTCCCGCCTAGCTTCCATTACACGTTTACGACACCTCGAGCCGCCATCACCGGCAACACCGCTCGTTTCGGTGGCGCATGCCAATGCGCCCCGTGCGACCGATGTGTTTGCTGTCGCCGCGCGGGCCCGCGACTTCCAGTGTCGCGTGAGGGAATTCTTCCCGGGGTCCGGCGGTGGCGCGCGTCCCAAGCGGTTTCCACTCACGGCGGTGGCGGATCAATGAACCGTATAGGAATCAGGAAGGGAATCGGAAAGATGTACCGAAAGAGAATAGGGGAAATATACCGAAAGATTGCGACAGGCCTTGTCGCGACCGTGTTGGCCGCCGGCGGCTTCACACCGCTGCTGGCCAACGAAACCGGCACCGTGCGCGGAACGGTGACGCTGGAGGAAAGCGGGGACTTCATCCGCGGCGCGGTCGTAGTCGTCATAGGCTCCGGCGACTCCGCGCTGACCGACAATGAGGGAAGGTTCGAGATCGACGGAATACCCGCCGGAGAGTACGAGGTTCTCGCGCAGCGGGAGCATCTGACCGCCGGTCGGCAGACGGTGATCGTCGAATCCGGCGGGACGGCCACAGCGAACTTCGTGCTGAGTCTCTCGCCGTTGCTGGAGGACCTGACTGTGACGGCCTCGCCGGTCGGAACCGAGACATCGCTTGAGGCATTCAACTCAGTGTCGACGGTCCAGGGGATCGATATCGTCCGGGAGTCGGGGGGAGATCTTGCCACTACGATCGAGAGCGAACCGGGTGTCGCGCTCCGCGGCTTCGGGCCCGGATCGAACAGGCCGATCATCCGCGGGTTCGACGGTGACCGGGTGCTGATCCTGCAAGACGGGATTCGTGCGGGCGACCTGTCGGCCGAGTCGGGCGACCATGGCGTCGCGATCGATCCCTACGGCGCAGAGCGAATCGAGATCGTGCGCGGGCCTGCGACGTTGTTGTACGGCTCGAACGCGGTTGGAGGAGTCGTCAACGTGATCACGCCTCACGCAAGCTACCGCGAGTCGCTCTTCGATGGCACACGGGCGCAGTTGAGCGCCGATCTGGGAACCGCAAACGCGCAGGCAGGCGCCAACGCCGGACTGCAGTTCGCGCGGAACGGCGCTCATTTTTGGGCTGGCGGCGGCCGGCGGCACACCAACGACTACACATCCCCCGAGGGGATCGTCGAGAACACCGCCACCGAGTCAACCAGCGCGCGGGCCGGTGCCGGCTGGGCGGGCGACCGGTTCTTCACGAGCGCCGGCGTGAAGTTGAACGACGGTCGCTACGGCGTCCCGTTCGCCGGCGAACTCCACAGTCACGGTCACCACGAGGAGGAGCCCGGCGGGCACGAAGACGAACACCACATGGAGGAGCCCGACGAGCACGGGGAGACCGCGATCGCGCTCGACTGGCAGTATCGCGGGATGCACTTCGACTTCGGTTTCCAGAACCTCGCCAACCGCGTCGTCGAAAAGGTGCAATTCAGCCTGAACTTCAACGACTGGCAGCACAACGAACTGGAGATCGAGGGCGGCAGCGAGCGCATCGGCACCCGCTTTGAAAACCGCTCTTACATCGCCCGCGCCGACGTTTTCCAGCGGCAGACGGGCCGTCTGTCGGGGAGGTTCGGCGCCTGGGCACGGGTACGCGACTTCGAGGCCGCAGGCTTTGAGGCGCTGGCGCCACAGACCGATCTGGGGTCGTTTGCGGCCTTCGCCTACCAAGAGCTGAGCTTCGGGCGATTTCGCCTGCAGTTCGGCGGTCGGGTCGAGCGGGACAACTACCAAGTGGCCGAGCGAACCGGCGGCCATGGGCACGAAGACGAGCACGAAGACGAGCACGACGAGGAACACGAAGACGAACACGAAGAGCACGACGAGGACGAAGAGCACGACGAGCACGGTGAGGAGCACGAAGACGATCACGATGATCACGAAGACGAGCACGGCGAGGATCACCCTCCGATCGAGGCGCCCGATCCGCGTGACCGCAAATTCATGGGTGCGTCGGCGTCGGTCGGACTCCATACGCGCCTCGGCGGCGGCAACGCCTTGGTCACCACTTTGACCCGTTCGCACCGCGCACCGGCCATCGAGGAGATGTACAACTTCGGCCCCCACGTCGGCACGCTCTCCTTCGACGTCGGCAATCCGGACCTCGACCCCGAGTCCACCGTCGGCGTCGACGTGAGCCTGCGGCACCGGGGAGATCACGTCCGCGGCGAACTGAACTTCTTCGTATACGAGATCGGCAACTTCATCTTCGGCAACCGTAGCGGCCAGGAGCTCGACGGCCTGCCCGTGTACAACATCCTGCAGGGCGACAGCCGCTTCGTCGGATTCGACGCGAGGGGCAGCGTCCGGCTCGCCGGGCAAGCCTGGGCCACGCTCGGCCTCGGGCGCGTCGACGCGGATCTGACGACGACCGGCGAAGCGCTGCCGCGTATTCCGCCCTTGCAAGGCACGCTGAGACTTGACGTGCCGTATCGTGGATTCACTCTGAGTCCGCGGGTTGTGTTCGCGGCGAGGCAGGGCGAAGTCTTCCGCGGGGAAACCCCAACGGACGGCTACACCCGATTCGACGTGCGAGGGTCGTACGTCTGGCCAAGGGAGCGCGCGGCGCACGTCCTGTCGTTCGCGGTCACCAATCTGACCGACGAGCTGTATCGGAACCACACGTCGTACATCAAGGATCGGGGTGCGGAGATGGGCCGCGCATTCCGGGTAACCTACGGGTTGCGGTTCCACTAGCCTGCATTTCTCATCAGCTCTCCCACCGGCCATGAGCCAGCGAGATCCTGGAAGAAACAGGGGCGTGTAGGAGCGGGGGTTTTCCTACCCCCGCTCCCGCATCCTGTTGTCCCTGTCCCGGTTGGTATGAAAGAGAGCGCCTGAAAGACGCCTCCTACGGGGGGGGACAGGAAAGTCCCCCCTCCTGGCACTCCTGCGCGTTTCTCAGAAGTCCCCCACCGCCGGGCCTCCTCCGGCATGATCCCGCGAGAAACTGAGCAGGGATTGTCCGTCAGCGGCGCCCACCGCGTTGCCGATGTCCAACGACTCGTAGGGGCGACCCTTGTGGTCGCCCTCCCCCTGAACGGCGCCACCGTCCGCCGGCCATTGCCTGGGCACTACCGGACCGGGGGGGTGGAGCGGCGACTTTCTAGTCGCCGACTGGGATCGGCGTCCGGAGCGGCGTCTTTCAGGCGCCGA